>JAFGPL010000072.1 GCA_016936215.1 Bacteroidales bacterium
TGTCCGATTAAATTTAATAATGTTTATATTTCGTGCCTACGGCACTGTGAAATAAATATACAATTGCCTGTTCTATAAATATTTTGTGCCTACGGTACTTATTTTCAGCCTCGTTAGAGGCGAAATATTTATAGCATAATTTCATGATGATAATTTGAGCCCCGTAGGTGGCGTAATATCATTAAACCTTTTTATTTCAGAGGATTTATAATTTGAAAAATATTTTAGTCGGTCAGTAGTGATTGTTTTTAAGGACCGGGGGGACCCTCACCACGATAGAATTTTTATGCTTATTAATGATTGGTATTTCGCTGGTTTGAAAAAAACTTACATTTTACAATTGAAACTTTATGCATTTGTACTGGTTCTTAACAGGTTTGCAATTGCAAAAATGTTTAGAACCAGTTATACGCGGAAGAACCAGGTTTAAATTTTTTACAAACCTGAGTTCTTTCGGTATAAAAACCGGTTATTTTACAGTAAATGTAATGTTTTTGGTAAACCGGTTTCCCTTGCTGTCCATTACCGTAAATGTGCAAATGTAACTGCCTTGTATATCGGAAGTGTAAAAAGAAATATTTTCTGTTGAATTTGATGCAAGATTGAGTTCCGGTTTCCAGAGTAACGTTGTCCTGCTGTCAAAACCGGGAATATTATCAATGGAATAATCGGGGCTGTAAAATTCATGATCGAGCATGAGAATATCTTTCTGAATTTCGTGCATAGTCCCAAGGCTTGTGCTTTCATCGCTCCTTAAAGTAAAGAGCTCAATAACGCCCATACTGTTACGCGCAGAATAACGCTGAATATCAGCGGGTGATGTTGAAATAGAAATATCCCTTATATCTTTCGGTGAAATGCTGTTGAGAATATCTGCACTGGTACCGAGTGCAATACCGTCAACAACTATCAGCGCACCATGCTGGGTGCCGGCAGAATTTTCATGACCGATGAAAACAATTTCGCCGTTTACCAGCTTGTAACTTTTCATTTCAGATATAATATCTGCAACACTTTGATAGAGCGAATATTTTTTATAATTATAGCCTTTTCCTGTATACGCTTTTTTTCTCTTTTCTTTACCGTGACTATATTTACCTGAATATAAGAGCAATGGATTTTTGTACTTTATAAGGTCCAGTAATTGTTCAAATTGCCATTCTTCTTTGTTTGTATATGAGTTAGTAGTAATATTCTCTGAATAAAGATCATAGATGCTGTAGTTTTCAATTGACCTGCCGGTTTCATCAGCAATGGCAACATTGAGCAGGTCGTAATTGATTATCCTGTTATCGAATTTTACATTGAAAATGCCCCTTACATCTGAGGATGCCTGAAATATGCGCAGATCAGGGGTATGAATGATTTTCACTTTTGCATTTTCCAGTGGGTTGTTCTTCTTGTCAACAACCTGGCCGGTGATGCCATCCTGGTTGTAATAGGGCAGTGAATATTTATAGCCGTAATTGTATAATCCAGACAGGGGAAGAGATTTCACGGTATGTGTGAGCATAATCAGGTCTAAATTTTCATCGGTTAAAGATTGACTGAAATATGCGGGTTTCGCCTCTTTTAGCCAGATATAATAATGAAGATAATCTTGCAACGAAATCTCCGAACTGCTGATCCGATTGCTTTTGCATACAGATATTGTTGTGGAAATATTTAATGCTGAAGGGTTTTTCAGTTCAATAAATACCTTTTCTTTTTTCCCATAGGTGTCTTTCAGAAGATTAACCTCTAATGTTTTTTCAGGTTTTTGTGCTGGTGCAGCAATATTCCTTGAAGCAATAATATTTGCCGAATCATCAAGAAGGGTGCATTTTATGATGCCTTCTGTAAATAATCCCAAAGGTGCCTTGATGCGCTGAGAACCTGAAAATTCGGTACCAGCAGCCCAAACGATTTTGCCGTTTTGCTCAAGCACAATGGTTGCTTTGGTTAAGTTTTTATCATCGGCAGTTTGTAATAAAAATGAGATATCTTCCTTATTATTTCCGGAATAATTCAAAAGAATTTCACCTGAAGATACTTCAGGCAGGGGATAGAATACATTTTCGGTTACCGGTTTAATGATCCGGAACCTGTAACGATGATTCCCGGGCTTGAATGTGAACACTCCCAGGCCCAAATAGCTGCTGCGAACCCTGTTAATCTGCTTACCGGTCTCATCCATCAGGAAACCTTCGATATCTACCGGGAAGCCATAACTGTCTATTGCTTTGAAGGCTACCTTGTTCTCATATCCTGCAATGAGTTTTCCGCCTTCGGGGAGAAACTGAATTTCAATATTTTTTCTTCTAACCGGCAGGAGTTCAACAAATGTTTCTGATTTCTTTTTATGTTTTACAGTAAACTCTATCCATAACAGATCGGAATCTGTTTCAGGGGGAAGTTCAAAACTTATACTGCAATTACCGTTTTCATCGGTTTGAGATCGCCCGTGATAAATAATCCTTTTTTGTGAACGGCATATAAATGAAAATTTTGTATTGGGCAAAGGATTTTTGTCAGGAGATGAGAGTTTTACACTGGCCATTATATCGCTTCCGGGGTAGTAAAGATACTCGGGAAACGATACAGAAAGGTTAAAATGTCGGTCAATATTTTTGCTGATAATAATTTCCCGGCAGAATGCACTGTTCACTGGCAGGTTTTTCATCCAGCCCGTGTAACCAATCAGCCGGTATTTTCCCTCGGTAAGGTATGCCGGCAGCATCAGGTAGCCTTTCGATTCATTATCAATCAAAGGGTAACGCAGGTTTAGCACTTGTTTGCCAAAAACATCCAAAAGTTTAATGTTCAGGTCGCTGCCTAATTCTTTGCCGTTGAGCGTATTTTCGGCTATTGCCCTGAACCAGAGCTCTTCGCCCGGCTTATAAAATGTTTTGTCGGTAATTAGGTATACATGTTCCGAAGGGAAAGCCCTGTTATATTTTTCTGCATTTTCAACGAGCACTTCCGGTAAGCCGGTCTCATTTTTTTGACCTGATATGAGTATAACCAGCAGAAATGTTGAAATAAAATATTTCATGAAATTGAAAATTACTGTTCCTGGGTCCTTGCCACAGGAGCAACAGGTATGATATCGGGCCCCGGCTTTTTATTAAGCTTCAGTATGGTTTCAAGTAAAGGTTCATCGGGCAGGATGATATTCTCCTCGCCCCAAAAGTTTTCATCTGTATCTGCAAGTTGTTTCACGAGGATATCATTGGGTTTGGATATTTCATCTGCCTTAAACCGCTGTACCGGGTGGCTGACTTTCTCTGTGATTACAAATTCAGATACCGACGTGAAGGTGGCTGAAAGGTCACGCCTGTTTTTGCGTTTGTTGATATTACGTTTCACAAAAATTCCCACTTCGCTGCGAACATAGTCAAGGTTCCATTTTTCGTTAATCTTGCGATAGTTTACATAGTATTTTGCAAACAATGTTTTAACTTTCAGGTCAAGCGGGCTTTTTACCACGTACATATTATGCGCATAACCAATGCCTTTGGGACTTATCTCGAATTCTGCCTTAACGATTGCATACGATTCTTTATCAATAAATAGGCTGCCTTTATACATCGGAAACTGAACGCCGTCCCGCTGGTCGAACCTGATAATATAAACCGGTGTGCCACGGTATTTTGATATGGCATCGAGGTGATAGTCATAAAACTCAAAATTTTCTTTATCAAGAAAACTCACACCGTTTTTTATTACATCCAGTTTGAAATTGTTATACAATCCTCCCTGTACGATGTAATTGATGTATTCCTGCGACTTAACATTTGAGCCTTTCCGGCCCTTTTCTATTTTAACCTGATCGGCACGCGGGGAAAGGTAAGATTCCTTATAGACTTTAACCATCGCTTCAGACAATGCAATATAACGGTTATCCTGACGGGTTGATTCCCTGAAAAAAGCCGTTAGGAGCGAAGGTGTAACATCGTAGTTATGTGAAATGTTTTCCAGGGCTTTTTCTATTATTTCCAAAGGTTTCACGGGTTTTACCCATACTTCTTTGATTTCATGTTCCTCTGGCTTAAGGGCAATATCAATACCAAACGAATCTGCCAGTGCGATCGGAATTTTTTCTGCCTGGTAACCAATAAATGTAATACAAATTGTATCGGTGGAATGTATCTTTTTAAGGTTGAGTGCAAAATTTCCTTCAGCATTTGAGATGGTGCCAACACTACGGTCCATTAAAAAAATATTGGCAAACTGCACGGGTTCTCTCGATTGTGCGTCAATAATCTTTCCTCTGATGCGGTAGTTTTTTTGATTGCCCTGGAAAGTGGACGGGATGAGAAGCACCTTATCGTTTTTGGCATAATACTTTACATTTTCATCTGCAAACATCTGGTCGAGGTAATCCCTAACAGTAAGTTTGTTGCCGGTGAGTGTGACTTTTTTCGAGAGATGTATCCTGGAACTGTATGTAAAAGTAAAACCGCCACGGGAACTTAGCTCGTTGAGCAGGGTTTCCACAGTACCCGATTTTTGCGAAATCTTAACCTTTTTATCGAGAAGTGTTTTTTGGGCTGATGTAAGGCATGGTGGCAATAAGAACACCAGTAAAAGCAGATATCTTGCAAAGATTTGCCCCATGAGTTAAGGTTTTCGGTTTAGTTAAGCAGAGAGAACACTAATTTAGTTATTTTCTTACAATTATATAGTCTTGTCCATGCTCAATTTTTATCGCTGTTGTCATTTCTATTTCTTTCAGGATTTCATTCAGGGGTTGGTTCTCAAATACCCCTGTAATGCTGTCCTTCAGGTTGATATTCAGAATAAGTTTTTTATCAAAATAATTTGCCAGGGTGCTTAAAACATCCGCTGTGGGTGTTTTAAAGAACTCGAACCGTCCTGTTTTCCAGGAAAGAAAATTCAGGTCGCTGTTTTCACCATAAATTATTTTTTTGGTTGCATACTCGAAAGAAGCAGTCTGGTTTCTGATAAGCTGTACCTGGTTTTTCCTGTTTTTTGTTTCATAGACCGAAACCCTGCCCGAAACCACTGTAACCTTTAGTGCACATGTGTCTTCTTTTACATTGAAACTGGTACCCAGAACCTGGATGGTGGTATTGCCTGTTCTGATGACAAAAGGCAGGCTGGCGTTTTTTGATACATCAAAAAAAGCTTCCCCGCTGAAAAACAGTTCACGGTTGTTCTTATTGAACCTGTTATTGTAACGTAATGCAGAGTTTTTATTTAAGGTAATCAAAGATCCGTCAGGCAGCGTTACTTCACGACTGTTGGCATCGGTGGTTACTACTATGGATTCGTGCCCTGACATCAAAGAGGTGACCTTATGCAATCCAAATGCCAGTCCTGCAGCAATAATAATGATTATTGCCGCACGATAAAGCATGGTTGTGAGCGGCAGTTTTCTGGTACGTTGTTTAAGCCGGGGTTTAAGCCGTGAACTTACTGTTGCCCAGTCGGCAACGGTATCCAGCATTTTATATTTTTTGAGTGCTGAAGAGGTTTCCCATATTTTTCTTACCTGCTCAAATTCTCTCCCGGTAACATTTCCCGATTCTTCATCGGATAGAAAATCATCTTTCTCTTTATCACTTAACTCGTTGGAAAGAAATCTTACAATTTTTTCAAAATCCATTTGAGAAGTTTTTGATGTTCGTTTATAAGACATTTAAGTAGATTTAAACACGTATTTTATAAAGCCATTAAAAAACAAGCCAAAACAAGCATCTTTGGATAAATATTACCGCGCAATATCTTCAGCGCTTTGCTAATCTGGGTTTCGACTGTTCTTTTCGAGAGGTTTAGCGTTTCTGCAATGTCGCTGTTGGTCATGCCATCAAACCTGTTCATTTTAAAAATTTTCCTGCATTGCCCTGGTAATTTTTCAATTTCGGTATAAATTTTATGTTCCAGTTCAGAAACGTTCATTTCCTCTTCAGAAAAGGTATATTGTTCTTCACTCTGGTTTTTTATCACCTGGTGATGGTGTTCCCTCACGGCAACCTGGTTAATATGATTAATACAACTATTATACACCGACCGGTAAAGGTAAGATTTGAAATTGGTTTCAATATGAAGGTTAAACCTGCGTTCGTAAAGCTTGACAAATAAATCCTGTACTATTTCCCTTGCAATTTCAAGATCGTGTACATATTTGTTTGCAAAAAAGGTCAGCCTTGCATAATAATCGTAAAATACTGATTTATAAAAATTTTCGTCTCCTGACTGAAGCTTTCTGATGATTATGTCGAGTTCTCCGGACAATGTGCTGGGTTTTTATGAAAAGTGTTAAAATTAGTAATTTTATCTGTTTAAGGCAAAAAAGTAGGGCGGTTCTGTTACCGGTTCATTTTTTATTAAAAAGGTTTTTTGGATAATACATTGAATAGCTTAACTTAGCGACAAAAGTTTTTTTAACTGATATGATAATTGAATCGAGGGCCTATGCCCGTGCAGGACTGTTAGGTAATCCGTCTGACGGTTATTATGGGAAGACCATATCCATCATTATAAGAAATTTCGGCACTATCGTTACCCTTTACGAAACACCCGAACTGGTTATTGAACAGCAAGATGAGGACCGGAACCGTTTCAGGAATATTCATCAGTTGGTTGAAACAGTGAACTTAACCGGATATTACGGGGGCGACCGTTTGATTAAAGCCACTATTAAAAAGTTTTACGAGTATTGCGGTGCCAACGGCATAAAGCTTAACAATAAAAACTTCACTATTCGTTTTCAGTCATCCATACCACGGCAGGTGGGGCTGGCCGGTTCAAGCGCGATTGTTACCGCTACAATCAGGTCTTTGATGAAGTTTAACAATGTAGAGATTCCATTGGAAATCCTGCCTTCGCTAATCCTTTCGGTCGAGACCGAAGAACTGGGCATTAATGCGGGATTACAGGACCGCGTAATCCAGGTATATGAAGGTTGTGTTTACATGGATTTCAATAAATCTTACCTTGAGAAAAACCAGCATGGAATATACGAAAGACTGGATGCCCATAAATTGCCAAAGCTTTACCTCGCCTATAAAACACAACTCGGAAAGGTATCGGGTAAGGTACTGAATACGATCAGGCAGCGGTACGATGCCGGCGACCAGGAGGTACACGATACCCTCGCCGAAATTGCCGGTCTCGCGGAGCAGGGCAAAAAAGCCATTGCAAATAAAGATTATGAATTGTTACATACCCTTATTGACCGTAATTTCGACCTCAGGTGTAAAATCATGAATATTTCCGAAAGTAATATCCAGATGGTGCAGGCAGCAAGAAGCTGCGGGGCCTCTGCCAAATTTTCGGGCTCGGGCGGCGCAATTATCGGCATGTACAACGATGATGAAATGCTGCGCAAACTCATCGTTACACTAAATAAAATTAATGCAAGAGTAATCAAACCATACATACTGTAAAAATGATCAAGAAAGCTGTTATTCCCGCTGCAGGCCTTGGCACAAGGTTTCTGCCCGCAACCAAGGCACAACCCAAAGAGATGCTTCCGATTATTGACACCCCGGTGATACAATATGTTGTACAGGAGTGTGTTGACTCAGGAATCGAAGACATACTTATAATTTCGGGAAAAGGTAAAAGGTCTATTGAAGACCATTTCGACCGTAATATAGAACTTGAATCTAAAATCCAGGAGAAGGAGGATGAAGAGATATACATGCACATGAAGCATATCGAAAACATGGCCAATATTCATTTTATCAGGCAAAAAGAATTGAATGGCCTTGGTGACGCGATCTATCATGCCCGTTTTCACTGCGGTTCGGAACCTTTTGCCGTGTTGCTCGGCGACACCATTATTGACTCGGTTATTCCGGTCACCCAACAGCTTATTGATACCTTCGAGCAATATAAACAAACAGTGATTGCCGTTGAAACGGTGCCAAAAGATAAAGTCTCGAGATATGGCATAGTGGGCGGTGATAAAATAAGCGATAAGCTTATGCAGTTGAATGAACTGATTGAAAAACCCGAGGCAAGCAAGGCCCCTTCTAACCTGGCTATTGCCGGCAGGTACATACTTACACCCGAGATTTTCCAGGCCCTTGAGAATACACCGAGGGGCAAGGGGAACGAAATTCAGCTTACAGACGCCCTGAAGTTGTTGCTGAAAAGGGAAAACATGATAGCCCAGACCATTGAAGGCAAAAGGCACGATATTGGAAATAAGCTCGATTTTCTAAAAACCACCATCGAATTTGCCCTTAAAAGAAAGGAATTTTCTTCACCTTTACGAAAATTTTTGGAAGACATCCTGAAAAACGGTAAAAAGTGAGTTTGAAAGTCTATGAAAAGGTTTGGATTTATCATTACCATATTTATAATTCTTACCCTTGTCTATTTCCTGCTTGTAAGGGATAAGTCAAAGCGCTGGACGCGCGAGTGGGAAGAGAGTTTTGAAAGTTTTCAGCCTTCATCACACATCATGGACCTTATCGGTATAGGGAAGAACATGTATGTAGGTGAGATAGGCGGCGGAAACGGCCGGTTTGCAGTGCGCGTTGCCAGACGTGTTGGCGACTCAGGCAGGGTTTATGCCAATGATATTGACCTGAAAGCTGTGAGGTTTATGAACCAGCGATGTGAACGCGAAAATATTGAAAATATGCAGGTAATATTAAGCAAGGCTACATACCCCAATTTTCCCAGAAATAAACTCGACCTGGTGTATGTAATTAACACCTATGAACATTTTTCAGACCCTGTGCGGTTGCTTGCCAACACAAAGTATTCCCTTAAACCCGATGGTAAACTTGCCATTATTGCAACCGATCCTGAAAGAAATGCCGGAAAAAAGAAAAAAGGGGTACCAAGAAAGACAATTCTTCAAAATGTTAGCGAAGCAGGATATAAACTCCTCAACCTTGACACTGTATCTTTGCCCTACGACAATATCTACATTTTTGAAAAAACATTACCTGCAAATTAACCTTCGGCTATCTATTTAGTTTTTGTCCATAAAGCCGTGTAGCTGTTCTTTAAAAATCGCAGACGAGGCGCGTGAAGTCCGAAAAAAGGGAGTTTACCATGCGTAAATGACTTTTTGAAGACGAGTGCAACGAAGTATGCGGACTTTAAAGACAGAAGCTATTTAACTTTAATGGTACAACTTCCTTCGAGTATTGTGCCATCAGCAGTAACACCTCTTACCAGTACCTTAAAATCGCCTTTTAAGTCGGAGGTCTTAAAGCTGAATTCCGATGTATTATCAACTTTCACAACTGCAGAAGGGTTCCAGTAAAGACAGTTTCTGAAATCGGGGATACGGTCTTCTTTTTCGGTATTGTCATCGGCAACCGGGACTGGTTCACATGCGCTTTGCTGATAACCGTCATAATTAAAGAAATAGGCGTTTTCGGGGAGTGTTATTCCCCCGAAGTCTTTTTTCCGCGAAATGAAGTTTAGCACCCCACCGTACAGATAATCACCTTTTGCATATATCCTGTCAATAATATCAATGCGTTCAAGTTTGTCTGGTGAAGTTTTTAAGAATGATTCAAAATCATCAATAGGGATATTGTCAATCAGGATTAGTGGTTTAAATATTTCAATATCTGTGTAAAAGCCGTTTGTTTTAAAATAAAAAGCATCTTTTCTTTTTACCACTGCAATTTCATGTACAAGTTCGAACAGCACCTCTTCTATGGTCGGCAGGTCAATATACTGGTCAATATAGATAATGTTCGCCGGTTTACCATAGAAATATCCGGCCTTTTGATGGTTGCTGTTAAGGGTGTCTTCTTTGGTTGGGTTCCTGTAGGCCATTTTTACCTGTGAATTGAATACAATTTCCTGTGCAGTTTTTTTGTCTATGGCTGATAACGAAAAAGGCTGCAGGTTATTTAGGTGACCGTTGCCGGCATACTCTTCATCCACGCGTATTTCGTAGTTTTCATCAAGTCCCGGGGCAAGCGTGATGTACATTTCTGTTTCACCGTTAAACGGTTTCAGGTCGAAGACAAATCCTCCATCAGGCCGGGTTACATAACTGTAAAAATCAGAAAAACCACCAAACACCGAAAGCATCATCTGGAGATTTGCAACACCTGTTCCTGTGGCTTTTTCAACAATGCTTCCCGAGAGGGACAATCCCCTCATATCGGGAATATACCTGAGGGGGTATGCATTAGCCGGTCGTCGGGTAGGGCAGGGCAGTAAGCCGTAATTTACCGAATCGGTTAGGCCTGGCCTTATCACAGTAATACAATAATTATCCGGCAGCCCGTATGCTTTCTTGTTTATACCAATTGTAAGATTAACCTTTTGCCTTGTGCCCGGATTTGCATTATCTGCTTTAACGCTAATTATATCTTTCTTCACTACAAGTCCATTTCCTGTTACCGGTTTTGTATCAGTATTTGTTGCTAATACTGAAGCTTGTAATGCTGTCTCTTTAGGATTAAAAATTTGTAGTCTTATTACCGGAAAATTTTCTTCACCAAAATTACGCATCCACCTGGTATATGCCCTTAAATAGTAGTAGCCTGTGAGCAGGTTTCCGGGAATCTCAATATTACCCCCAACGGCATTTTCGGTAACCGGAAATTTTGTTTGCAATACCGGCATTCCATCTGGTTTTAGCAATTCTACGTAAAGCGTTTTGCTCCATGTGGAAAGCTGATTACGGTTTTCGCCGGTTCTGAATGCAGCAAACAAGCAGTTTTCACCTGCTGCATAAAAGGTACGGTCAGTAAATAAAACGAACTGTTCCTGCAAACCCGGGCCTGCCTTAATGGTTGTGTCAATAATTGTTGACAAAGGCCTGGCGTAAATGTTACTGCCTGACAGTATAACATTAACTATTGTTAAGGATAATATTTTAAAAATGCTCTTCATTTCATTTTCTTATTGCCAGAATTCAGGCCGTTCCAGTGTCCCCCCTCCCTTTGTACAATCAAAACATTCCTGGTCTGTAAGGTCCCATGGGCCTTCAGCAAGTCCAGACTCGTTAATAAGGTATATCGGGTATTCATCTTCTGTAAAAGTCCTTAAGTGCTCTTCGAGCTGCTCAGGAGTATAATCGTATGGCTGGCACTTGTAAAAGTCGAAAGGTATTTCACCTGTATTTCTGAAAAAGAACCTTTTCTCCTTTATTTCTGTAGCCCAGAAATATCCGAGTACACGCTCTTCAGGGTCGCTTACACATCGGATATTCCCGATAATCCTTATAGGTTGGGCATCATACAGTCCGCCTGCATCCTGAAGGTTTTGCTGCATTTTGTTCCAGAATTCGAATGCCGAATCGCTTAAAGAAAACTGCCTGACAAGGGCGCTGTATTTTATCTGCAGTTTTTCTTTATTATCGGCAACAAAAGTCAACGGTCCTTTATTGATTTTGTTCGACGCATAATTTCTTGTTGACATCGTCATCATATCTTTCACCCTTCCGTTTTTAAAACATACAAACAGGGAATCGGACATCATTCCTTCCATAAAATTAATTGTTCCGTCGAAATAGTCGCTTATAAGATATGAAGCATGGTATTCCCATGTCTCATCAATCTCCCATTTCAGGTTGGTGACATCATCTTCAGAGGCCTCCGTGTAAATGTAAAGCTGAATTCCATTAACACAATTCATAAAAGGGTCGTCTGACTCTATTGTTTTTGCCTCATATGTAATGTTTTCAATGCCCGGGCAGGGTTTCATTTCATCAAATCCCGAAGCATATGTTTTACCCTCTTTTGTTACCACTTCTACCCTGAAACGGTTCCCAACCGACAGGTATTCCTGTGCAAACCAGCAACGGTAGAATCCCGGTAAATACTCCTGGTATTGGAACACATTTCCCTTGTCATCATAAACGCTTACGCTACAGTTTTTTTCACGAACAATAACCGGATTGTCGTATGATGTAGACCACGAAATTTCAAGATAATGATATCCTTCAAGGTTAGTGATCTTACCGCTTATCACCAGCAACTCCTTCGATTCTTCAATATCGGGATTGAAAGGCTCGATGCACCCTGTAAGAAGCGCAACCGGAAGCCAGTATTTCAGTAATCTAATCACTTGCATAATTTCCTAACTTTATGTTCCACGATAAGGTCACGATGGGTGTCCCGAAAATAGACATCTTGTAACCGTTTATCCTGCCGTTTTCCGAAACGAAATATACAGAGTAAGCGTTTTTCCTTCCGGTAATATTATAAAAATTCAGCATCCAGTAAGAGTGTGCAAATTTTTTCGCTTTCAGGTTCCCTTCAATATTTATCGAGAGGTCTGCCCTGAAGTAATCTGGTATACGGTATTCGTTTCTTGCAGAGTAATGCATGTATTCTATCCCTTCGATGTTGTAAATTGAAATGGGAAAGGTGGCAGGCCGGCCGGTATTGTACACGATATTGGCTGCAAGGCTCAACTGGCGGTTCAGCCGCAGGTTCATCACGCCGTTCACGGCATGTGGTTTATCATAGTTTGATGGGTATTTCAGACCATCGTTGATCCTGCCCCAGAAATACGGGCTGTTTACCAGAATTTCCGACCTTGAATAACAATATGACAACCAGCCTGTAAGCTTGCCGGAGTTTTTCCTCAGCATCAGTTCAAGGCCATAGGCCGACTGTTCTCCCTGCAGGGCGAGTGATTCAATTTTATCGGCTGAAAGAAAATCTGCCCCGTCTTTATATTCAACAAGGTTTAAAGTCTTTTTATAATAAATTTCAGAAGAAAAATTCATCCCCGATTTGGGCATATCTTTATAATAACCCAGTGAAACCTGGTCTGCCAGAGGTGGTTCCATATGGTAATCGCAGAGTTTCCACTGGTCGGTGGGCGAAAGCGCGATGGTATTACTAAGCATAAACAGGTATTGCCTCGTGCGGTTGTATGAAAGCTTCACAGAGCTGTTGTTGCCTGTGCGGTAGTTGGCCGCTAACCTGAACTCGGGCCCTGAATAAAATTTTACGAGCTGGTTGTCAGAAAAACTTTTGGTACCGGTTACATAATTTTCGGTTTTGGGGCTTCCCGGGTTATAATCATATACATCGGCAGCGCCCAGATAGCCATACATACTGTACCGCAAACCCAGGTATATCGTGAACCTGTTCGACAACTGGTATTCATCGGAGAAATAAAGCGCCGATTCCACTCCTTTTTCAGCACCGAGCGCTTCAGGCGTCCTTTCCGATTCGCTGCCGGCAGGAATAACACTGCCCCGGTCGAGGCCATAGCGTATGATATTGGCCCCGAAGTTAAAAAGATGTTTCTCCATCGGCACCCAGGTATAATCAGATTTCAGCTCGTAATGATCAATCTGGTAATTATGAGAAAGGCCCGACCTGGCAATGGTGGTATCGGTGTTGGAAAAGCCATAGCGGGCAACAATTGCAGTGGTGTTAGCGGATAGCTTTGAAGAAAACTGGTGGTTCCAGTCAACTGAGGCCCCGGTATTAAAATAACCATACCTGTTAGTCCCGGCAAGGTTGAAATCGTCGTCGCTGTAATAGCCAAAAATCCTGATGAAGTTACGGGAATCCAATTCAATTGAAATGTTTCCGGCAATGTCATAAAATGAGGCGTTGCTCTTTCTCAGATCTGCATCGTGGAGCTTCGACAGTATCCAGTCTGAATAGGTGGTACGTGCAGAAATAATAAACGAACTTTTGTCTTTAACGATCGGGCCTTCAGCTGCTAAATGACCGGTTATAGGGCTCAGCCCGCCCCTGGCCGTGTATCTTTTCATATTTCCCTGGCGCGAGGTAATATCGAAAAAAGATGCCAGCCTGCCGCCATATTTCGCCGGGATATTGCATTTGTATAGCGAGAAATCATTCACGATCTCTGAATTAAACGCAGAAAAGAAACCAAAAAGGTGAGAGGTATTGTACACCGGAACTTTATTGATAAAAAACATATTCTGGTCGGCAGCGCTGCCGCGGATATTAAACCCTGACGACCCTTCGCCGACATTCTGCACGCCGGGCAGCATCTGGGCAACCTTAAGCAAATCACGCTCTCCCATTACAGCTGGGATCTCTTTAATCGTTTTAAATGAGAGGCGGTCGTAGCCCATCTGTAAACCCCGAACATTGTCGAATTTGTTTGCTTTGATCGTTACCTCGTTTATGGCGATCAGTTTTCTTCCCATTTCAACCTCAAAACTGCCGGCTGCATTTACATCCAGCTTATAATGCAGTTCTTCCATACCCATGCAATTGATTACAGCGTTGTATGTGCCCGGGGACAACGACATGATAAAATGCCCGTTGAGGTCGGTGGCATATCCCTTTTCAAGCTCTTCGATATAAATGGTCGCGCCAATAAGGGCTTCCCCGGTTTCTTTATCAGTAACCTTTCCGTTTACAACAGCGGTTCTGCCTGATGTATGGGCACCGGGGATTCCAATGGTAATGGTTTCGCTGGTGCCGTTTCTCCTTCCTTCTTTATAATTCAGCTCTGCATTTGTCAGTCCTTCCTGACTGCCGTTATTCGGGTCATCTTTTCCGGCAGTATGGTCAATATATTCAGGTAAGGTTGCTGAAAGCTGTATTCCTTTGGTTATAAATACATTGTTGTTTTCATCAATATAAAAATAGAGGCCGGTACCTGCCAAAACCTGTTCAAGTAGATCGTTTAGGCTTATTTTTTCCCCGACAGCAGTTACCCTGATGCCTTCGACCCATAAGGGCTTAAACCAGAACTTTACATTACCATGCTGTTCGAGGCCGAAGGCAAAATCCTCGAAAGACACATCGCGATAGTTGCCGTTGAAATATATAATAGTATCGTTTGCCGAAACAGACAAATACAGGAAAAGCGCCGTGAGAAACAGAATAATTTTATTCATCTGAGGCTTCCTGTTTAGGCTTTTCAAAAAACTGTGAACAATAGCCAAGCAGTTCACCAAGAACTGTATCGCCCGCAGTTTTAAGTTTTACCTGGTTTTGTTTCATGTATTTTCTTATTGCAGCTTCATTACCCGGAAATAGTTTCAGGAAGGAACCGTTGCCTTTTAAAGGTAAAGGCAGGCTGTCTTTCAGAAGGTACATTTTTTTCTTCTCTCTGGAATATTCGTAAGCAATATTTGAAAATGAGCCGGCAGGCAACAGGTCTTTTTTCCATTCAATAAGAAGGGTGAGGCTCCCTGAGGTTATTACCTGGAAATATTTTTCTCCTGTTAGGGAGAAATGGTATTTTTTGAAACGTTTACCCAGTAGTTCAAATTCAGAGATAAACTCATTGCTTAGCACCACCTGGTTCATACCCCCGTGTGAATAGGTGTATTCAAGGATCACCTGCTGGTTGCAAATATCATATTTTAAAAGTATGTCGCGATATTCAACGCCGTTGAGGTTTATCCATCCCTCCGATGATTTTTCGCTTATGAGAAAAGGGTTGCCTGTGGCCGAATAGTGCAAATTGTAGTACTTCATTCCGTTTACCAGGTTCTGATCTTGCTTATACAACCGGGCAAAATATTTTTCCAGTGCATAAGGCGACCAGGTATCCTGGCCCTGGCCGGCTAACTTACCTGGCGGGCTGCTAAAAAACAGGACAGCGGCAATGAACTTTATTAAGAAACTGAAATACCCCCTCATCTAAATTTTGCAATAGCAGATTTTGATTGAAATAATACTTATAAACAAAGCATTTGCCATATTCCGGGCTTCATTAAAGAAGCTGTGAAATTTGTTACAAGTATAACAATAATGATTGAAAAAACAGAAAGGTATAGGCAAAATATTACCCGCAATGGACATAACGGCAGATTAAAAAGGTAAAATAGCAAATTTTACCGATGAAATGTTTAACTAAATTATGACATGATCAAAACCATGACTTTTCAGACAGATCAACCAGGTTGGGAACATAAAGGAAGATATTAATAAAAGAGCAGGCTTAAAAATTGAAATTATTTGAAAAAGAAATTGTTATATAAAATTATTTTTTATAAATTTAGAAAAAAGAAAACAATGAGAACTGCAATCATCTTGTTATCTGCCTTGTTATTCTTTTGGATAGCAGGCTCATCTTATCATTATGTTTGTAAAATAAGGAAAGACTGCCGGAAAGATACCTCTGCTGTAATTATTGAAATAGATAAATCTGCATCAAGCGCCGAAGCTGCAGCTGGCGAAAAAATAACAGAAACAACAGATTCGCTTCAGTCGGTAACAGAAACTCCGGTAATACCCAAACCTCCTGCCTATTCCTTCTATTTTGAATTCAACAGTACTGTTTGCGGAATAACTGCTGAAAGCATCAGCCATTTTGCACTGGTAAAGAATTATTTATCTGCTAATGCAAGCAGTAAAGTTATGGTTGCCGGACATTCTGATGCCATCGGGCCAGAATGGGCAAAGAAAAAGATAAGCGGACTACGGGCCGATTTTATCAAGCAAAAACTAGAAGAGGCCGGTATTAACCCCGAAATTATTATAACTTCTGGAGAGAGTGACCTGAAACCGGCATCTGATAATACAACCTCCGAAGGACGTGCCAGGAACAGAAGAACTGAAATTGTAATACAATAAAACCATACATCATGAGCGAACGATTTGCCTCCGACCTGCTATTTATATTGATAGTATTAATAGTTGCAGCATTGCTGGGTTTTTTGATCGGTTACCTGCTTAAAAGGTACAAACATAAAAAACGCACCGAGCTTGAAGAAGAAATCGCGAAACTTAAATCGTCCCTGGAAGAATGCGGGCGTGAAAAACAAAACCTTATTTCTGAACTTGCTGCCAAAGCAGGGGCCTCGTTTGACGCAGAAGCTGCAGCCAGCGCTTTCGGGCATAAAATAAAACAAGATGACCTGAAAATTGTTGAAGGTATTGGTGAAAAAATAGAATCCATCCTGAAAGGTAAAGGTATTGATACCTGGCAAAAGCTTTCTGCCACCGATGCCGACAATATTAAGCAAATACTTCTTGAATCCGGTGGCAGCCAGTATGCTATGCACGAGACCAGAACATGGCCCCAGCAGGCCTTGCTTGCATTCGAAAACAAATGGGCCGAATTAAAAAAGCTTCAGGACGAGCTCAAGGGTGGAAGGTAGCAGCTATGATCTGGGGATAGTTTTAAACTTTCCAAAAGTTTTGAACTTTTGGAAAGTTAAACAGAGGCAGTTGCCAGACAATTAAGAGGATAATAGAAAATTACAATAATATAGCAATTTACGGTCAGTAGTTTGCATTAATATATTTGTTTAAGGCGGCATCCTTGGCCAAACAATGAAATGTTAATAAATAGCCTCGGTCATTGAAGGGGGCATCGAAAAACTATTTCTTTATTACTTTTTTCACTTCACCGTTACTGAAAGATACCAAATATATCCCCTTTGGCAGTTTTACAATGTCAATATTGCTGCTGCCATTAACAGTTTCTCTTATCAATACATCGCCTTTCATATCATTAATGGTCACTATACCTTTATAATCCCGGATAAACAGCAATCCTGTTGAAGGGTTCGGATATATGTTTACCATGTCTTTTGCAACCGGTAAATGAGCAATATTGGTTTTTGCCGGGTAGTATAAGTTAAAAGCCCCGTCAAATTCCCATTCAGTCTGACCTTGCTGTTTGTCCCAAAAATATGTCGAAATCCTGCGATGTTCGCTATCATAGCGGTGTTCGTACAAATAATTGTAAACACCATCACTGCCTTTGTATTCAAATACAAGCAATCCGTTTTCGTCATACACCAACGAATCTGTTGTGGTGTATCCATGTGAGCTTTTGATAATTAGTACGGGCTGGTTTCCTGTGTTATAACGGTACACATACAGGTAATCCAACAGGGTGTCCGATTCATCCGGCAAATACATGGTAAGAAACAGTGAATCGGAACTGCCTTCAATGTATCTTTGTTTTACCTGATTGTTCATAAACATGCTGCCGGCATCAGCATCCCGGGCATATGTTATTGCCAGGGTATCTATTCCTGTTTCGGAAAAATAGTGTTTTGTCATAGATTGCTCTGTCCACTTTTTTAAGTCCCCGTCCCATGTATATTTAATAGAAAGGGTATCTCCTATTGAGCTTTCGTAAGTATACATGTATTCGTTTATTTCTCCGGAACTGCCTCCCAGAATGGGTTCAAATTTCATTTCAGACAGATTTTCATCAAGATAATACTCGATCTTCAGTTCGTTTATCCATTGGTTATTTTCAGGATATTTGCGAATGCATGTAATTGTATGGCCTGTATATTCATTTACAAAAGAATAGGTAGCTTCAAGTTCGAGTGAATCTGAGTAGAATAACATTGAATCGGGATAATTAATAAAATAGTTTAGTGATGAACCTTTTAATGGCGGACTTTTTTGTGTTGCTGATGATTTTAATATTTGTGCATTTATGATTTTAAGGTTTTGCAAAGTATTTTGTGCACGGCTGCCAATAAATATTCCTGATAACAGGATAGTTGTAAATAAGACTTTCATGGTTTTTGTTTTCTGGTTAAATATTATTGATGTTTGCAATGGTGGAATCTGTTTTCCATATATTGTTTTCAAGTTTTCTTAGAGTTTTTTTTATTTGCGAATCGTTAATCATTCCCGATTCCTCCTCGCGAATGAGGATTAGTGAATCATCACAAAAAAAATAGGTAGAAGTTGAATAGTCATAAGCGCTCATATGCCATCCTGTTGAGATGGTATTCTTTTTTTTATCTATGTCCCATACTGGCATCTCTGAAAAAAACTGATGGAATATGAACGTATCTCCTTTATTTATCCATGTATCATAAGTAACATTATGGCCAAGACAGCAACTTGCTTCACCCGGAAACCTGAGATCAATAAACCCGTCGAAATTGATATCAATCAGTTCAAAGCCCGACACATTGTTTTGAGTGTTGAAATCAAGCCTGATAATTGTGTCCCTGATGCCATCAAGCCCATAACACGAAGCGCAGTTGCGATACGATGTATTTATTGCTTCAAGCAATTGTAAAGGTATTTTAAGGTTGTTTGACTGCTGGAGGGATAAATCTGCCTGTACTTCATGATCCCCGAAATGTTGAAACTTTAGCAATACAACATTCTTTTCCTTAGCTGTAACATCAATACTATCAGGTTGTATGGTTGTTTTTGATAGCGTTTTTCTGCCTGTTTTATCGGTGCATGCTAATAAAAGTGAAATAATTATTAAGAATGACAGATATTTTGGCATAGTTCCTTTTTATTATATGGCGAATAATTTTTTATTGAGCAATTCCCCCTGCCAATTCCATGATCAGTTTCAGGGCTTCTTCAACATGCTTTAACTGCACGTTGGTCTGGCCTGCCTGGAGCCTTAATGTAAATTTTCCTTTAAGCCTTGTATGCGAGAGGTATATTTTGCCGGAACTGTTTATTTGCTGCAGGAGTTTTTCATTTATTGCATTGAGTTCATCATCGCTCATAGATTTATCGGGGACATAACGAAAACACACCAATGCAAATTTTACAGGGGCCATCAATTCGAACTTACCGGTTTTCTGAACCTCACCGGCAAAGAAATTAGCATAACTGATGTGGTTCCTGAGCATCTGCTGCAGGTTTTCCACTCCGAAACATCTTAATACAAACCATAACTTGAGTGCACGAAACCGCCTGCCAAGCTGCACGCCCCAGTCGGAATAGTCATTCACCAATCCATCGGTGCCCGTTTTCAGATATTCGGGAAGAATCTGAAAGGTCTTCACCAGTTTATCGTGGTCTTTAACAAAATATGCAGAGCAGTCAAAATTGGTAAACATCCATTTATGGGGATTAAATACGATGCTGTCGGCCATTTCAATACCTTGTATCATCCAGCGGTATTCGGGAAGGATCAAAACATTGCCGGCATAGGCAGCGTCAACATGCAGCCATATGTTGTACTTTGATGTAATTTCTGCAATTTTTGCAAGCGGATCGACGGCTGTAGAGCTGGTGGTGCCAAGCGCAGCCACAACGCATAGCGGCAAATATCCCTCTTTTATATCTTTTTGAATGGCCTTGTCAAGTTCTTCGGGTAATAACGCAAACTCATCATCGGTGCCAAGCTTCACAAGGTTTTTACTTCCAATACCGGCAATCTTTACCGCTTTTTCAACCGACGAATGTGCCTCGGTAGAGCAATATACCCTGAATTTCTGGTTGACATACCCGTTTTGGTTTACCTGGAAATTTGTGGCATTTTCCCTTGCGGATAATATGGCACAAAGCGTGGAAGAAGAAGCTGAATCTTGTATCACGCCCTGGAATGATGCTGGCAATCCGGTCATTTGTTTTAACCAGTTCATCATGGCCTCTTCAAGTTCTGCGGCGGCCGGGGAAGTCTCCCACTTCATGCATTGCGCGCCCAAAGCAGCAGTAAGCATTTCACCCAGGATTGAAGGGAAACTTGTGTTGGCAGGAAAATAAGCAAAAAAACCGGGATGCTGCCAGTGGGTAATCCCTGGCATAATGATTTTGCGGAAATCCTTCATCAATTCATCAAACTCTTCACTTTTCAACGGCGGACCTGCCGGAAGTTGATTGTAGATTTCTTTTGGTTTAACACGCGATTTTACCGGGTAGTCCCCTATGTTTTCGTAATAACCGGCAATCCAGTCTATCAGTTCATAAGCGTTTTTTTTAAACTCCGAAATGTTTGTCATGATGAGATTTTGTCTAAGATTTTTTCATAAAAGTTCAAAAATAATATAAAATATCCGGCGTTTAACTTTTATTTTGCATTTTGAATTTATATTTGATACCTTTATTCAAACAGAAACACTTACACGTATGAAGCTTGAAATTTATGGTTCGCAAAACCTCAATTTCGTTGAATTAAATACAACAGGAAGTAACGACACTTACATAAGGTGTGATCCTGAATCACAATTTCTTGACAGCATCGTGTTCAATATTTTTGTACCCTGTTTTGAAAACGCCAACAAACTTTTCGATTTCTTCGGGTCAACCAAATACAACTCCCGCAAGTTAATTCCTCTGCGTAATGAGTTGATCAGTAATCTTCAGATGTTTGAAAATGTAAAGACAATTGATGATTTTGAGGTAACCGTTTCACGAAAATTTCTCGGAAAAGATTTTCTGGAGGAACTTGCCAAGGAGGATAAAAACTGGGGAAACGACTGGAAAGGTTACCTGGGTAAGCTGATAGAAATAAACAAAACCCTTATTCAGCTTGCCGAAAAATGCGCCGACGAAGAACGTATTTTATGGGTGATCGGGTATTAAGCTGTTGTGCCATATTCCTTCAATTCCTTTCAGGTTAACAGCTTTCTCCAGAATTTTTAAAAATTGTGCACGTGTAATTTCGCATGCCCCGAGACTTTTGAGGTGCCGGGTAGATTGCTGCACGTCAATTATAAGGTAGTCGTTATTTTTCAGGACCTTTACAAGATAATAGAGTGCCACCTTAGAGGCGTCGGAGACCAGGCGGAACATAGATTCGCCGAAAAATGCCTTACCAATGGAAACGCCATACAAACCTCCTGCAAGCGATCCGTTATAATAAGTTTCAACAGAGTGTGCATATCCTGCTTTATGCAGGTTGATATATGCCTGTTTCATATCTTCTGTGATCCACGTCCCTTGTTGACCTTTGCGTTCCAATGTTGCACAATAATTGATTACTTTTTCAAAATTTGCATCAAGCTTAACTTCAAACACCTTTTTCCTTATTTTCTGCCCCAGGCTGGAAGATACTTTTAATTTACCTGGAAATAACACCATCCTCGGGTCGGGCGACCACCAAAGGATGGGCGAATCATCATTATACCAGGGGAATATCCCCTGAGAATAGGCTGCGAGTAATGTATTCACTTCGAGGTTACCCCCGATTGCAAGCAACCCGTCAGGATCGGCAGTGGAGGGGTGCGGGAAGATGATATGACCAGGCATGACAAGGTTGGGTATGTCAGTTAAAAACCACCATAAAACAAAAAAGAAGATAAACCTGCATTCATCTTCTTTTTATAAAGTGCCCAGGACAAGACTCGAACTTGCACACCCTTTAACAGGCGCCAGCCCCTCAAGCTGGTGTGTCTACCAATTCCACCACCTGGGCAGGGTTGTTATTGTGAGTTGTGAGTTTCGGATTCCAGGTTTCGTGTTAATGGCCTGGTCTTTTATGGTTATAATGTAAAATACCCAATCTGTAACTCTCAACTCTTCCAGTGCCCAGAACAGGACTCGAACCTGCACAACCTTGCGATCACTAGTCCCTGAAACTAGCGCGTCTACCAATTCCGCCATCTGGGCATTTGGGAGTGCAAATATATAAATTTATTGGCGAATACAATAACCTGAATAAAAAAAATATAAAAGGCCGGAACACCCTGCCGTTCCGGCCTTTCAATTTATTACACATAACACAAACCCTACTTAACAAACCCTATTTGCTTTCAGTTTTTTCTTTGTATACCCTTTCTAATTTAACAATTTTAAATTTGCTTATTTCCCTTCCTTCTTGTTTGCTTTTACTCTCAATATAATCCACATAAGCAATAAAGGTGTTGATCATATTGGGTTCTAACGGAAGAGTTCTTATAAAATCTTCATCATCCTCTGCCAATGCATAGTTATTATAGTAATCATGCCAAACATCCACCCAGTATGAAACCGGGTTTAAACCGGTAAAAGTAGCGATTCCCTGGCTGTTTGTAAAGGCTTCAAGAACTTCACCATCACCATTTTCTATAGGATTTGTCATATGGTCCCAGTCATACAGGCTTGGGTAGAGGATTATGCTTGCATCTTCGACAGGATACTCATTATAATATTCAAGTACAGTAATTTCAAGGGTCGTTTGTCTTAATACTTCAATGGTTATGGAACTATAATCCGTGTGTCCGTTGTGGCCTATTACCGTAAGTGTAACAGTATAAATACCCGGATGACTGTAATGATGAGAGGGGTTTGCCAGGGTGGAATAACTCCCGTCTCCGAATGACCATTCTACATTGTCATAATAATTGGAGTTGTTATTAAAATGTATTATCTGGTAGGTTTCCACGAGTACATCCGATGCATAAAAATCAGCGTATGGATACTTAACACAACTGCTCACGAGCAGGGTGATCAGGATTGTTATGGGTATTAACTTTTTCATGGCTGTATGTTTTTTATTGTTTAATCCAAATATTGTGCCAAAATGGAAATTCTTTGATCCTTCTATCGTAAAGAATAATAAATCAATTATATATACTTCCTATTAGGCATAAATTCCCTGTTCAGTTTTATACTTTGTACTGTTATTCGGTATTTTACATTTTTTAAACGTATCATTTACCGTTTTTGTTAACAAAGGTGATGAATATTATTGGTTTAAAATTATTATAATATATTCGTACCTTTATATCCTTAATTTAAAGTTTTAGATATGGATTTACATGAAAAATATTTCAGGCTTCAGGAAATACTCAGGCAGATGGGGCAGATTGTGGTAGCTTATTCCGGAGGTGTTGACAGCGCCTTTCTTTTAAAAGTAGCCACTGACACATTGGGTTCAAACGCACTGGGTATATTGGCAATATCTCCCACTTATCCCTCAAGGGAATATGAGAAAGCCAAAAACCTGGCACATAAAATGGGTGCAAGATTACAAATAATTCAAACCCATGAAATGGACAAAGAGGAGTTTATAAAAAATCCGGTAAACCGTTGTTATTTCTGCAAAAGTGAACTATTCGACTGCATTCTTGAATTAGCCGGTCCGGACAGATATACCAACCTGGCCGACGGCTCGAATATGGATGACCTCGACGATCACCGTCCCGGTCGAAAAGCGCTTAAAGAAAGGGGGGTGCGAAGTCCGTTGCAGGAAGCAGGCCTCACCAAAGCAGAAATCAGGGAGTTGTCGAAACAGTTGGGATTAACAACTTGGGACAAGGAAGCCCTGGCATGCCTTTCTTCAAGGTTTCCTTACGGCGAACGTATTAACCTGAAAAATTTAAAAATGGTAGACAATATTGAAAATTATCTCAGGGACCTGGGATTTACAAATATAAGGGCACGGCATCAAAATAAAACATTGAAAATTGAAGTTGACGAGACTGAAATAAAACGCTTTTTCTCAGACGATTTGAGAAAGAAGATCATAAGAAAGGCAAAGGAAACAGGGTACAGGTATGTTACCATTGACCTTGAAGGATACAGGCAAGGCAGCCTGAACAAAGTTTTGGAGAATTCTCCAGACCCCGGCCAGATTACAATGCGCGGTGCCTGAACTCAGAACAGACAATGGCGGCAGCGGCTGCAACATTTAAAGATTCAACAGTCTCTGTTCTTCTTCCAAATGAAGGAATGCACAACTTAGTTTTTATATAAGGCAGAATGAAATTGCTTATTCCTTTCGACTCATTTCCCAATACGATAGCCCCTTGTTTTGCAAGCACGGTTTCATAGATGCTGTCGCCCTCAGGAAAAGTACCGTAAATCTTATAATTCTGAATTTCCAACATGTTTCTAAGCAAAATCCCCAAATCAGCATAATGAACCTTTACGCGTGTAATAGCCCCCATAGATGCCTGTACCACTTTGGGATTGTAACAGTCGGCACAATCGGGCGAACACACAATATGCCTTATCCCAAACCAATCTGCTATGCGTATAATATTTCCAAGGTTTCCGGGGTCCTGCACCGTATCAAGTACCAGGGATATTTCCATTGCAAGCTCCTCTATGTTCAGAACATGCTGCTCTATGTGCAATACGGCTATAACTTCAGGAACTGTTTTGAAAGAACTTATTTTTTTTATCTCAGCCATTTCTGACTCAACGATAAATGTTTTCGGAGGAATGCCGGCACTGTTTTTTTTCAGCCAGCCTGAAGTGGCGTAAATCTGTTTTACCAGATCAGGATTATTTTTCAATGTATCAAGCACTATTTTGGGTCCTTCGGCAACATAGCAATTATTTATTTGCCTGTATTTCTTTTCTTTAAGGGAACTGATAAATTTTATTTTTTCTTTTCCTATCAATTTGTTCCTGGTTTGGCCTTTTTTTTGAGGGCTATGGTTAATTACTATTCTTTATCAATCAGATAAAACAATTATATTTGCCCGAAGGTAGAAATTTTGCATAAAATATTGAAAGTAGTCCCAAAAATATTGTCTAAGGTTTTCCCGCTCGTTATTGCAGTGCCCTTTTTTGTTTTTTTGTTTTCATGTTCCCCTTCAAAATATGTTGCCGAAGGTTCTTTTCTTCTCAAAAAAAATGTGATAGAAACTGAAAATAGGGATATCTCAAAATCTGAGTTGAAAAACTATATCCTGCAAAAACCTAATAAAAGGATTATGGGAATCAGGCTCAACCTTTTCTATTACAACCTGTCAAACCTAAATAAAGAAGGCTGGCCGCATGGCTGGCTGAGAAGAATCGGCGAAGAACCTGTGGTTTTCGATGCCTTTTTAACAGACCGTACTAAGCACCAACTGAAAACTTACATGCAAAACAAGGGGTATTATTTTGCCGAGGTAAACGATTCGGTTAGGCACAGGGGTAGCAATGCAATTGTGGTGTATAATGTTATTCCCAACAAACCTTACCGCATAAGGAACATCACATATTTGTTTGAAGATACAGGTATTGTTTCTTTTATTCTGAAAGATACCGTTAACTCTTTAATTAACAAAGGAATGTTGTTTGACAAAGAGATATTGCAAAAGGAACGCATACGTATTGAAGAACTTATGAAGCGCAATGGCTATTATAAATTTTCAAAGGAATATATCTATTTTGATGCACTGGCCGTGAAAGATGAACTTTTGGTTGATCTTACCCTTGTGATTAAAGAGAACGTGGAAGGAAGGCTTGACCGGTTAACTATGACAAGGCCCCATTACAGGTATAAAATTAACGATGTTACATTTTATCCAGACTTCAACGCGCTAAACATATTAACAAATCCGCAAATTTCACCGGGCGATACATTGCATTATCTTAACTCTGGTTTTGTTTATAGTGGCAGGCAAAACATAAGGCCCCAGGTGATATATAACCATAATTATATTATGCCCGGAAGAATTTTTGATATCAGAAACACAGACAGGTCCTACCGCAATTTATCCTCGCTTGGAATATTCAAATTTATCAATATAAATTTTGTTGAACCCAAAGAACTCATCTCCGACAGTTCTGGATTTATACCCCTTAACTGTACCATTGAGCTTACACAGAAGAAAACGCAGTCTTATCAACAGGAAATTGTAGGCACCAATTCAAATGGAGATTTAGGAGTGCGCTATAACCTGCTTTATCAAAACCTCAATCTTTTAAGGGGCGCCGAGACTTTTAACTTCAAACTCACTGCAGCTTTTGAGGCATTGAAATACTCAGGTATCACCGACCTGTCCAATACGCTTGAACTTGGAACAGAATTGAAACTTGAAATTCCAAAATTTTTTCTTCCGCTCAGATCAACCGAGTTTGTGAAAAGGTACAGTCCGAAAACACTGTTTACCTTTGCGGTTAACCACCGCATAGAAAAACAATATGTCAGAACTTATGCAAACACTTCTTTCGGTTATACCTGGAAAGGAAATAATTATCTGAGACACAGCATTTATCCCTTTGAGCTGAATTTTGTTCAGGTTGACGAAGACCGTTCCAAAGAATTCCTGGCAAATATAGACTCCACTTATCTTGAATACAGTTTTACCGACCACCTGGTAAGTGTGTCGAGGTACACCATTGAATATAACACGCAGGAGATAGGGCGAGAGAAAGATTTTGTTTATGTAAAATTTAACCTTGAGTCGGCCGGAAACCTGTTGTATGCTGCAAACAGGGCAACCGAAAGTAAAATGGAAGAAGATGGTTACCAGTTGTTTAACGTACGCTTCTCGCAGTACCTTAAGTCAGATCTTGAATTTAAATATTTTTGGGTATATAATGCCCGTAACACGATGGTATTCAGGGCATTTACAGGGATTGGTTACCCGTATGGCAATTCGGCAACGATGCCGTTTGAAAAGAAATACTTTGCCGGCGGACCAAACAGCATCAGGGCATGGAATGCATACAGCCTGGGGCCTAATTCATCGCAATGGTATGAAAACACGGGGGATATTAAACTTGAATTCAATTTTGAATACAGGTTTAAACTTTTCTGGAAACTCGAAGGGGCGCTCTTTGCTGATGCCGGCAATATTTGGGACATTTATTACCAGGAAACCAGACCGGACGCTGTTTTTAAAATTGATCGTTTTTACAGGGATATTGCCGTTGGTACCGGATTTGGTACCAGGTTCGATTTCTCGATATTCCTCTTAAGGTTCGATTTTGCCATGAAAACCAGGAACCCCATGTCGCCACCGGGTGAAAAATTTATTATTTTCCAGCGAAAACCATCAATCAGGAGCGATTTTACCATCCAGTTCGGTATAGGCTATCCTTTCTGATTGGGGAAAGCTATAAATCTTACCGGGTTCTCTTCTCACAAGGTTACCCTTCATTTAGGCTTTGGGTTAATCTATAATTTTTTTTCAGAGGCTGTGTAAAAAAACCTACCTATTGTCTCCCAACTAGTCAAGGATTGTTAAGATGATTAATAAAAACAAAAAAATGGTTCAAATGCCTGCCCTCCGGCTAAGGCAGGTCCGCCTGGACCTTTTTTATTTTTTCAGTATGTCCAAAGGTTTTCTGCCGGTGTATGCAATATGACACTGCACGTAATATCCTATAGTCTAATACCCCCTTATCCCTCCTCTTGCACAATACCCAAACTCCAAACTGTTTTATGCCATCCCTGAAGGGACGGAATATGGAGGGTGCTATGCATAAATTCAGAAAGAAAATAGTCTGGTACTGAAAAAACGCTGAGCCATGAAGTAATTATCATTGCCCCGGACTTTATGCCGGGGGATTTGAAATCAATTAAAACATCAGGGTTTTAGCCCTTTTATAGAAAACATTCAAATATCAGTTATTCCCAAACCAAGAAAATTCATTATATTTCCGGTGGCGATGGCCTTGCAGCAGTTTACATCATAAGATATTATAGAGGGTATTGCAAACGAAACCTGGTTTTCATATATTGCAAACATGAGCAGGAAATATAATTTTCATCATCCAGAAGTGGATTGTATTTTATAAGTTTTGCAACAGATTACCGGATTGATGCCTGCCTGCTGGCAAAGGCAGGATCGGCGTAGGCAGGGATTTTGGTTAGCCTGCCCCGATTTTTTCGGTAAATTTTTAACCTGTTCATCTTACAGTATTTCCTTTGAACCGGAACTTAAAATGAGTAAAAAACGTTAAATTTGTAAAGGATAAAACAATAAAAATCATGAAAGGCATAAATTATTTAACCAATGATAATAATGAAAAAATTGCTGTACAGATAGATTTAAAGAAGTACGGTGATTTATGGGAAGATTTTTATGACTGTCTGATTGCAGAGCAAAGAAAAGACGAAGAAACCATACCCTGGGAAGCTGCCAAAAGGACACTAAAGGAAGATAGCAAACTTGATTAATTCATGTATAAACTAACTATTAAAAAATCTGCATTTAAGGAAATTAACAGCTTACCAAAGAAAGTACTTAGCAATGTGGTCGAAGTTATTGACAATTTAGCGGAAAATCCACGCCCGGAAGGTTGTACAAAACTAAAAGGAAAAGAAAAACTATGGAGAGTAAGGACTGGTGATTACAGGATTGTTTACTCTATTGATGATAAAATAGAAATCGTTGAAATCAACCGGGTACGTCACAGGAAAGATGTAGACAGCTTGTAGCCCTACCCTCACCACTAGTCCAAGCTTGTAAAAAAATGGTTCAAATGCCTGCCTGCCGGCAAAGGAGGGGTTTTTTAGAGTGGCTTCTGAAAGGAAAACCAAAAAAAAGGCGCCTCCATCGGCGCCCCTTTTCAATTATTTAGGTTCTTATGCCTGTCCGGCCGAACCAAGAACATGAATGTTTTTATGTTTGTACAGTTCTTTCAGCACATCGCGGGCAGGGCCGAGGTATTTCCTGGGGTCAAACTCACCCGGTTTTTCAGCCAGGACTTTACGGATCATTGCTGTCATTGCCAGGCGGCCGTCTGAATCAATATTTATTTTGCATACTGCAGATTTGGCAGCCTTCCTGAGCCATTCTTCAGGAATACCAATGGTGTCTTTCAATGCACCGCCATATTTGTTGATCATGTCAACATGCTCGGGCGGAACAGATGATGAACCGTGGAGTACAATAGGGAAACCGGGTATGCGTTTTTCAACCTCTTCGAGAATATCGAAACGAAGCATTGGCGGTATCAGTACACCTTTTTCATTTCTGGTACATTGTTGGGGTGTGAATTTGTTGGCGCCGTGCGAGGTTCCTATTGAAATAGCCAGTGAATCAACACCGGTTCTTGATACAAAATCCTCCACCTCCGATGGTTTGGTGTAGGATGAATGTTCTGCAACCACATCGTCCTCAACACCTGCCAACACTCCAAGTTCACCCTCAACTGTTACATCGTATTTATGTGCATATTCCACAACTTTTCTGGTAAGGGCAATATTCTCTTCGTAGGGGTGGTGCGATCCATCAATCATTACCGAAGAAAATCCATTTTCAATACAATCTTTGCAAAGTTCAAAAGTATCGCCATGATCAAGGTGCAGAACAATGGGTACATCATAACCAAGTTCTTTAACATATTCAGTGGCACCGCGCGCCATATTCCGTAGAAGGGTGGCATTGGCGTATTTCCTTGCCCCAGATGAAACCTGCAGTATAACAGGTGATTTTGTTTCAACACATGCCTGCAGTATTGCCTGTAATTGCTCAAGGTTATTGAAATTGTATGCAGGTATGGCATACCCTCCTGCTACAGCCTTGCGAAATAGTTCCTTACTATTTACCAGTCCTAATTCTTTATAACTTATAGCCATTTTTATTTGATTTAATATTACAAAATTTAGTTGCTTTACTTTCAAAGTGGAAGGCAAAGCTACAAAAACATGCCAATTAAAACAAAAAACTTATATTTATTTAACATTGCACGGCTGCATGTTCACCCTAACCCAATATAATACCTTGCAGAGGTTTTATAAATTGAACCTTTTTTTATAATATTGACGGCATATTTTTGCAATCAATTTTTTTTCAACTATGTCACAAAGTAATTTGTCTGCAAGAGGGATTTTTACATCCAAATTCGGGATAATCGCGGCTGCAACAGGCTCTGCCATTGGGCTTGGTAATATATGGAGGTTTCCATATGTTTTGGGTGAAAGCGGTGGTGGCGCGTTTCTGCTTGTTTACCTTTTGTTTATTATTGGCATTGGGCTACCGGTAATGCTTTCAGAGTTTATTATCGGAAGGGCAACGCGTATGAACCCGTTTGGAGCATTCAGAAAACTGGCGCCGGGCCGGCCATGGTTTATTGTTGGTATTATGGGCACAATAGCTGCTTTTATGATCCTTGCATTTTATGGTGCCGTGGGAGGATGGACCCTCGAATACCTTTATAAATCTGTCACCAACCAGTTTGCCGGAAAATCTGCAGATGAAATGGTGCAGATGTTCGAGTCTTTCAGGGGGGCATCTTACAGGCCATTATTATGGCAGATTGCATTTATGCTGCTTACATTTCTTATTGTTATTGCCGGTATTGAGAAAGGTATTGAAAAATACAGCAAAATACTTATGCCAATACTTTTTATTACTTTAATAGTAATTGCTGTCCGCTCACTTACTTTGCCATCCCTAAGCGACAAGGCTAGTCCGATGGCCGGGCTAAAGTTTCTTTTCCGCCCCGATTTCTCTAAACTAAATGCCAATGTTTTATTCGATGCCCTGGGGCAATCCTTTTTTTCGTTAAGCATTGGTATGGGTGCATTGATAACCTATGGGTCTTATATTAAAAAATCTGACAATATGGGCAGCACAGCCCTCATCGTTTCATTATCAGATACCTTTGCCGCTGTTCTGGCCGGAGTGGCAATTTTCCCTGCTGTTTTTGCCTTTGGCCTTAACCCGCAGGCTGGTGAAGGACTGGTTTTTAACGTTTTGCCTTCAATTTTTAACAGCATGCAGGGGGGCTACGTTATCTCAATATTGTTTTTTATATGCCTCACGGTTGCTGCACTTACTTCTGCCATTTCTCTTCTGGAGGTTGTTGTTGCCACTTTTTCTGAAGAACTTGGTATGAGCAGAAGAAAGGCTTCGGTAATATCAACGCTGTTAATAACACTTCTGGGTGCGGTTGCAGCATTATCGTGGTATGTCTTCAAAGATTTTTCCGTTAAAAATATTAACGATGTTACAGGTGAAATATCTGCCTTTAATTTTTTCATGATTCTTGATTACATTTCGTTAAAGTACCTGTTACCGCTGGGAGGTTTATTAATTGTTATTTATCTAGGTTGGTTCAGTCCACGTGATAAGGTATTGAAAGAATTATCAAACGAAGGCAAACTGAAAGTAAACTATTTCAAGGTGCTCATGTTCCTTGTTAGGTTTGTAGTGCCAATAGCCATAATAATAGTCTTTCTGAACGAAGTAGGAGTTTTCTGAATCACAAACTAAAAATTCAGAGGGCATGTTCCGTCAACACCTGAAAGATTATTTTACTTTTTCGCATGCCGAACGGCGGGGTATTATCTTTTTGCTTGTTTTAACAGGTATTGTGCTGGCAATACGTATTTTATATCCGCATTACAGAAGGGCACAACCCGCAGACTCTGATCAGTTTATTGCAGCTGTTGAGGATTGGTTGAAAGATAGTTCTGTAATTGATGCCGGTGTTTCACTACACAAACGCTATCTGCACAGCACAAAAACCTCTGAAAAAGTTGCTTTATTTGACCCGAATACAATTGATATCAAATTAATTAACGCACTTGAAATTAGTGAAAAGGCTAAAAAATCATGGATTAAATATTTGCAGGCAGGGGGAAGGTTTTATAAAAAAGATGACCTTAAAAAGATTTATGGGTTCGATTCTGCTTCGTATTACAAACTTGAGCCATACATCAGCATTAAGCAGTTGCAGAATGAAAAAAGCATTCCTCCGATAGAATTTGCTTTTGAAGAATCCAATACCATCGAGGTTAACAGCGCTACCCGGTCTGATTTTGAAAGTCTTTATGGTGTAGGTCCGGTGCTCTCAGACCGAATTATAAAGTACAGAAAACTTCTGGGGGGATTTGTAAATACCGGACAGCTTAGGGAAGTATACGGATTGAGTGACAGTGTCTTAATCCTCAATGAAGAAAGAATTACCGTAAACAAACAACTGGTTAGTAAGATCGAAATCAATAAAGCGGTCTATAACGATATTGCAAAGCATCCATACTTTACAGGCTATCATGCCAGTTCAATACTTACATACCGTAAACTGCACGGCAATTTGTTATCGGCTGAACAGTTAAGGGAAAACAACCTGGTACCCGATTCTGTTTTGAAAAAAGTCCTTGAATACCTAAGTTTCAGTTCTCAGTAAAAATACTTTAATATCTTTTTCTTTCAGATTTATTTTAACTATTTTTATTCAATATTAAATATTACCAAATATCCGTGCCGGTGTCAAATAAAGGTTTTGGATAGCATTGGGGGATTGATTTTTACAATATTTTTTTTAAAAATTTTGTAAATTGTTTATTAAGTAATAAATTTGCGGCTCATTTAAAAAAAATCATTATGATCGTAGTTCCGGTTAAAGAAGGTGAAAATATTGAAAGAGCATTAAAAAAATTCAAAAGAAAATTTGAAAAAACAGGTGTTATTAAAGAACTGAGATCAAGACAGGCTTTCAGGAAACCCTCTGAAGAAAGGCGCGAGGAAATAAAGAAAGCGATATATGTACAAAAAATGCAGCAGGTAGAAGAATAACCTTGTGCCATTAGGGATTATCCAAAAAAGTTGATTTGGCACCGGCTTGGTAAAATATCCCTAAATTATGGAGCATAAAGGTTTGTTTCTGCAATATTTAAAAAACCAGAAAAGATACTCACCACATACCCTCAGGGCATACTCAGATGACCTTGGGCAGTTTTTTCTTTTTATCAATCATCAGGCAACAGGCAGTGACTTTTTAACAGCAGGGCATAAATTAATCCGTCAATGGATTGCACATTTGATTGACAATGGTGTGTCAGCACGGTCGGCAAGAAGAAAAATCTCAGCGCTTCAATCTTTTTATAAGTATCTTCTCAAAGAAGGATTGGTAAAGACCAACCCTGTAAAGAGTGTAATACTCCCCAAAACAGAAAAAAAACTTCCGGCATTTGTAAACGCTGAAAAAATGGACCTGCTTTTCGACCATGAATACTTTGGAAATGATTTTTCGGGTCTTCGTAACCGGCTTATCATAGATATGTTTTATCAGACCGGTATCAGGCTTAGTGAATTGATAAATTTGGAAATTACAAATATAGATTTTTACAACCACCAGATAAAGGTACTGGGCAAAAGAAACAAGGAACGGATAATACCGATTACCACCAACCTTGAACATCTCATTAATATGTATGCTGTCGAAAGGTCAAAAATAGATGCAACGGACAATCTTTATTTATTTATTACCGAAAGGGGGGGGAAATTATATCCAAAGCTTGTTTACAGGGTAGTTACAAGCAGTCTCGCGATGATCACCACGAGTGACAAAAAAAATCCGCATGTTCTGCGCCATACTTTTGCCACCCAGATGTTGAACGCGGGTGCCGACCTCAATGCCATTAAAGAGATACTTGGCCACAGTAACCTTTCTGCTACCGAAGTATATACACATAATACATTTAAAAAGTTGAAATCAATATACAAACAAGCCCATCCCAGGGCATAAATCAATGGAGGACTTATTATGAACATAAAAATTAATGCCGTTAAGTTTACGGCCGACAAAAAACTGGAAAAGTTTATCGAGAGCAAGGTAAAAAAACTTGTACAGTTTTACGATAATATAATAGGTGTTGAAGTGTTTTTAAAATTAGTGAATACCCAAAAACTGGAAAACAAACTGGTTGAAATTCGCATTGAAATACCTGGGAATGATATGTTTGCAAAAAAACAGGGAAAGACTTTCGAAGAAGGTACCGATAATGCCATTGATGCACTTAAAAAGCAGATCACCAAACATAAGGAAAAATTAAGGGGGGTATAACATCAGGGCAAAAAAAATTAAAATATTTTGGGATATTAATAATATTGTTATACATTTGCAAACCGAATTTTGAGGGTAATTTTGTTACCCTCAGTTCTTTTTAAAACGCCGATGTAGCTCAGCCGGTCAGAGCAGCTGATTTGTAATCAGCAGGTCGGGGGTTCGAATCCGTCCATCGGCTCAGTAAAAAGAAATCCGGGGTTCTGGTGTATTTTGCAAGTAAAGTCTGCAGCAGGATCAGAATTTTTTGCGACAAAAATCCTATGTTCTTTATTTTTTTCGATTTTGGATTGTAAGTCTGCTAAGGATATCAAAAGACTAAAATTCAGGGGAGATACCAAAGTGGCCAACTGGGGCAGACTGTAAATCTGCTGGCTGATGCCTTCGTAGGTTCGAATCCTGCTCTCCCCACGTTCTTTATTTATTGATTTGCAGGTTTAACGATAGGTTGGTGAAAAGGTATTGCGTTTTGGAAATTGCATCCTAAAAGAATGAAAAGCTAATTTGAACATTGCCTTTCAGCCCAACAAATCAGTAAATCAGCAGATACATACGCGGGAGTAGCTCAGTTGGCAGAGCATAACCCTTCCAAGGTTAGGGCCGCGGGTTCGAGTCCCGTTTCCCGCTCTTATCCGCCTTTGCTAAAGCTTCGGCGGATATAAGCCGATGTAGCTCAGTTGGTAGAGCGTTTCCTTGGTAAGGAAGAGGTCACGGGTTCAATTCCCGTCATTGGCTCAAATACTATTTCTGAAATTAATATTGTTAATAAATTTACTAATATTCTAATTATGGCTAAAGAAAAATTTGATAGGTCGAAGCCTCACGTAAACATCGGGACCATTGGTCACGTTGACCATGGCAAAACCACATTGACTGCTGCTATTACGATGGTGCTGGCAAAAAAAGGATTGTCTGAAGTCAGGTCCTTTGATTCAATTGACAATGCCCCGGAAGAAAAAGAAAGGGGTATTACCATTAATACCGCGCATATTGAGTACCAGACTGCATCACGTCACTATGCACACGTTGACTGTCCTGGTCACGCCGACTATGTTAAGAACATGGTTACCGGTGCCGCACAGATGGACGGCGCGATTATCGTGGTTGCCGCTACCGACGGCCCCATGCCACAGACCCGTGAGCACATTCTGCTTGCACGCCAGGTGAATGTTCCGAAAATTGTTGTTTTTATGAATAAAGTTGACATGGTTGAAGACGAAGAGTTGTTAGACCTTGTTGAAATGGAAATCCGTGAGCTGCTAAGCTTTTACAAATATGACGGCGATAATGCTCCTGTTATCAGGGGTTCAGCACTTGGTGCGCTTAACGGCGACCCTAAATGGGAAGACAAAGTGATGGAACTGATGGAAGCTGTTGACTCATTCATTCCAATTCCGCCGCGCGACCGTGATAAACCTTTTCTGATGCCTGTTGAAGACGTATTTTCAATTACAGGACGTGGTACTGTTGCAACGGGAAGAATCGAACTTGGTGTTGTTCATACCGGCGATGAGCTCGAAATGATCGGACTGGGTGCAGAGAAAAGAAAAACCGTTTGTACAGGTGTTGAAATGTTCAGGAAAATTCTTGATATAGGTGAAGCCGGAGATAACGTAGGTTTATTGCTTCGCGGTGTTGACAAGAAAGAAATAAAAAGAGGTATGGTACTGGCAAAACCGGGATCAATTACCCCTCACACCAAATTTAAAGCAGAAGTTTACGTACTTAAAAAAGAAGAAGGCGGTCGCCATACCCCGTTCCACAATAAATACAGGCCTCAGTTCTACCTCAGGACCCTTGATGTTACTGGAGAAATCCAGCTTCCTGAAGGAACAGAAATGGTTATGCCTGGCGATAATGTAACCATCACAGTTGAACTCATCTACCCTGTTGCTATTAACCAGGGATTGCAGTTTGCAATTCGTGAAGGCGGCAGAACAGTTGGTGCAGGCCAGGTAATTGAGATTGTTGAATAATACAGACACTGAATAATATCATAGGTACATTCGTTCCTGTTATAAAAAAGAAGGAACGAATGTATCTTTTTCTACACGGGTGTAGCTCAGTTGGTAGAGCACTGGTCTCCAAAACCAGGTGTCGGGCGTTCGAGTCGCTCCTCCCGTGCGAAATAAAATTAGATTATGAAAGTAGTTAACTATATTAAGGAATCTTATAACGAGCTGATCCATAAAGTTACCTGGCCAAGTTGGGAGGAGCTTCAAAGCAGCGCTATTATCGTAATGGTTTCCACACTTATTATAGCGCTCATCATCGCCTTTATGGATTGGGGATTTAAAAACATCATGGAGAATATATACTCTTGGTTTATTTAAAACAGAACAGTTATAAGATGGAAAGCCTCAGCAAAAAATGGTATGTCCTCAGGGCGATAGGGGGAAAAGAGAAAAAGGTAAAGGAATATATCGAAA
>JAFGPL010000073.1 GCA_016936215.1 Bacteroidales bacterium
GAGGTGATTTTACTGGTGGAGTCATCCTCTTCATCGGGCATGAATTCAATTCTTCAACAGTTTGGCGGTCTGGCCGGGTTATCGGGGTTAGGTTCTGTGTCTGGCAAGGAGGCATTGACGCCGGCGTTATACCCAGATATTACAAAAAGCACGCCCTTTCTGCTTGAAATGCTGAATGCAAAGCTTACAGATTCGAGATATGATTCAACGCTTTATGTGCAGAATTTTCTGGATCGACATACACGACAAAGCCTGGGGCGTGTACTAACCGGTTATACCATTGGGTTACCCGGCAAGTTATTCAGGCTGGTCAAAGGAAAGCCAAAGGCAGTTGTTATTACGAATGCAGATACAATTACAGGCCCATTAAAGCTGACGAGCAGGCAAAGTCGTTTTGTCGGAGATCTGTCAAAAAGAATTGAGACCAAAGAGGGCGAGTCTCCCAACACTCTGCTTATAAGTGTGGAAATGCAGGACCCTCAATTAGCTGCCCAGTTGGCAGAAGCTGTTGCAGATAAACTCAAGACATATATTATTGAATACCGTATCCAGAAAGCCAAAACTGATTTGCAATTTGTGGAGGAGAGTTACGAGCAGGCAAAAGAAAGATATATTCGTGCTCAACAAGCATTAGCGGTTTTTAAGGACCGTAATATGAACATTGTCACCGCTTCAGCACAAATTACCGAACAGAATTTGCAATCGGATTATACCATTGCTTTCAATTTATACAATACCCTGGCTCAGCAGCGTGAGCAGGCCAGGTTAAGTGTTCAGGAAAAGACACCGGTTTTTAAAGTACTGGAGCCTGCAAAAGTGCCGCTGGGAAAGAGCAAGCCAAGAACCAACCTCATATTGGTTGCGATGGTTTTATTGGGGGGATTTATGGGGATAGCCATTATAGTTGGAAAATTGGTTTATCAAAACCTTAGGTTTTCCTGAAGGGTGTGCTGATGACTGTTAGCCTGAAATCAAGGACCATTCACGGTGTTTTTTGGAGCTCTGTAGACACTTTTGGACGCCAGGCCATTCAGTTTGTGATTAGTATAATTATTGCCCGAATTCTGATGCCGGCAGATTATGGGCTGATAGGGATGCTAACCATTTTTTTTGGAATCGCCCAGTCGTTTGTGGATAGCGGATTTGGAGTTGCCCTTATTCAAAAGAAAAATCCAACACAGACAGATTATTCAACTGTTTTCTTTTTTAATATAGCGGTAGGCTTGCTTTTTTATACCATTCTCTTTTTTTCCGCCCCCCTGATTGCTGATTTTTATAAGCAACCCATGTTGCTAAATCTGACCCGTGTTTTGGGGCTAAGTGTAATTATAAATTCCTTTTCCATTGTTCAGGCCAATATTTTCGCCAAAAAAATTGACTTTAAAACAACTGCAAAAATAAGCCTTATAACAGTTTTGTTTTCAGGGACAACCGGATTATTCATGGCTTTTCATGGCTTTGGTGTTTGGAGTCTGGCTATTCAGCAGATTGTTGCGCTAGCATTAAATAGCATTTTACTTTGGTTTTTCAGCAAATGGAAGCCTGACTTCATTTTTAGTTTAACATCACTGAAGACCATGTTTAAATTTGGTTCCCGTTTACTTGCATCGGGATTACTTGAGGTTCTTTTCACCAATGTATATAATCTGGTAATTGGCAAAGTTTTTTCTGCAGATAAACTGGGGTATTATACCCAGGCACAAAAAATACAGACATTGCCCAGCAATCTGATCAGAAGCACGATAAGTAGGGTTACTTTTCCGGTTTTTTCATCCATTCAGGACGACGATCAGCGTTTAAAGCAAGGCTATCGTAAGACTATTAAGATCATCATTTTTATAGTATTTCCGCTAATGATTGGAATTATGGTGGTTGCAGAATCTTTAATAAAAGTTCTGCTAACAGATAAATGGTTACCATCAGTGGCCTTCTTACAATTGCTCTGCATCATTGGCATGACTTATCCCTTGAGCTCCATTAACCTGAATATTTTGAAAGTTAAAGGTCGCTCCGATATCTTTTTCAGACTTGAGGTAATTAAAAAGATTTTAATTGCCATCTCAATTGCCATTTCACTTCCGTTTGGCATTATGGCCTTAATTATTGGCCGGGTTATTCTTTCATTCATATCTTTTGTTCTAAATATCTATTATTCAGGTAAATTAATTGACTTTTCTATTAAGGAACAGTTATCAGATATATTTCCTTACTTTGTCCTTTCATTATGCATGGGCATAATTATTTATTTGTTCGGCTTTCTTTTTGACGATAATGATATATTAAAACTTGTTTTCCAGGTTGTTTTGGGTGCCGCTGTTTATATAGTTGGTTCTTATCTTTATAAATTTGAAGCTATGCAAGAAGCATTGGAAATCATCAATAAACTAAAAAAGAGATTAAATTTTTAAGGATACCATGAAAGAGGATATTCATAAACCTGTATATGTTACCCAGCCTTCCATGCCTCCTCTGGAAGAATTTACGGAATATCTGAAACTGATCTGGGAAAGCAAACAGCTTACCAACAATGGACGCTTTCATCAGGAGTTGGAAAAGGAGCTTTGTAATTATTTGGGTGTAAAATTTATATCATTGTTTTCAAACGGGACTTTGGCGCTTATCACGGCTCTTCAATCTTTACGTGTTACAGGTGAAGTTATAACTACACCATTTAGTTTCGTAGCCACTACGCATGCATTATGGTGGAATGGCATAAAGCCGGTTTTTGCGGATATAGAGCCTGAGTTTTATAATCTGAACCCCGACAAAATTGAAGCAGCCATAACTCCTCAAACCACAGCTATACTGCCGGTACATGTTTATGGTAACCCATGCAATGTGGATAAAATACAAAAAATTGCAGACACATACGGCCTAAAAATAATATATGATGCCTGTCATGCCTTTGGAGTTAAATCCAATAACAATTCAATAATGAATTTTGGTGATTTATCTGTTTTAAGTTTCCATGCTACCAAGGTTTATACTACTATCGAAGGAGGTGCAATAGTTTGTCATGATGAAATAACCAAGAAAAGAATTGATTTTCTAAAAAACTTTGGATTTGCAGGCGAGACAACAGTGGTAGCCCCGGGTATTAATGCCAAAATGAATGAGGTCCAGGCCGCGTTTGGATTGCTGCAATTGAAATATGTGGATACCTATATTGAAAAGAGAAAAGATATTGCACGCATCTACCGGGAAGAATTAAAAGATGTTAAAGGAATAAAGATTTTACATGATATTGAAGGAGTCCGGCATAATTATTCTTACTTTCCTATACTTGTGGATATTAATAAATACGGAATATCGCGTGATGAACTGTATGCAATTCTTAAGAAAGAAAACATTTATACACGTCGGTATTTTTACCCGCTGATCAGTGAATTTCCTTCTTATAAGGGATTGTCATCTGCAGCACAAAGTAACCTTCCTGTTGCGGAAATGGTGGCTCAACAGGTACTTTGCCTTCCCATATTTCCAGATTTGGAATTGAATTATGTTAACAAAATCTGTAGTTTATTAAAGGAGATTTGCAATGCAAAATAAGGTAGTTCTTGTTCTTTCCGGTTTCAATCAAAGGGCAGTAATTAGCTTTTTAAGGGTACTTGAATCGAATTGTATTACTTATGCCATTATTGCATTGTCAAAAGATGATCCAATTTTACTGACTGAATATAAAAACAAAGTTATATCTATCAGAAGATCAGTTCCTTTATTATTGGATGATATTATGAGTTGTATTTGTGAGGTAAAGGAAAGGATTAAACGGGAGGAATACATAATTGCTCCAAGCGCTGAAGCACTCAATAGATTTTTGCTGCAAAATCGGCTTGAATTTGAGAAATTAGGTTGTGTTGTACCCTTAGTTAACAAAGAATTATATGAATTAATTTCTGATAAAAAGAGTTTTGGTTTGTATTGTCACAATAATGGTATATTGACACCCAATGAGTTTAATGTCAATCATAGAATTGATTATCCCTGTGTTGCAAAACCCAAAAAGTATTTTTCATCTATAACTGATGAAATATTATCCCCTGTTATTATTCATAAAGAAATAGATTTCGAGATCTTTAAAAAGAAATTCCTTGTTGATGATTTCTATTTCCAGGAATTTGTTTTTGGTTCAAGCTTTTATCTGCTGTTTTATTTTCACCGAAATGGATCGGTATTCAAGTTCTCCCAGGAAAATGCAATTCAACAACCAGGAGGTAAATCCATTGTTGCAGCAATTTCATCCACAATTCATCATTCACTTGAATCAGATAAGTATGAAATACTTTTTAATGCCTTGAGATTTTTCGGCCTCGTTATGGTTGAAGTTAAACTATACAGAGATCAATTTTACATGATTGAGGCAAATCCGCGTTTTTGGGGGCCTTCGCAACTATTTGTCGATGCAGAAATGAATCTTTTTGAGGCATTTCTCCATGACTTCGGAGTTTTAGAAACGCTACCAAGGTTTATTGAGCCTGAAAAGAAGTTCAAATACTTTTGGTTTGGCGGCATTATGGGAACCTATAAGCAAAAAATTGATCTGATCTTTCACCAGGGCAATGAAAATAGCCTGTTGAAAGAACTTCCTGACTGGATTTCTGCAGATATTTACAGAAGAAATGACACTTTGAATATCTTTAAAAATGAAATTGCATGAATATATCGGAGATTGAGGAACTCAAACGGCTTTATGCTGAGGTAAGCAAACACTCGAATTACCAGATCCTTTCCAAAAGACTATCCTTGCTTTTGACTAACAATGAAATAAAGGTTAAAACAAGATATGAAGAGGAAAGGCTGAAATATATTTTAAAAAACATCAGTATCAAAAATAAAAAGGTTTTGGACATAGGTGGGAACACAGGTTATTTCACATTAGAGTTCTTGGATTATGAAGCAAAATTAGTTCATTACTATGAGGGAAATAAAACGCATGCTGACTTTGTTCGGCTTGCTTCTGGTATTTTAGGCGTTGAGAAAAGAATAAAGATTACTGACAGTTATTTCTCTTTTAAAGACGAGTTGAAAAATGAGAGATATGATATAGTTTTGTTGTTAAATGTTTTGCATCATGTAGGTGATGATTATGGAGATAAAGAATTGTCGATTGAGATGGCTAAACAATTAATTATCAAGGAACTTAAAAGTTTTACTGGAAAAACAGATTTTATGTTTTTTCAATTGGGTTTTAACTGGAAGGGTAACCGCAACCTGGGGTTATTTAAAGATGGTACAAAAACAGAAATGATTGATTTTATAACGCAAGGGACTAGGGACTTTTGTGATATAGTTAAAATTGGAATCCCTGAAAAGGAAGGTCAAGGAGTTAAATATTTCGATCAGCGTGCTACCAATATTGGTCGTAACGATGAATTGGGTGAATTTCTAAATCGTCCATTATTCATAATGAAATTCCGGAATTAAGACGGATAGTTACATCAGTAAAACTGTTTACCTATTTATTCATGGTACCACTAGTAAGTATATCCTGCATCACGTATAATCATGAAAAGTATATTACGCAGGCACTCGATGGTTTCCTGCTGCAACAAACATCCTTCCCAATAGAAATTCTGATTTATGATGATGCTTCAACGGATAATACCCAAAAAATCATCCGTGGGTATGAGACCAAATACCCTGATATTATTAGAACAATTTATCAGAAAGAAAATCAATATTCAAAAGGAGTCAGGGGAATCGCTGGCAGGTTTAATTTTAGTCGTGCCAGAGGGAAATATATTGCGCTGTGCGAAGGTGATGATTATTGGACTGATCCATTGAAATTACAAAAGCAGGTAGATTTTTTGGAAAAGAATCCTGAATATTCAATGTGCAGTCATGAAGTTGAAATAATTTATGAGGCTGACTGGATTGGAACTAAGAAGGAAAGGTTTAATCAGTCCGTGAAGATTGCAGGTTTTGAAGATATTCTTGACAATCACTTTATTCCAACGAACAGTTTGGTTTTCAGAAACGGGTTAATAAAGGAATGGCCGCGTTGGATGTCTTCAAAATATATGATTTCAGGAGATATTCCGATGGAATTGATGCTGTCATATCATGGGAAGAGTTATTTCAGCGATGAAAAGATGGCGGTGAAGAGAATAAACGGAGGAGGTATAACATCAAATAAAGCAAGACAGGAGAAAGTCCTTTACTTTAGGTTCGAATTATATTACCATATTAACAATTATACAAGGAGTAATTATAAACCCATAATTCTTCCTAAAATGTTAGAAATTTTCCGGACTGTGCTTAAAAAATCTATTGCAAGGGGGGATGCTTTTTTGGCAATAAAGCATATATTTTATCTATTACATACTACCCTTAGATTAAGGTACTGATAGTGTAACCTTTTTTTAAATCAATAGTCATCTTTGTTACTTTTAGTGTATTCCTAAATATGGGAGAAAAATCAGTACGAGTTGCAGTAATATTGGGATCCGCCCCACCTGATCGGATAGGGGGTTCTGAAATTCAGGCGTTTAGATTGTTTACCTTATTGAAGGAGAAAGGTGTCAAGGTAATGTTTGTATCTAACAGTGAGCATGCCTGCAGTACTTCGTGGGGGAATTTGGATTTATATCTGATCAGCAATAAAAATTTATTGCTGAGTTTTATTCAAACTGTGAAAAAAAATTACGGCCCACAAAAAATAGTGCCTTCCAATTCTACTCAGATAGAATATGATGATTCTTTGTCAGTCAATAATTCTTTGGTTGCAAAGCTACCAACCCTACCTTTTCTTTTTTGGTTTATTCCCCTTTTATTTAAATTCTTTGTCTTTTTAAGAAAAAAGCGCAGGGATTTTGATGTTATTTATATTCCAATTATAGAATCATGGGCATTGTTAGGATGCATAATTGGCCAAATATTGAATAAGCCTGTGATTATAAAAGACGCCACTATGAATGGCATATTTAACATATTGCGATATCCCTGGGGAAATTATATTCAAAATTATATAATACGCCGAACAAAATATTTCGTTGCCATTTCAAAGGCTATTGAAGCTAATTTTATTGAGGCCGGCATTGACCCGAATAAGATTGTTTATGTTCCCAACGGAATCGAAATTAGAAAAATTGAAAGATCACCCGTAATAGGCTATTGTTTGTTTATAGGTAATCTATACCAGCAACCGGCAAAAGGTATTGATATACTGTTAAAAGCCTGGGTTAAAATCCGGCAGCATAACACCAGTGCCCACCTATACGTGGTTGGAGACGGAAATATCAGTGAATATAAAAACTATATATCCCTGTTGGGTATTCAAAATTCGGTATCCTTTGTCGGAAAGCAACTCGATATATATTCATATCTCAGCAAAGCCGAAATTTTCATACTTCCTTCCCGCCGGGAAGGGTTATCCAATGTATTACTTGAAGCTTTAATGACCGGAGTACCTGTTATTGCAACCAATATCTCCGGCAACCAGGATATCATAACAGATGGCGTTAACGGATTCCTGGTAGACGTTGGCAACGTTGATGAACTGGCTCGGAAAACCTGTATATTATTGTCTGACGAAAATTTGCGGCTGAAATTCTCTGAATTGGGCAACCAAACAATTAAAACCAAGTATAATATTAGTAATGTTGCTGATGAGTATATGGGGTTGCTAAAAAAACTATAAATATGGATATATTTGATCATAAAATATTAAGAATGTCTTGTTTTAAATTGTGTTTAAAAGCTTGGATTAATAAGGCATCAATGAATAGATGTTTTATACTGCGTTTGTTTTTAACTGGGGTAATGGTATGTTCTTTTATTAATGTCACAGGTACCAAACTAAATTGCAGGACGGTATATAATCACATAGATGCTACTTTAGAAATTCAAAATGCCATTAATTCAGGTGCAGACACTATTATCATTCCCTATATGGGAATTGACTCTATATGGATTTCAGGTCCTCTAAGTATAGCCAATAAAGAAGATATTTGCATTATCCTTGAACCTGGTGTTATCCTTGAATCCAAGTCCGGTAGCTTTATCAATAAGTACGTCGGCTTTTTGACTCTGAATAATAGTCATAATATAAGGATAATTGGATATAAAGCGGAAATAAGAATGTTAAAACAAGAATATTCCGATGTAGGTCAATGGAGGCATGGGATTTCAGTTTTATCATCAGATAGTATTGAAATACTGGGCGTTAATATTTCTTCAACCGGGGGTGACGGAATTTATGTGGGATCCAACAGGGACACAGTTATTTATAGCAGCAATGTTGTCATTCGTAATGTTGTTACGGATAAGTGTGCACGAAACGGAATTTCGATTATTGCTTGCAGAAACTTGTTAATTGAGGACTGTGAATTTTTGAACACGGGGAGGGGTAATAGGCCTAATAATGCTTCTAATGGCCCATGGGCCGGCATTGATCTGGAACCAAACTTTGAGTACGAATTACTCGACAATATTGTAATCAATAATTGCATTTTAAAACTAAACCGGGGAGCCGGGATATTGTATGCCTATGGGGCTTCAATAAATGATATATTAATTTCAAATAATCAGATTATTGATAACAAGGTTGGGATAAGTCTCATAGGTAAGCAAAGAGGCAACACAGGTAAATTGTCATTTGTAAACAACGTAATTAGCGGAAAACATGACTTCGGGTTATACATCTCAAACTGGATACAAAATGACTTATCTGTAAATTTTGATGGATGTACATTTGACATTGAAAAAATTCCAATTCCTGTTAAGTTTGTGATTGGGGAAAGATCAAAGACTCCAATAAATTATGGTAACATAGTATTAAATGACACACGGTTCCAAAATGTTATTCATCCTTGTTTGATTTATCTTGAGGGAATTGACTCAGTTAATAATTTTAATAATATTTTACTAACGAACTCAAAAATAAAACAATCGGACAAGGATCAGGATGTTTTTTCAGAAAAGGAAAGTATTAATAGTTCCTATATGAATAAATCAGTCGCGGGAACCAATGTTTTTTGTGTAATCGAAAAGAGAGAATTGGTAATTAATTATTATCCGAATCCAGTTGTTGATAGTTTTCAAATTTTGTGTGATACACCAAATCAAATTGATTTAAAGATCTATGATCCTACAGGAAAACTAGTATTAATCAAATTGGCGAGAAACGGGGAATATATTGATTTACATAGCCTTACAAGCGGTCAGTATATAATCGTCGCCAATGATCCTTTAAACAAAAGAATGGCAAGCAAAAGTATGATCAAGCTATAGCGCTGCTATGATTACGATCATAAGTGTTGAAAATTTAATAGTGCCCTGGTTGTGAAAATAGTTATGCTCACTCATCATTATTTTCCTCATATTGGTGGGAACGGTGTTCAATGTAAATTATTAGCTGAGGAGTTGCAAAAGTTAGGTTACAGCATAACCATCATAACTAAAAGGTATCGAAGTGGTCTCGCTTCATATGAAGTGATTCAAAAAATTGATGTTCATCGGATTTTTTGTTTGAGCGCCATCTTTAATAAATCCGTGCCTGATTTTCTTCTTGAAACACTATCGGTGAGATCTCCATTTAAACTTTTGATTAAAATTCTGGCCAGGTTATTTTTTTATGCTGATGAATTGATATTTAGTGTTTGTGCCTGCATTAGGATTGTTCGGTTGGATAGAAAAATTGATATTGTTCACGTCCACCAGTCACATTGGATAGCCTATTGCGGTGTTATAGCTGCCAGGCTGACTAAAAAGCCGATTGTTGTTAAAGATGCTACTTTAAATGGATTCGATGAACTCAAAGTGATGCCATTTGCCCGGAAAATGCGTGAATCGATAAAGAAAACTGCCTATTTTGCCGCAATTTCTACAGATATATATAATAACTTGGTAGACAATGGAGTTTTGAAAGATAGAATTTTTCTGGCCCCTAATGGTGTCCATCTACCACCATTCGTGAATAATTCTGAAATCGATAGTTTTGATGTCCTGTTCGTAGGTAATTTCAATCAAGGAAAAATCAAAGGCCTTGATATTCTCATACAGGCTATTCCGGCTGTTTTACAAAAATTTCCCGCTATAAAGTTACTTATACTGGGGAAAGGCGACACTACACCTTACCAAAAGATCATTAAAGAAAATAACATTCAATCGGATAAAATTGAATTCATGGGTAAGCGCGAAGCACGTGACTTTTATTTAAAATGTGCTGTTTTTGTATTGCCTTCCCGAAGTGAGGGGATGTCCAATGCCCTGTTGGAGGCCATGAGTTATGGTATGGCTTGTGTAAGCACTAATATTTCAGGGTCTAACGATCTTATTATTAACAGAATAAATGGTTTGCTCATCCAGACAGAAAATGTAAGACAATTAGAAGAGGCATTGCTTTACCTGTTCTCTAACAGGGAATTTGCTTTACAATTGGGGAAAAATGCAAGAATGACCATAATCGACAAATTTCAGATGGATAAAGTAGCCAAAAGATATGCCGATATTTATCAAACAATATTAGATTATAAATAATATGACATTGGTTTCAGTGATCATTCCCTGTTATAACCAGGGTAAATATTTGGATGAAGCCGTACAAAGCGTACTTAAATCATCCTATGAAAATTTTGAAGTGATTATAGTAAATGATGGTTCAACAGATGCTTATACCAACAACATCCTTGCCAATTATAACAAACGCAAATGCACTGTAATATCAACCCCCAATAACGGGTTGGCGGAGGCCCGGAATATCGGAATCAGAGCCGCAAAAGGCATCTATGTTCTTCCTTTGGATGCTGATGACCGAATTTCGCCAAATTATATGGAGGAGGCCATCCATATTTTAGAAAACAATAAGGAGGTTGGAATTGTCTATTCGCGTGTAAAGAATTTTGGTATGAAACACGGAGAATGGAAATTACCCGCATATTCGTTACAGAGAATGCTCAGTGGTAATATTATCTTTTGTTCTGGGTTTTTTAGAAAGGCTGATTGGGAAAAGGTCGGAGGCTATAAGAAGGAAATGAGATTTGGATGTCAGGACTGGGAGTTCTGGCTTTCTTTAATCGAGACCGGAATATCAGTATTCCAGATTCCCAAAATTCATTTTTACTACCGTATAAGACCAAAATCTATGGCTCGGACCAGTAATTTGTACAATACATCTCAAATAAACCAGGATATTTTTAATTACCATAGAGATCTTTATGTAAATAATATGCCCAATCCAGTGCAATTGCTCAGGGATAATGCAGAATATTTACGCCTGTTAAACAGGATTGATCACAAAGTAGGAAGATTAATTTTCAAACCTTTGTATTATCTTCGTAGTGGGTATTATCGAATTATTGATAAGTTTTTCGATTTCATTTCTACGTATCATTCCAGATAAATCTTACATTAATACCCATTAACTAATGATAGGAAAAATATCAATGGATTGCCTTTTAACACATTATTCTTATATGCTATGACCTACGTTGATTTGATATCGGAAATTCTTTTCGTGGTTGTTTTATATAAAAAAAAAATCGCTGAATGTGAAAGTCTTGTGACTTTGGAAGAATCTGTGGACGGATGCAATATAGATGTTTTTATTTATGACAACAGTCCTGATTATAATTTAAATGTGCCTGAAACCATTGGGAATTGCAGGATTCATTATTTGGGCGATTTGGAAAATCCGGGAGTCAGTAAAGCCTATAATAGTGGTGCAGTATTTGCAAAAAAAACAGGAAAAAAATGGTTGATTCTTTGTGATCAGGATACTTTATTTCAAGATGAATTCTTCATGAATCTTTATGCCGCTATCAGTAATTTTAATCCCGTCCTGTTAGCACCATTTTTATATTCCAATTCTATGCTGATATCACCCTGTGGTTTCAGATTGAATTATGGTTATCCACTTAAATTGGTACCCCGGTCGGGATTTAATAAATTAAATGGTATTTCTTTGCTCAATAGTGGTTTAACAGTATCACTTGAGGCTTATATGAATTGTGGAGGCTATAATGAAAAAGTCTTTCTTGATTTTGCTGACTTTGATTTTATCAAGCGATTTAAAAAAATCTGTCCCACATTTTATCTTTTGGATGTAAAACTGGAGCACCATCTTGAATCTACAAGGATGCAAGCGTTTAACAAGGAGCGTTTCATTAAGTATTGCAAAAGCTATAGGGGTGCGATAACTAATCTGTATAATTTCGTGACACTAAGTCTTATAGTTACGTTACGCACAATAAAGCTGGCATTAGTTCACCAGAAACTTATTCCAATTAAAATTTTTCTGCTATATTATGTAGCAGATAGAAATCGTTAGAAAATGAATATCCAACTTAAAATAAAACGAGTTGCGCTTATTATATTCTTGGTATTGCTAATTTTTCAAATTCTGTTATTTTTCCGTTACCAGTTTCTTGGCGTTAAAAAAAACCTGATTGCATTTGAAGTTATCCTTTTTGCGGGTGCCCTGTTGGTGCTTTTCTCTTTTCAAAAGTGGCAAAGGATAATTAATCCCATCAGCATCTATTATATATTTATTTTTGGCTTTGGTTATAGTTTATTGGAGCTGTCTGAATATAGCAGAACTTTTAAACCAATATCCATTGTTATTCTGATATTAACTATTGTTTCTTTTTCCACAGGAGCACTTTTAAATATTAAAATCAGATCGCCTTTTACGAAACTCAGATTTACGAATAGAAGCAATCTTATTATTTATTACATACTGCTTGCTATCTCTCTTTGTTCGTTTGCATTTGAAATGCGTAACATTGGTTATCTTCCACTTCTGAACGTATTCAGTTTTGATGTTTATAATGATGCCAATGAGCGGCTGGTCTCTTTTATTCATTATTTTGCCATGCTTTTTGCCATATTTCCGGCATGGACTTATATCCTATACAAGAGAGATTTATTAACAAAGAGATGGTTGCGCGGTATTCTTTTACTTTCCATATTTGTAATTCTTAATTACTTAAGCCGCCAGACAATTATTCTCTTTCTGGTAACCTACCTGTTGACATACGTGTTCTATAATAAAATAAATTACAGAAAAATAGCATTTTACTCATTTGGAATAATTCTGGTGTTTTTTATAATTGGACAAATCCGGGTTTCACAAATAGAGATAGTGAAATCTGATAAGAACTATTCCTCAACGCAGTTTCTAAGGAATTTTGCAGGGATTAATTATAAAACCAATCTTGTTGAAACAACATTTACATTGTACTCTTCTATTAGGTACAGTAAGTTAGACGAATTAGTTGAAAAATCAAAGCGCGAAGAATACCTGGGTATGGGGAAATACATGTTAAGGCCACTAATTTCACTTACTTTCATGGATAGGGTAGGAATTATTGAGTATGAAGAAAAATATAATGTTGTTTCTATATTGGCTACCTATGCAATTGATGCTTATCTAGATTTCGGTATTCTAGGAGTTATTATTATTGGCATATTTTATGGATTGATCTCTTCACATTTTTACAGAAATTTTGTTCTGGCGGATGAAAGATATATAATATCATGGGCGATAATAATCTTTTGTATTATTATGGCTTCTTTCATGAATTATTTCAGCTCATTTTTTGTTTTTTTGATTTGGATGACCAACAAGCTTATTGTATAGTGTTTTATGATTTCTGTATGTATTCCCACGTATAATGGTGAAAAGTATATACGCCAGCAACTGGATTCAATTTTGGCGCAGTTAAACGAAGGCGATGAAGTCATTATCTCTGATGATTCGTCAACAGATAGTACAGTTGAAATCATAAATGGTTATGGCGACAACCGTATTCGTCTCATTGAAGGATGTACTTTTAGAAGTCCGATTTATAACTTGGAGAATGCCTTGAAATATGCCAAAGGTGATTACATTTTTTTAGCAGATCAGGATGATATCTGGTTACCGGAAAAAGTAAGCCTAAGTCTTAAATATTTACAGGATTTTGATGCAGTATTATCAGACTGCAAAATTGTTAATTCAGATCTTGTGACTATTCACGAATCCATGTTTGAATTCTATGGGGCAAAGCTAGGTTTATTCAGTAACCTGACAAAAAATGCATACGCTGGTTGTTGTATGGCTGTTAAAAAAAGTGTTTTAAAATGCGCTATGCCTTTCCCAAAAAGGATTCCTATGCATGATGTGTGGATGGGCTTTGTCATTGAGCTTTTGTATAAGCCATGTTTAATACATGAGAAATTAATCTTACATCGTATCCATCAAAGCAATGCGTCATCGACCGGGTTTAAATCGTCTTACTCTTTTCTAAAGAAAATTTCCTTCAGATGGAACTTGTTAAGAAATATACCTTTGTTATTATATAGAAAAATAAGTAACTAATTCTTCAAGCCTATTGTTTTCAGGCAAATAACATGAATAAAGTATTGAATATATCAATTGTTCTATTCAACCCGGATATTGAGCAAATCACTGACTTGTTAGATTATCTGACCAACATTGAAGTGGTTAATAAAATATACCTGATTGACAATTCAAAAGAGCAGCAAAGACAACTCAAGTCATTAGACATTGAATATATTTTCACTGGGAGAAATTTAGGATATGGCACTGCGCATAATATTGCGCTGAAGAAATCGATTGAGAATAATGTTAAGTACCATTTGGTTATGAATCCTGATATTGTTTTTAAGTCTGTCAATATCCTGGAGCAAATCATTAGTTATTTGGACTCCAACAGTGAAGTAGGATTACTTATGCCAAAAATTGAATATCCAGATGGACAAACACAGTATTTATGCAAATTACTGCCCACTCCATTGGATTTGATAGGACGAAGGTTTTTTCCCGTTGAAAAGTTAACCAGGCAAAAAAATGAAAATTATGAACTGCGGTTCTCAGGATATGACAAGATAATGCAGGTACCTTCACTTTCTGGTTGTTTCATGTTATTGAGAACCAGCGTTCTGAGGGATATTGGCGGATTTGATGAACGTTTTTTTATGTATTGCGAGGACTTGGACCTTTCCCGAAGGGTTGGCGAAATATCCGCAACAGTTTATTATCCGGAAGTTTCAGTTATTCATAACTATGAGAAAGGATCTTATAAGAAACCTAAGCTATTATACTATCACATTTTGTCGGCTATTAAATATTTCAATAAATGGGGATGGGCATTTGATTCTAAGAGAAAACAAATAAACAAAGCCACCTTAAGAAAGCTTTTCCCCGTCATAGGTGATAAAGGGTAAATAGATCTGCTTTGTATTTTTTTGGATAGTAATTAATAATTCAATGGTGGTGAGTTTACCTCAAACATATTAATTACAGGGTGCTGAAAAACAATCATATGCCATTCCCTTTATGGGTATTATTGCTGAAGAGCCTTACGAAGATTCCTCAGTTGATGATAAAAGGGAAAGGCTTCATGAGTTTATGGTAACATGAAGCCTTTTTTTGTGAAAGCATCCTAAAGCATTTCCTCAGACTGAGTTGTATGACTTTTCAAAAACAACGCAATTCAGTTTCATCCGTAATCAGATAGCCGTCCCGCCTCTTTCGCCGGTGCGGATACGGATACATTCCTCAAGAGGCGTGATAAATATCTTGCCATCGCCTACATCGCCTTTTGCATTGGAACGTGCGGCTTTAATGATGGTATTTACCGTGATGTCTACAAATTCCTGGTTAACGGCAATATCAATTCTAACCTTTGGGATGAGGTTGGGCACAACCTTGGCGCCACGGTATATCTCTTCACGGAGTTGCTGGCCATGGCCCGAAACCCGGCTGACCGTGATACGGGTTATCTTAGCCTCAATCAGGGCTTCTCTTACCTGGTCGAGTTTATTTTCGCGTATGATGGCAGTGATCAGTTTCATGGTA
>JAFGPL010000074.1 GCA_016936215.1 Bacteroidales bacterium
AAAACCTCAAAATTGAGTATTTGTAAATCGGGGTTAACCCGCATAAACATTAGAATTCAACTAAAATCCACGAATTAAGCGGGTTAATAGGTTCGGGTAAAATGTCAAGGTTTGATTTTTGGTTTTATCTGCAAAATAAGGGAATCGTAATTGTATTTTTCCTGAAAGGTTGAGGAATTGATTTTCATTCGTTTAAAATTTTTAACCATTTGATAATAAATTGTTTAAAAATGTTCGTTTCATAATAATAACCCACTTCAGAAAAAATTGAATATTAATTGCCCTTTCGCTATTCCAGGTAAGGATTGGTAAATTTGAAACTTTCAATAGCATTTATGGAATAACCGTTAGATAGTTTCAAATAGGCCTTGGCGGATTCACAAACCTTACGCAACAAATCAAATTCTTAGATTTGTTGTTTGGAGCCCAAAAATACAGAAGATTAACCTTAAAAGAAGACGGATGAATAGTAAGGGTCAAACTTATCTTTATTTTGGAATGCTGGATTCCCTTGAATGAATTTATTTAAATTTAATATCAGTCTATTACATAAATAGTATATATTTGCAATTCGCGAATCGCGAATTATTAAATATATTATGAAGAAACACAATGGAATGCGACCTCAGGATGTATTTGTTTTATTGAAAATAATTTCAATGAAAAACAGTAACTGGCTTAATATTGATGTTGCCAGGGCACTAAAATTAAGTCCTTCTGAAGTTTCCGAAGCAATAAACAGAAGTATTATTGCGAAACTAATTGATGGAAAGAAAAGAATAGTTCATATAAATTCATTTAAAGAATTTCTGATATACGGTCTTAAATATGTGTTTCCCGTGATACCTGGTTCAATTGTTCGGGGAATTCCAACTGCGCATTCTGCACCGCCGATCAGTGAATATATTTCCTCAGGTGATGAAAAATATGTCTGGCCATATGCAAGAGGCAGTCAAAGAGGTCAGGCTATAGAACCACTTTATAAAACAGTTCCGGAAGCTGTCCGGGATGACAAATTATTCTATGAACTCCTTGTGATTACAGACACATTTAGAGTTGGGAGAGCCCGGGAAATAAAGATTGCAATTGAAGAATTAAATAAAAGATTATAGCATGCCAACCAATATTGAAATGTTGCAAATAGTTGCAAATGGTTTAGAAGAACTTAAAGATAGATTTGTATTTGTTGGCGGTGCAGTTGCGGAATTATATGCTGATGATCCGGCAGCATCTGATATAAGGGCAACTAAGGATATTGATTGTGTTGTTGAATTAAGCTCCAAAATGGCTTATGCAAATCTTGAGGAAAAATTGAGATCCAAGGGGTTTGCACATGATACATCACAAAATGCACCTATATGCAGGTGGATATATGAGGGTATTAAAGTTGATGTAATGCCAACTGATGAAGATATTCTGGGATTTAATAATAAATGGTATTCTGCTGGTGTTGAAAACAAAACTTCTAAAACATTGCCTGATGGAACGGAAATATTTGTGTTCCCTGTAGAGTATTATTTAGCATCGAAGTTTGAAGCACATAAAGACCGGGGAGGCAGTGATTTAAGACAAAGTCATGATTTTGAAGATATTATTTACATATTTGATAATTGTGTTGAAATTCTTACTGTCATTAAAAATGCAGACGAGGAGGTAAAGAAATATATAAAATCTGAATGCTTAATCTTATTAGATGATGATAATCTATCTGAGGGGATAACGTGTGCTTTATCTCTGAGTTCAGATTCAGACAGAACCGAAATAATAGAAGAGCTTATTTGGAATATAGCACATATTGATTAGCGTATCATTACTTCTTTTAACCCGCATTGGGAAGAAACAATGTAAAAATATGCTGAAAGAAAACTGATGAATAATTTACCTTAAAAAATAAATACATTGTATCCGGAAAATTTACAACATGAACCTTTCACTGACTGAAATAAGCCATCTACCGGCAACCGGTGAAATCCTTTCTTTAAGGATAATAAGTAATTCACCTGCCATTAAAAATATTCCGGACAACGATGAGTTTCTGCACCTGTGGGATGGTTTACAAATACTCCATCCCGGGGATAAACGAATTCTTAACTGGCACTACGCTCCCTGGTTTAATGTTGAATTTTCTGCAAACAACGGGCATTATGTTCTTCATGTATACCTTGGGGGCATGGGGATCATAGAATTGCCCGATGGCATGAGAGGAGCGGTTTTGTTCACCCTTTAGCAGGTTATGTATTTAAAATAAAATATTCAGGTATACTTATTTCTCTTTTTTTACCAACTAATTTTTATATTTGAGGTCTTCTAAAAGTATGCAAATAACAGAATGACCTGGACCAATAACTACCTGTTTGATTTTCTTGACCTTGATCCTTTGCTTCAGGCCGATGAAGCATTATGGCGGGCCTGCAGGCCTTCTTCGATAAGCCAATCCGGCGATGATGTGGTGGTTACCATACCATTTCAGAAACAGGCGCGTTCATCAGAAGTGAAAGCCGATACCGGGACGCCCCGTGTTAATTACACAATGGTCGTCAGGGATTATGGTAATAAGATATTAAGGGTTGCGATCGGTTTTGGTGAGGCCGCGATGCAGCCATCCCCCATGCTTCAGTTTTCTGATGACCTGGCTGTCAGTCCCCTGCATTTTGAAAAAGATGAAAACGAATGGGTTATTACCGGTAAAAACGGTTGCAGGAAGGCTGTCATTAATTTCAGGGGAGCCGAAATTGATCACTGGAGCGACCTTCTTCCGGCACCCGATGAAACCCTCGATATAACTTTTCTTCCCGATGGCGTGAAGGAGATAAAAATTAGCGCCTACGACCAGTTTTTTCCTGCCCGGCACGATGCACTGGCGCTCGCTTATGTTGAAAAAGACGGGGTTCCTCAAAGGGCTGTTGTTTCGTTTTATACAGGGCATGATGAAAAATTTGCCGGAACCGGTGAAAGGTTTGTTAAGACTGACCTGTCGGGAAAAACTTTTCTACTCGAAAACCAGGACGGGCAGGGCGTCAACAGCCGCAGAACATATAAGAATGTGCCTTTCTATATTTCAAGCAGGTTATATGGTTTATTCCTTCATACATCGGCGCATACCAAAATTTCCTTTGCAGATATTTCCACCCGCTCCGTTCAGTTGCTTGCAGAACAGCCGCTGGTTGACCTTTTCCTTATTTCCGGCGATTCTATTGAAGAAATTCTGTTTCACTATAGACAGATAACTGGTTTTCCTGCCCTTCCGCCCTTATGGAGCTTCGGCGTATGGATGAGTCGCATGACCTATTTTTCTGCCGATGAAGTTACCACCATTTGCAACCGTCTTCGTGAAAAAGATTACCCTTGCGATGTGATACATCTCGATACCGGCTGGTTTAAAACCGACTGGCTGTGCGAATGGAAGTTTAACCCCGAAAGGTTTCCGGAACCTGAAAAATTTATTGCAGAACTAAAATCCAAAGGCTTCAGGGTGAGCCTCTGGCAATTACCCTATATTGCATACGGGGCTGAGCAGCTTGAAGAAGCTGTTAAAAACCGCTTTATTGGTATTTCAAAGAATAAGCAGGCCGGTGACGGCTCAAATTTCAGCTCGCTTGATTATGCCGGCACCATAGATTTTACCTCGCCAAAGGCTACTGAATGGTACAAAGGGTTATTGAAAAAACTTTTAGCGATGGGTGTTGCCTGCATCAAAACCGATTTTGGCGAAACCATCCACATGGATGCCCAATATGAAAATATGAAACCCGAATTGTTGCACAACATTTATGCATTGCTTTATCAGAAAGCGGCCTATGAGGTTACCCGGGAAACAACAGGTGAGGGGATTATCTGGTCGCGTGCAGGCTGGGCCGGGTGCCAGCGTTACCCGCTCCACTGGGGTGGCGATGCTGCCTGTTCGTGGGATGGCATGGCAGGTTCGCTGAAGGGGGGACTGCATCTCGGGCTTTCGGGATTTGCTTTCTGGAGCCACGATGTGCCAGGATTTCACGGTGTGCCCGATTTTATGAATTCGGTGGTGCCGGACGATCTGTATGTTCGCTGGACACAATTCGGTGTTTTTACTTCACACATCAGGTATCACGGTACTTCGAAACGCGAACCTTATGAATACCCGAATATCTCGTCAATCATCAAAAAATGGTGGAGGCTGCGGTATGCTCTTATTCCATATATTTACGAACAGGGCAGGAAATCAACCATGTCAGGCTTTCCCCTGTTAAGGGCGCTCATCATGCATCATGCTGAAGATAAAATGTGCTGGCAGATTCACGACCAGTATTATTTTGGCGATGATTTTCTTGTGGCGCCTGTTATGTCATCCACGAACAAACGTGATGTTTACCTGCCGGAAGGTACATGGGTAAATCTCTTTGATGGGGGTATTGCCAATGGGGCAGTATGGTTAAAGGAATACGAAGCCAGCCTTGAAGAAATGCCTGTTTGGGTGAGGTTCGGGGCGATCGTGCCATATTATCCCGAAAAGGTTTGCTGTACAGACGAAATGGATTTGACAAAAACTAAAAACCTGGTCTTTGACGATACATACCGGGGTTTATATAAATCGGAAATCGGAAAGGTGATAGAAAATGAATAAAACCTGGAAAGAGAGCTGGCCGGAATCAAAAGAACGGTACCTCCAATGGTGGAAGGGCAAAGGCATTGTTTTGAGTATGTGGGAACATCTGCCGGGCGAGGGTGCCCCCCGTGAAAATATTTCACCACCACCGCCTGCAATAGATTTAAACCAGTTTTGGTTCGATCCTGAATGGAGGTCGCGATATATTCATTATCAATTGTCGAAAAGTTTGCTGAAGGCAGATATATTGCCGGTAGCCAACACCCAGCTTGGTCCGGGTTCACTTTCAGCGATACTCGGCGCTGAACTTGAGGGGGGTGAAGATACCATATGGATCAGGCATAATGAAGATTTTGGGGATGAGATCATACTAAACGAAGAAAACAAATGGTGGCAGTTGCATCTTAATTTGCTGAAAGCGTGTAAAAACCTTGCTGCCGGAAAATATTTTGTCGGCTGCCCCGATCTTATCGAAGGGCTCGATACCCTGGCCGGATTGAAAGGAACCCAGAATGTACTGATGGATATGTTGCTGAGGCCTGAAGTTGTGGAGATGCAGCTTCAAAAAATCAATGAGATTTATTTCACTGTATTTGACACAATTTATGATATCATCAGGGAAGGTGATGAAATGGCTTTCTGTTATTTTTCAATCTGGGGGCCGGGAAAAGTAAGCAAACTGCAATGCGATATTTCAGTGATGATCTCCGAAGAGGACTTCAGAAGGTTTGCCCAGCCCTTTCTGCGTGAACAGTGTCAAAAAATTGATTATACCCTCTACCATCTTGATGGTGTTGATGCCATTCGTCATCTTGATGCCGTGCTCGAAATCGAAGAACTGAATGCAGTGCAATGGACACCAGGCGAAGGACAGCCACAGGGCGGTAATGCCCAATGGTACAGTCTGTATCAAAAAATATTATCAAAAGGGAAATCGGTAATGCCCTGCTGGGTAGAGCTGGATGAACTCGAACCTTTACTTGACAATGTCGGCAACCAGGGCTTAAATATCCTGATGCACTTTAAAAAAGAAGAAGATATTGACAAGGCTTGCAAAATAGTTGAAAAGTACCGTTAAAATATACTGTGGTAAAAGTCTTGGTACCTAAACAAACAACGATAAATGGAAAATATTCACTCTTTTCTCAAACCGGTTGATTTTGGAGTAGTGATTGCTTACCTGGTTGTGCTGATTGCAATTGGATATTGGGTGAGTTTTATCAGGAAGAGGAATGCCGGTGAAAACCTTTTTCTTGCCGGGCATTCGCTCGGGTGGGGGAGCATCGGTTTTACCATGTGGGGCACCAATGTAGGTCCTTCAATGCTCATTGCATCGGCCAGCATCGGTTATACCACCGGTGTGGTTGCCGGTAATTTCGGCTGGTATGCTTTTGTTTTTATATTCCTGTTGGCAGTGGTGTTCGCACCCAGGTACCTCAGTGCCCGCGTGATGACATTGCCTGAGTTTATGGGGAAGAGGTTCGGGCAGTCAACCCGTAACATCCTGGCATGGTATACCCTGGCAACCATTTTAATTTCGTGGCTGGCGCTTACCCTTTTTGCCGGCAGTATACTTGTCAGCCAGATGCTGAACCTTAAAACCTGGATATCGGTAATCATCCTCGTTGTAATTGCTGCATTTTTCACCATAGCCGGAGGTTTAAAGGCTGTAGCCTATACCAATGTTTTTCAGATGGGACTGCTCATAGTGGTTTCGCTTATTCTAACAGTCGTTAGTATCATTAAAATCGGTAGTCCGGAGGTGGCAGGTGAGAACTTAAACCCGGGTATTCTCAGCCAGTTGGGTTCATATTGGGATAGTTTTATCGCGGGTATAAAAGGCATGTATGAAAAGACACCTTCAAATTACTGGAACCTCTTTCTTCCCCTCGACAACAAAGACTATCCGTGGCTGGCGATTATACTGGGATATCCCATCATGGGAGTTTGGTTTTGGTGTACCGACCAGTCAATGGTTCAGTCGGTTTTAGGGGCAAAAAACCTGAAGCAGGGGCAGTTAGGTGCCAACTTTACCGGATGGCTTAAGATACTTGATGTAGCGCTTTTCATCATTCCCGGTATCGCATGTTTTGTGCTTTTCCCCAACTTAGCTGATCCCGATGAGGCTTACATGACGATGGTAACCCGGCTGCTCCCGGCAGGTATGACCGGTCTGGTGATGGCTGTTTTGATAGCGGCGCTGATCAGCACCATTGATTCGGCGCTCAACTCCCTGAGCACCGTTTTTACGATGGATATATATGTGAGAAAATACAAACCGGAAGCTACACAGCATGAAATCATAAAAACCGGTAGAATTGTTACCCTTGCAGGTGCAATCTTAGCAATCTTTCTAACCCTTGCCATTGACAGTATTAAGGGTTTGAAACTTTTTGACATTTTTCAGGCTATACTCGGATTTATTGCTCCGCCAATGGCGGTTGTGTTTCTTTTTGGCGTACTTTGGAAAAAAACTACCACCCGGGCAGCAAACTTTGCCCTGGTTGGTGGTACAATCATTAGCATAGGTACGGGCATTTTTTATCTTGTCGGAATTTCAACGGGACAACAGTTCTGGCCGCATTTTCTGATGCTTTCATTTTATCTTTTTGTCATAATCGCATTTGCAACCTGGTTTGTTGTAATTACTGACAATACTGAGGCAAGAATCAGTAAGAATATCACAGATTTTGGCGCTTTACCAAAACCCGGTAAAAAAGTTCTGACTTTGTGGATTTTGTTAATAGTCACTATGATTGGTCTGTATATTTTCTTTAACGGGCATTGAGATTTCAGTTTAAATGATTTGGTTTTTCAGGTTTTCAGGATATTCTATCCGAAAGTAACCTTTAACCCGGAAAATTACCTTCGGTGAGGGCTTCGCCGTTCATGGAATTTTCAAACGATTAACAAATACTATCAATTTTGGCTATTTAAAAACCCCAAAATTGAGTATTTGTAAATCGGGGTTAA
>JAFGPL010000075.1 GCA_016936215.1 Bacteroidales bacterium
ATTATTTTGTTCGATTTTCTCATAACACAAATATAATCAATTATCTGATTCCTGTTTCGAGGTAGTTTATCTTCATTTTGCTTGGCGCCTAAACATCCAAATATACTTACCTCCCGCTTAAAAAATACATTTATTTCACGTATGGCTTGCACGACATATTATCATTTTCCATTATTTTTCTCATAAGCAGGCAAATATTTTTGATAAGCAATTGTGTCGTTTCTTAAAAGTCAGGGCAATTTACGAATTATTAATATAAAACGCTAATAACCAGAGAGGTGATAATTAACAGGGTTTCGGGGTTTTTAGATGTAAGGTTTTAGGCTTTAGGCTTTAGGTGTTAGGCTTTTAGGAAAAGATAAATGGGTTGCAGATTCAGGTTCCGGGATGAAGTGTCCCTTTAAAGCAGTAATGTCATGAAAGAAGATTCCAGGAGAGGTCAGTCAGATATGCTTAATAATCAGTCTGGATCATCTCAGACTCCCGGCCGGATCACCCTTAAAGATAAAAAAGATCACCCCAGGGGCCGTCCTGTTCAATTTAATTACAGATTCGTTCAATCTGAACCGGGATCATGAAATGAGAATTCTCCTCCATTTTCACTAATTGGTAAACATAATCAGGCAGTTGGCCAAAATTTACTGGCTTTGGCTTCTATTTTGCAGTAACTTGCACCCAATTTACGTTACAGGTTATAATCGTGTTAGCTTAAATCCGGAAAGAACACACAGAAAAGCGCCGTTTCAGGCGCTTTTCTCTTTTTATTCCGGCAGTTTGTTTTTAAAAAGTATAGGTAAGCCCTACCCCAAGTATTTCTTTAAACTGTACCTCATCCACCTGGTCTTTGTCATAAATTAGCTGTGTAACAATATTGGCAGAAAGGAACTTATTAATTTTCATATTTACAAGCAGTTCCCAGTCAACATCAAGCTGGGGGTCGTCGAGATAGTTGTAAAACAATCCAAGCTTTGAGGCCAGGGTAACATTTTTTAGCACCTCTTTGGTATAGGTTGATTTCAGCAATCCCCCAAACTCAAACCTTGAATTCTCGCCCGGCTCAACCCCAAAGCGGCCTTCAGCCGAAAGCTGGTCGTCGTTTACAATGGTAATCTTACCCGTTACAGGGGCGATTACCAGCGAAAAATTATCGTTTGGTTTGTAATCCATACCCAGGTATAATAAAATATAGGCGGGCGCCAATGCTTTTGATATCACTGCCGAGTCGGGATTAGCTTCTTTATATCCGTTTGTCATCTGGGTTTTGAAATTAAAGGTGGCGCTGTAATACCAGTGTTCGAATGCTTTGTAACCATATTTCGACAAAATCTCAAAATTGTCGTCGCTTTTCCTCGGATCTTTGTTACTCTTTTGCTTGGTAAGGCCATATTTGATATCCAGCACATTGTCCCATGCCGACCTGTTCTTTTTATATTTGGCGGTAAGATTGAACAATCCCAGCCCGGCAACAGAGCTCTCACCACCAGCCTGCCAGTTTTCTGAAAAAGAGGTTTGCGAAAAATTGATACTGGCCAGTCCTGTGTATGTCCAGTGCTTTACAGTGTCTTCAGGGGCTAACCCTTCCTGTGCATTAGAATTAACAAAGACACAGGATATTGCCATTAACAATAATAATGATAGATGTTTCATATAAATTTATTTTTGGTTAGTAGTTAACAATTGCATGATGTCTGGCCTGCCTTTCCGAACCATAGATAACGTTTTCTTGCTATCAGGTCATAAATTTTGTCACGAAGAATTCCCGGTATCATCATAAAAATTCCGAAAACCCTCCAGAATCCTTTTATTTGTATAAATATATGAATTATTGCAGATGATTTGGTAAATAATTTGCCGTTTTTAATAAAAATCACCGATTCTTCAGGCTTAATACCCCTGTTTTCAAGTAATTTTTTTTCGCCTGAATCTAACAACTGAAAAGGCATAAACTGAAGCACACCTTGTTTATCTGCCTTTTTTAAAAAATCCACAGTATTGTTACATAGCGCACACTGTCCATCGTATATAACCAGCCTGTCTTTCATACAAAGAAAACAGGTTAGGGTAAAAAAAGTTTTATGAATGTTTCAGATAGCAATTCACTATTTCACCAATATAAAACTTATGAAAATCTTTTGAAGGATAGTTCTTCAGGGCGGTATCGGGAACAACAAAATTATCTTCTTTAAGAAAATCGGCATAAAGTTTTCTGCATTCTATTACCATTCGTGCCTGTTCGTATCCAATGCCTCCGTTATCGGTAAGAAGCGGTTTTAAACATGTTTCCTTTATTTTATCAATGGTACGTCCCGATTTGCTCCCGCAAATATTAAGTATCCCACGAAAAGATTCATCGAAAAAACTCAGCGTAAAATAGTCTGATTTCTCGGCAAACTCAAATGTGTAGCGGTGCGGACGAATAAAACATATGGCAACCGGTTTGTTCCAGAGAATACCCAGTGTACCCCAGCTCGCGGTCATGGTATTGAACGAACCGGTATTGCCGGCTGTTATCAGCATCCATTCTTTATCTATAAGGTTGAAAACATTATCATTTAGTGACGTAACATTAGTTTTGGCCAGGTATCCTTCAATTTTATTTATCATATAAAAAGTGTAAAAAGTTAGATAATTAATGCAAATATTGAAAATTTATTAACTTAGGCGATGATTTTTCTGAAAAACACCTTCCTCCTGACCAAATTCTCTGTTAAGAAGTGCTTTTAACTTAAAACCTTAACCATGACTGAATCTTTAAGCGTACTCGACCACATCCGCCTGAATTTTTCATCCGAGGGATTATTTGTCCTGAACCTTACCCTGGCATTTATCATGTTCGGTGTTGCACTGGCCATTAAGGTTGAACATTTCAAAAACGTGCTTCAAAAGCCCAAGCCGGTTGTTGTCGGGTTTATTTCCCAGTTTTTTTTGCTGCCACTGGTAACAGTTATACTGGTGATGGTGCTCAGAAATTTCATCTCTCCAACCATGGCCATGGGCATGATACTGGTGGCCGCCTGTCCCGGGGGCAACATTTCAAACTTCATCACTTCGCTGGCCAAAGGCAACATTGCACTATCGGTAAGCCTTACCGCGATAGCCACCATTTCGGCAATTATTCTTACACCGCTTAATTTTGCGGTATGGGGAGGGATATATACCAAATTCATCAGTATAATAAATTCAGATGCACTGTTGAGGCCGTTGAAAATAAATCCCTGGCATATGTTCCAGACTGTGTTTATCCTGCTGGGCATACCGCTTGTTGTCGGCATGTGGTTCAATCATCAATTCCCTAAAATCACTGCAAAAATATTCAAGCCTATAAAAATCATCTCCATACTTTTGTTTGCCGGCATTGTTGTGATGGCGCTGATGAACAACTTCGAATATTTTATGAAGTACATTAAATATATCTTCATCATTGTGCTCATACACAATGGTGCTGCCCTGTTCACAGGTTTCTTCTTTGCAACCGGCATGCGGTTATCAAGATATGACCGGCGTGCTGTTTCGATAGAGACGGGTATTCAAAACTCAGGGCTGGCGCTGGTACTTTTGTTCAACCCTAAAATTTTCCCGCCTGAACTCGCTATTGGCGGAATGGCATTTATTGCTGCATGGTGGGGAATCTGGCATATTCTTTCGGGAATGGGCATCGCGGCTTTCTGGTCAATCAAACCGCTGAACAGGTAAATACATTTAAAAAATGTGGCTCTTTTATAATTTTTGGTTGATTTTTATAACAGCATGAAATTCAAATATTTTTAACAATTTTATCGCACAAAGCCACCAGGAACACAAAGATTTTATTTTGAGAGCTTTGTGTCTTTGTGGGAAATTTTTCAATTTCAATATTATAAATACCAATTAAATGATTCAACCGGTAATTAAAAAAGAGCGAAAATAGTCAACCCGATAACTAAAAAAATGAAACTACTTTCAATTTTCATCATCACTTTTCTTACAACAGCTAACCTTGCATTTGGCCAGAATCAACAAACCTCTGATACTATAACCTGGAGTGAAGAATATCGGTTGACCTGGATGGACTTCCGCGGGGAACCTCTTGAATTTACCGGCCTTGGAGCCGAAGCAACCTGTTTTCTGTTTGCCAGCTACTCAAGGCCAACGGCTTTTTCAAAGATTAAATGCAATGTGAGCGCGGTATTCGACCGTTCAAAATCGTGGGCCAGTCTAAAGGCTAAAAACGAACTGGCACTCAACTATTTCAGGCTGATGTTTGACCTGTATGAGCTGCATGCCAGAAAGCTGAGAAAAGATTTTTCGGAAACAAAATTTCCCCTCGACCCGAATCCTCTCTTCCAGCAAAAATACAACAATGCCATGACCGGTTTGACTAATGAATTCAACGAATTCAGAAAACAGACAAAAATGGGGACTGACAGCGAAGCATTGAAATTCTGGAAGGATAAAGTTGCAAAAGATTTGGGTGAGTATAACGGCTATCTGGAATAGTCTATGATATAAATTATTCTTGAAAGCTACCTTATAATTGCAACCTTTGTGGTTAGCTCACCACAGCGTATAAGGTAGCTTCCGCTTTTTAGGGATGAGAGGTCAATTTCTGTAATGTTCCCGGATGAAGTTTTTTGTTTCAAAACAACCCTTCCCGACAAATCTATAATCTCTATTGCTGCTGCAGATTTTGAGCCTGAATGAACAGAAATCATTCCTTTAGCGGGATTCGGAAATACATCCATCCGTTTATCCGGCTGGCGATGCGATACCTCATCAGTGCCAGTGTAAACCTCCGTTGCCCAGTTTTCTGGAAAATGATTGTCCAACCCGGTACTTTTTAATACCAATACTTCACCCAGGTTAAATGATGCCGGCGGCCACGGTAATGCAGGCCGGTATTCCACCTGGTCAAGCACAATTCCGTATCTATCCATAAGCTGAATGGCTTCTCCTTCGTTTGACAGGCTGCCTTCCGTCCATTGCAGTATCTTCCCTTTATAATTCAGCCAGTCGCTACCATATAAGTTCTTCACCAATATAACCTGTTCCCCGGGATAAAGGACTGAATTCGCTGGAAACTCATACACAATACCCCTGGTTATTTTATAGCCGGAGATGTCGGTAACCTCATCAGAAGGGTTCATGATGGCAAGATATTCAGAAGCAGATGCCAGATTCAATGGATTGTAAAATATGCGGGTAAACATCAGGTGCGGTTTTGAAGTAAATCCATGAAAACGGGTACCTGTTTCATCATAATCTTCGGACTGATTTTTACATGGCGAATCCTCCGAAAGCCTGAAATCAAAAGCATTAGGGTTATAAAACAAGGGATTACCGAAAATATTAAGGTTTTCTTCGGGAAGGGAATCGGTATCTGAGAGGCTGTTTACTATTTCAACCGATGAGCGGTTATCTGCAAAAAATGACCTTTCATAGCTGTTTGATAGTATTGAATGCTTTACCAACAGGTTACCCCCGGCGCTACCCGGGTTCTTTTCGAAACATGACACCGCATAATTGTTGCTGTAAAAAGTGCAATGGTCAACGGTAACTTTGCATGAATCTTTCAGTCCCAATCCCAGGTTGCAGTTCACAAAAGTGCAATGGCTCACCCGTACGGTGGATTGCTGTCCGACTGAAATCCCTTTGTCGGAAACATCACAGATCAAAAGACTGTCTATCATAATATTCCGGGCTTTTTCACCAATATCAATGCCATCGCTGTTAAAACCAAAGAAATTATAAATTTTACAGTTTCTGATAACCCCATCTTCCACATCGTCATAGTCTATGGCATCTGTATCGAATTGCTCATTTCCCCTGAATAAACAATTCCCGATCATGGCTTTGCCGTACTTAACATTTATAAGATCGCCGGTAACTTTTGAATGCAACGAACTGTTGGTTAATGTTATATCAGAATACCTGGCAACTATGGGATTGTCATCTGTATTTTCGATGATGAGGTGGTCAAGAACAAGGTTTGCCCTGAAAGCCGAGATGGCTGCCCCATCGCGCACCGGCAAAGGCCCTTTTGAAGCATCTTCGATGGTGACAAAGGCAAAATGTGAAGTATCGGGAGTGTTTAAAAAACAGATCGCCCCCCAGCTTTCATCGCCGTATGCAGGATTTGACCTGAACAAAATTCTCTCCTTTGCTGTACCCCGGGCCACAATATTACCATGAACCATTATGTTGGCACCGGGGGGCAAAATTATTTCCACCCCTGGACCTATCGTGAGCGTCTTTCCCGGTTTTATGGTTATATCCCCTTGTGCGAAGTATGGAGAACAATCCTTGTTAAGCATATAATCCTTATCAATTACCGAAGGTATTACACAACTTCCGTCAGGTTCATACACTGCTTTATAACCGGCATCGCCAGCTAAAACAAAACGGAATGTAATGTCGGTTGAGATAATCCCGGTAGTGTCTTCACCGGTTGTTTTAACCCAGCCTTTAAACCGATATCCCGGCAATTCTTTGGCCACAAGCTCAATTTCTATATTTTTAAGATAAGCCCCATCCCAAAACGGTTCGGAAATCTTTAATCCGTTGAAAACAAGACCTCCTGCATTTACAGGTGAAACAGCAAGTGAGAGCTGCGCATGACCGTCAAAACCATAATTATCAAGATTGTTAAGCAATACTTCAGTTCTGGCACCGGCAAAAACCTTAAGTTTCTCCACTTCGTCATACCAATACTGCAACGAAGGCATGGCATTGCCATATGATGATGTGGTACCCAGCCATCTCCCGATATGATATGGCATTTCATCCGAAATTAATTGCTGATGATGGTCAATTAATCTGTTTATCCTTATGGGACTAAACGTGGTGTAAAGATGGTCTGCGAGCCTCTTTCCGAAATAAGCCTTATACCCCTCATTCTGCATGAGTTCCCTGAATGGAATAACAGTCTGACTTGTATAATAGCTTATAAGGGTGGATGAGGGGTTAAAGTAACCCCTGTCGAGGTCAACCAGTATCCATCTCCATTTGCCGGTACCTTTTGGTTTCCATGCCATCATGTTGTGATTGATAGATGTATTCCTGCTCGCGATATGGGTACAGATAAAATCGGTGAAGTTGGTGATATCCATTTTTTCGGCCACTGCATTAAAATTTTCCTGTATGTTGAGGTCTTTCGCATAAAGCGCCGCGAGCTCATTGTATTCGGCAACATCTCCTGTTTCGGCATAATTCTCGTTTTCCACCATATCAAATGTACCATCTTCAAGATTGAAAGTCTGGCCGACATAATCTTCGTCAACCTTTTCGCGCATATTGTGAATTCCCATGTATTGTCCGTTTATATATAACACACATGGCCTGAAACCCTGGTTTTCGAGTTTCATATTTATAGTGGTGGAATTTTGTATCATTGCATCCCTGAAAAGGGTATAACTCCAGTCGCTGCCAGATGCCCGCAGTGCAAAGGTATTATAGCTTTTTCTTTCCCGGTCGAAAAACAGCGGATAATCAAGGCTTCCGTTACCATACTTTCCCCTGAAATAAATGCCCAGCATCTTTTGGGGCAACTGCCATGCATGCAACCCGTTGATCTTTACCCCTGCACGCTCGTTGAATGCTGCCCTGTCGCTGCCATTGTTTTCAAATAACTCAATATTTACCGGAACCTCCCATTCGGGCTTGAAGTCCTGCACATAAATGCCCTTTTCAGAATCCCAAAAATTTTCAGGGTCTGAGGCTATGGATATAACCGGTAAATCGCCGGAAAAGAAATGCTCGCTGATAAAATAGGTATGTGTAACCACAGGGCCGGGTATCATTCCGGACTTGAATAGCCTGGCCCTTATGATGGTCGTGGAATCAATCGTTACAGGAATGTTGTATATCAAATCGCCTTCACAGGGTTCCGAACCATCAAGTGTGTACCGTATAATGCCCCCGAAACGTGAAGACATCCCAACAGATAAGGGTGTAGTATATAAACCGCCTGTCACAGAAAAGTCGGGCACACTGTATAAAATATCTTCATAAAGCCTGGAGGTGTTTGCTAAACCCGGAGTTGGCTCGATGAAATAATACCTCACCGTTGAACCATCGGGAACAGAACCTTTTGAAATATCTGTAGCCTGCAAAGAAAAACCAAGAGAATCTAAGAGAATACCCTCAGGTGAATATAGTGCAATAACCTCTCCGGACTTTGACAATTTAAAATTTGTATGCAAACCGCTGCCTTTGCCATCAGCCCAGATGACCACGAAACCTCCGGCAGGTATAAGGGTATCGGTGGTAATTTTCCATTTCCCGGGATTTGCAAAGTTATCGGTAATATAATACCCCATGAGGTTGACAGCGGTTTTTCCTTTATTGTAAAGTTCTATCCAGTCGCCGCTTTCATGATAATCGGGATCTTCGTTGGTGAAGGTATTGGAGGCAAGAAATTCATTAATCCTTAACTGACCTGAAATATTAGTACTACTGGCTATCAGTATTAAAAGAAATATATTGCGCAACCTGTATCTATTTAAAAAAAAACTCATTGAAATATTCCTTCCGGCAACAGAATCAATACATTAGTGTTTAAATTTGCATTAAACAAAGTTATTAAAATAATGCATAATTAATCTCTGTACACAACCTAAACAGCATTATCTTTGCCGGCAATTAAAGATTTTTATCATGAACAAGCGAACAGCTATAGTTTTCGGTGCAACCGGCCTGGTGGGGAGTTACCTGCTTGATGAACTGGTAAAAACGGAGATTTATGAAAGGATTTTGGTATTCAGCCGAAAAAACCTTGACATTCAAAATAGTAAAGTTGATGTTGTAGTTCACAACCTCGTGAATATTGATGAAATAGAAAACCAGATCAGGGGAAATGACCTGTTTTGTTGTCTGGGCACCACCATTAAAAAAGCAGGTTCGCAGGAGGTATTTAAAAAAGTTGACCTTAGGTTGCCTGCCGGAATTGCACGGATTGCTTTTGCCAATGGTGTTAAAAACTTCGCAGTTGTTTCATCCATAGGTGCAAAAGCAACTGTAAAGAACTTTTACCTGAGTGTAAAAGGACTTATGGAACAGGAAATTATGAAATACCCGTTTGAAAATTTGATCATCTTAAGGCCATCTTTGCTTCTTGGCGAAAGAAAAGAATTCAGGTTTGGCGAGGGGTTGGCAAAGTTTTTCATGCCGCTGTTCAGCCCGCTGCTCAGGGGAAAATACCGGAAATACAGGCCTGTTCATGGCCGGGATGTTGCAAAAGCTATGATCAACCTTGTATTGTTTCCGAGGAAACAAACCATCTTTGAATCGGACGAAATTCATGATATTTCAAATACCATAGTAGAATGAATGAGACTTTTTCAGATTTCTTATCCCTTGTAATAAAAAGACAGAGTGTAAGAAGTTACAGTACCTGGAGTATTGAACCGGAAAAAATAGAACGCTGCATTGAAGCCGCCAGGCTTGCACCTTCTGCCTGCAATTCGCAGCCATGGAAATTTATTGTTGTTAACGATCCGGATTTGCGTTACCAGATTGCCGATGCAACAAGTAACAGGATATTGCCCCTCAACCATTTTACCAAAGAAGCGCCGGTACTGATTGTGGTAGTGCGTGAAAATGCAAATTTCACTTCTAAAATGGGTGAAATAATAAGAGATAAAAAATTCACCCTGATGGATATAGGTATTGCCACAGTGCATTTCTGTCTTCAGGCCACATCTGAGGGACTTGGAACATGCATACTTGGATGGTTTGATGAGAGCAGGGTGAAAAAACTGCTGAAGATACCTGGTGCCAAAAGGGCAGAACTTATCATCACTGTCGGGTATCCGAAAGACGATACGATAAGGGATAAAAAGAGAAAAAACTTCAATGAAATTCACTCATTGAATTCCTATTAGCCTTACCAGAGGTGATGAACAAGAGGTTTGATTTTTTCCTCATACAGCTCGTTCATCCCATCCAATTGCACTTTTGTGAATGATGTTACTTCCAGGGCTTTCAGATTGGAAAGTACCTGTTCGGGAGAAGAAGCACCCGGGATAATACAGCTTACCTCGCTGAACATCAGAATCCATTTGAGCGCTACCGGGGCCAGGTTTTCGTATTCGGGAAAAAGTTTTTTAAGGTCTTCCACAGCGTCAAGACCAGTGTTATAGTCAATACCCGAAAATGTCTCACCTTTGTCGAAGAACATGCCCATGCGGTTGAAAAACCGGTGGTCGCCCCTGCCGAACTTTGAATCCCCGGAAAACTTACCGGTTAGGAGCCCGCTGGCCAGCGGCACCCTGGCAATTAGTCCTATATCCTTCTTTGCAGCTTCCTTAAAGAAAAGTTGCGATGGCCTTTGCCTGAAAAGGTTGAAAATAACCTGAACCGTCGTAACATTGGGGTATTCAATGGCTTTCAACGCCTCTTCTACTTTTTCAACGCTCACTCCCAGGTGTTGTATTTTTCCTTCTTTTTTCAGCTCATCAAACAGGGCAAATATCTCTGGCCTGTAATAAACCTGCGTGGGTGGGCAATGCAACTGGATGATATCAATAGTTTCGAGCCCCGTGTTTTTCAGGCTGTCCTCAACAAATTTACGCAACACACCCGGCTGGTATGCCTCACTGGTATGCGGTGAAAGCCTGCGCCCGCACTTGGTGGCAACAAATATCTTTTCATTTCTCGATTTCACAAGCCGCCCCACGGCCTTTTCACTTTCCCCGTCGCCATAAACATCGGCAGTATCAATAAAATTGACACCTGCGTCTACAGCAGTATTCAAAATCCTGTCGGCGTTGCTATGGTCAAAAGGTTCGCCCCATCTGCCGCCAACCTGCCATGTTCCCAAGCTTATTTCAGATATCTCATATCCGGTCTTGCCTAATTTTCTGTATTTCATAAATATGTTTTTTTTACCAGAATTATATAACCAGGGATAGAATGAATCGAGATAATATCATTTCAGTCTATCAATAGTAAAATTAACATAATTTGAAAAACCTTCGCCTGTTCAACAAAACAATTTCAAATAAGTACTTAAGGCAAACATTTATATGCAAATAACTCCTTTCAAGTATAATTTTCGGAAAACCTATTTAGTGTCTGTCTTTAAAGGCCGCATACTTCGTAGCACTCGTCCTCAAAAAGGTCATTTACGCATGGCAAACTCCCTTTTTTTCGGGCTTCACGCGCCTCGTCTGCGAACTTTAAAGAACAGCCACACGACTTTATGGACAGACACTATTTAGCTGGCGAAGGTTTAAAACGGAACTTTTAAATTAAACAGAATATTTATTTTCCACCGACCAGTATGCGCCGCAATGCGGGCACCTCTGGCCGGCAGTTGAGGAGTTTGGTACCGTTTTTCCACAAGCACTGCAAGACTTATGCATACTATAACTGGTTGTTGAAGTACTTTTGCTGTCTGAGAAGGATGAAAAAATTGCATAAATTATTACTATGCCGATGATAATTACTACTACCATAATGAATTGTTTTAAGTTTGACATAATTTATGCAACAAATGTAAGTGTGGGATAAGCCGCATGAAAGGGGAAATAATGCCCTGAAAAGGGAATTTAATGAACAATAAGTTCGTTTAGATTGAACAGCATCGCATCAAACCGCGATTTCAGTATTTTGTAAGGCAGATCAAAAACAGGATTGGAAGTTTTGTCTATGATCACCGTATCGGATGTAAGTATAATCCCTTCTTTAAACTGTTTGATATCATGGTCGGGGGATTTTACAATTTCGCAAACCCCATGCAAATTGCAATCCCTGATCATTTCGTTAATCCGTCTGCAATGCACAGCGCTGTGCGAGACCGGGGAATCAATATAGAAATGCACAAATGCAGGTTTTTGTTGCTTAAAAAAGTCAAAAAGTTCGCGAATACATTCAAAAAAAAGGCCTTCATCCCTGAGTTTACCATGAAGCGAACCGGCATCTCTAACAATAAAATCATTGCTTAAAAAAACAATCCTTCCCAGCCGGTAATTCAGCAGGGTAAACAAGACATTGTAGCCGTCTATTACCAGGTATGCACCGTTAATACTTTCTGTGAGGCGCGATTTTCTTTTTTCTGCATTTTCAGAACATGATATTCCCCGGTACAGGATGGTACGCTGGTCGCGGTTTAACCTGTACCGGTCGCCTATCAGTTTCAGGGTCCCTCTTTCAGGATATTGTTTATTAATAAGATAAAAATAATCCTTCACGCTTTCTTTGAAATCACCGGTGTACAGACTATTTGTATCCATTGTATTTGAATTGTTTATTAAAAAGGCAAGGAAGAATTCTTTAATTTTTCAACCGCATATTCGGATAATTTTCCGCAACATTAATCCCTGTTGCTGCCTGGAAATATTTCCGGATATTTCCCTGAAAATACAAATATCCAAAGCATTAAGATTTTCCGAATGATAAATAATCCGGGGTTTTTCTTCCTGTTGATTGGAAATATGGATAACCTGTTCCGGTTTATTAAAAATTGTATTCTCAGAATACTTTAACGACTCCTCAAGCAAACACCCGCTTTCATAACCAAGGCTTTTTATCTTAATATTCTTTTCGTTAATGTTTGCACCACAAATCCCGATCTTTATATCTTTCATCATATAATCAAACTTCCATGGCCAATCCTTTTTCCTTGGCATAATTTAAAACTTCAAAATACTCTTCGGAGGTCACCTTTCTGGTGAGGTTGCTGTTTTCTGCTGCTTTATATTCCGGACGGTATTGGTCCATAAGGTTCAGGTAAATATCTTTGGACAAGGCTGCAACAAAATCTATTATCTTTTTAGATTCATCAAGGTAGCAGGGCAAAATAAGATGTCTTACTATTAATCCTTTATAAGCAATACCCTGCCGATCTGTTTTTAATCCGCCTACCTGTCTGAACATCTCCTCAATGGCCATTTGCGCTATCTGTGGGTAATACCTGGCATGGCTCAGGCTGTAGCCGGTTTTTTCGTTAAAGTATTTAAAATCGGGCATATAAATATCTATTATCCCGTCAAGTAATTTAAGTGTTTTAACTGCTTCATATCCTCCTGAATTGTATACTAGGGGGATGCTCAATCCCCTTTCTACTGCTATTTTCAGAGCTTTTAGTATGGGATATACCATATGTGTAGGGGTAACCAAATTGATATTATGACAACCCTGTTGCTGTAACCCGATCATGATATCTGCCAGTTCTTCATAACCAATTATTTTACCAGTGTCTAACTGCGAAATTTCATAATTCTGGCAATACAGACATTCAAGGTTGCAACCCGAAAAAAAAATAGTCCCGCTGCCATAAAGACCGACGAGGGGCGGCTCCTCGCCAAAATGCGGACCGGCAGAAGCAACAACAGGTTGTAAACTGCTCCTGCAATAACCATCGGAACATAAACTTCTGTCAACGCCACACCTATGCGGACAAAGCGAACACCTGGTGCAGATTTCACCGGCGGCTTCAATCCGCCTGCTGATTTCCCCCGATTTACAAATGCTTATATATGATGGAATGTACTTTGACATGAAATGATTATTCAGCCCAAAAATTAGTTAAAATAGCTGATAATTTTTTATACTTGTAAAGAATATTCATACCCATAGCATGGCTTTTACAATAGAAAAACAAAGATATTCAAACTTGCAGGCGTTTCTGCTGATTACCCTCAGGGTTTTAATAGGATGGCATTTTCTTTATGAAGGTGTCGTGAAGCTTTTCGACCCCAACTGGTCATCCGAATGGTACCTGCTCGATTCCCAAGGTTTTATGGCCGTTTTTTTTCATGCACTTGCAGGCAGTACCAAAATACTGCAGACAGTTGATTTTCTTAATATCTGGGGACTCATACTTATCGGCTCAGGACTTATCCTGGGCATATTCACCAGGGTTGCAACCATTTCGGGAATAGTGCTTTTATCTATGTATTACCTCTCCCACCCGCCTTTTGCCTCGCTTACCTATGCAATGCCGTTTGAAGGCAACTACCTTATCGTTGATAAAAACTTGGTCGAAATTTTTGCACTCGCTATAGTGGCAGCTTTTCCAACAGGAAATATTGCCGGAATTGACAGACTGTTAAACAAAATTAAAGGTTAATTGTCTAAATTTGATAAATCGTAACAGATAATAAACCCCATGCTGAAAATATATCATAACCCCCGTTGCAGGAAAAGCCGGGAAGGCTTACAATATTTAAATGATAAAAAGTTAGAATTTGAAGTTGTGGATTATTTAAAAGATCTGTTTTCAAAAGATGATTTAAAAAAAATCCTGATGAAACTCAACAAAAAGCCGGAAGAAATAATAAGAACACAGGAGGAGTATTACCGAAAAGAGCTGAAGGGCAAGAAGTTCACATATGAAGAATGGATAGAGATACTTGCAGAAAACCCTAAACTTATTCAAAGGCCTATTGTCGAGGGCAAATATAAGGCCGTGATTGCACAGCCGCCCGAAAAGGCCGATGAAGTGCTGAAAACTATATAGTGTCTGTCTTTAAAGTCCGCATACTTCGTTGCGCTCGTCCTCAAAAAGGTCATTTACGCATGGTAAACTCCCTTTTTTCGGAC
>JAFGPL010000076.1 GCA_016936215.1 Bacteroidales bacterium
AAGAAACTGGATACGATATGTTTATTTGTCGTTGCATACATAAAATTTATTTTCAAAGATAATCATATTATGCAAATCTTCGGTTCAGGCATAAAGGTTTGAACACTTCATCAACATGAAAAGGGGATTTGAAAATGGTTTCATAATTGAAACCACATGCAGATTGAAATATAAAAAAGTATAAGACAGGACTCCAACCCTGTCAGGATTTGAAATCCTGACAGGGTTAATCATAACTAACATCTCCTCTCTCTACCATCTTCTCACGCAAAACCAACATCCCCAAACCTCACCACAACGATATAAACCCCTGCAGGGTATTTGAAAAGCCTTATGTCATGAGTGGATCACACTAATTAACAAAAATCTGTTAATCAAAATCAAATAAAATCTGATGACGCGACGTTTATAATCTGTAATTTTATCAAAATTTAAAAATATACAGATGACCATCAGGAATCTTCTTACCGGCTTTATCGCTTTACAGGCCGGTCTTATGGCATGGGGGCAGCAATCGGCTTTCCTCATCGCGCAGGATGATTACTACGAAACCGCAATGGCTTATTATGAAAAAGGCAACTACGGCACTGCCAAGGAGTTTTTTCTTAAAGCAGCCGGTAATGAGGGCTACGATAAAAACTCCGAAATCAGGGCGCGGTCGGCCTTTAATGCTGCCATGTGCGCCATCAGCCTTTTTCACGACGATGCCGAGTACCTTACCAATAAGTTTATTGGCGAATACGGTTATCATGCCCTGGTGAACGAGGCCCGGTTTCAGCTTGCAAACTATTTTTATGCATCCAAAAAATATAACAATGCGCTTGAATACTATCATGCGGTAGACAGGCAAAAACTCACGGCAGAGAAACTGTCCGAATACCATTTTAAAAAAGGTTATTGCTATTTTGTAAAAGATGATTTTGACAATGCCCGCACGGCTTTTTATGAAATACTCGGCGCCGGGTCAAAATATACCTCGCCGGCAATATACTATTACGCGCATATTAATTATTCGCAGAAGAACTACCAGACAGCGCTGAATAACTTTCTAAAACTTACCGGCGACGAAACATTCGGGGCTATCGTCCCCTACTATATTACCCAGGTTTATTTTTTGCAGAAAGATTACAAAAAGGTGATAGAATTTGCCCCCGGCTTTATGGAGAAAGTCACCGAAAAACGCGTGGCCGAGGTAGCACGCATGATTGGTGAATCGTACATGCAAACGGGTAAATATGCCGAAGCTATCCCCTATCTCGAAAAATACATGGAGAAAGCCGACTATGTGACCAAAGAAGATAAGTACCAGGCTGCTTACGCCTATTACAAATCGGAAAGGTATGAAGAAGCAGCCGAAATGTTCGGAAAACTTTCCGGGGGCAGTTCGCTCCTTTGTCAGAATGCCTTTTATCACCTGGCCGACTGTTACCTGAAACTCGACCGCAAACACGATGCACGCATGGCGTTTGCATCTGCGGCTAAAATGGACTATGACAAACATGTACAGGAAGATGCAGCTTTTAATTATGCCGTGGTTACCTATGAGCTTTCTTATGTGCCGTTTAACGAAGCCATTACAGCGCTTAACGATTACATCAAAAAATATCCCTCATCGCGCCGTTCAGACGAAGCTTATAATTACCTCGTTCAGGCATATTTAACAGCAAAGAATTATAAAATGGCGCTTGAGTCAATTGAAAAGATCACCGACAAATCTCCCGAAATAAAAAAAGCATATCAGCGTATTGCTTTTTACCGTGCGCTTGAACTTATTAAGAATTTGAATTACAAAGAAGCAATCACCCTGCTGAACAATTCCACCATGTACGGGGCTTTCGATGCCGACCTGGGTTTGCTGGCCGATTACTGGAAAGCCGAAGCCTGGTACAAACTTGGGGATTATACCCAGGCTGTTGCAAATTACATTGCTTATGTCGGCAAACCCGGGGCATACAGGCAAAGAGAATATAACCTCGCACTTTACGGAATAGGTTATGCCAATTTTCAACAAAAGAAGTATGCAGAAGCAGCAGAGTATTTCCGTAAATATGTTACAGAGATGAACAACGCGAAGGTCAATACTGTTGGTGATGCGCTTAACCGCACAGGCGACTGCTTCTTTATAAGGAAAGATTATTATGCCGCCATTGATTTTTACGACCGGGGCATCGCCAACGAAACTTCTGATGTTGACTATGCCATGTTTCAGAAAGGATTGTCACTGGGCGTATTAAATAAAGAAGAAGATAAAATTACAGTTTTGAATAACCTGTTAAGCAGTTACCCCGCTTCAAATTATGCCGATGATGCCTTGTACGAGATGGGTGTAGGCTATGTGGCATTAAACAATCCTGAAAATGCAGTAACCAATTACAGGCAAATTGTGGAAAAATATCCCAACAGCAGCTATGTTCCGCGTGCATTGGTCAACATGGGGCTTATTTATTACAACTCAAGCCGGTATAACGAGGCCCTGAGCGTATACAAGCAGGTAATTAAAGATTACCCGGGCTCCGATGAAGCAAAGGGCGCCCTTGCAGGAATTAAAAACGTGTATATTGAACAGGGCAATGTTGACGGTTACTTCGAGTTTACCAAAACACTCGGAACCTTTGCTCAGGTAAGCACACGCGAGCAGGACTCGTTGAGTTACATCTCGGCTGAAAACCTATACATGACAGGCGATTGTGAGAAGTCGTCGCAAAGTTTCAAACGCTATATTGAAAATTTCCCCGACGGCAGTTTCATTCTTAATGCACACTTTTATAAAGGTGATTGTAATTATCAGCTAAAACAGTACGATGAAGCGCTTAAATCATTCGATTTTGTAATAAGCAAACCGAAAAACAATTATACAGAACAAGCTTTGCTTGGTGCCGCAAGGATAAGTTATAATAACAAGAATTATAAAAATGCGCTTGAATATTATTCAAAGCTGGCTGTATTTACTGAGACCCGCGCCAATATGCTCGAAGCCAGGATCGGACAGATGCGTTGCAACTATTTTCTCGAAGATCATAACAAAGTAATTGAAAGTGCCAGCCTTGTACTTGAAACCGACAAGTTATCAGAGTCCCTCGAACGCGAGGCAAGGTTTAAAATGGCAAAGGCATTGCTCGCAAACAACAGGCCGATGCTTGCCCTTGAAGAGTTTCAAAAAGTCGCCGGGGAAGTAAGCAGCATAGAAGGCGCTGAGTCGAAATACAGGGTGGCCGAGATTTATTTTAAAAGAGGAGAACTGCAGGAAGCCGATAAAATTATTGCAGGTTTTGCTGAAAAAACCACCCCACATCAATACTGGATGGCCATGAGTTTTATCCTGTGGGCCGATATTTACGCGACACAGAACGACTACTTCCAGGCTATCCAGACACTGCAAAGCATTATTGATTATTACGGCAACTCCAGCGACGGCATCCTCGACCTGGCACGCACCAAACATAAACAGTATTCAGACAAGCAGCAGGCTGACGAAAAGGTTGTAGAACAAAAAGATATCGAAATAAATATTGAACAGTAAATATTGATTGTATACATAAAATATTCCGGGAAAATGAGAAAGAGACAATTCTTGATATTCATTATAAGCATATTATTCAATATTAATTACTTATGCGCACAGCAGATCAGCCGTGACGTGGTGGTAGTCAAACCATACGAACCCACACTTTCAGACGTATATAAAATAAGTGTCCTGCCTGAAATAAATGATTCTGTTACAGCTAAACCAAAGTTCGATTATTCGATATTACCGGTAAGGGTAGAAGCCCCTTTTGAGCCCAAGCCAATCAACGCTGCCAAAATGGTTGGCACCCCGCTTGAAAAGCTTTACAGAAGCTATATCATGCTCGGGCTGGGAAACTATTTTACACCGGTTGCCGAATACAACATTAACTCTCTGAGGTCGAAAGACAATCTTATAGGACTTTATTTCAGGCACAGGTCTTCGGGTTCTAAAATTACCCTTGACAATGGTGATAAAGTGCCGGCAGGTTACGCTATAAATCATGGTGAGTTGTACGGTAAGAAATTTTATGCCCACTCAAGCCTCTCTGGAAATTTCACGATAAAGTCAGATGTCATACACCATTATGGGTACAATACCGATATTTTTCCTGATACCACACTTGATATCAAAGGAAAAGATATAAAACAAAACTATACCAGGACCGGTTTTGATTTCAGGTTCAATTCAACATATTCCGATTCGATGCACCTGAATTACGACCTCAACCTTTCATACAACAACCTTACCGATAAATTTAAAAATTACGAAAACAGGCTGGATTTAAATACCCTTTTCAATAAAAGGTTTGGAAATAAGGTCTTTGGAATTGATCTGGGGTTAACCTATGTAGACCCCGGTAATACTGTTGATTCTTTAAACAGCACCCTTTTCAGCGCCACACCCTGGTTTTCAAGACGAAACAGCGATTATGAATTTATAGTGGGAGGAAAAATCATTGTGGCCGGGGGCAGTGAAAAAAATACCTATTTTTATCCGCACGCCCGTTTGCAATTTAATGTTGTTGAAAAAATTCTAATTCCCTATGTCGGCATTGATGGTGATGCAACACTTAATACATACGACAGGCTTTCCAATGAAAATCCATATATCGTGCCGGCTTCGAAAGCAAAAATAACCAACAGGCTATACATCTATGGGGGCTTCAAAGGGTTGTTCAGTTCCAAATCGGGTTATAACCTTACACTTTCATACAGCATTATCAATAATATGCCACTGTTTATCATTGATTCAACAGGAAAATACGACAACATGTTTAAGGCTGTCACCGATAATGTAAAACTGGTAAAATATGCCGGTGAAATCTACTACGACCCCTACCCAAACCTAAATCTTTCACTCGGCGCTGCGGTAATGGGATACGACCTTGACCACGAAAAGAAAGCCTGGCACAAACCCGATTATGAACTAACACTTGGCACAAAATACAACATCAGAAAAAAGATTTATGCCAGCCTCGACATGGCTGTAATCGGCAGCAGGTATGTTCAAAAACCAGATGAAACAGCTACAATTAAAAAGCTCAAACCGGTTTTTGACCTTAACCTTGGACTGGAATACCGCTATTCGAAGATACTATCGTTCTACCTGAATTTTTATAATCTTACCTCATCGGGTTATTATATCTGGCACCAGTACCCTGCCCGCAAATTGAATGTTATCGCGGGGTTTAGTTACAAAATTTAGACTATCCACAGGAAATTTTTCTGTCATAAAAACCAACGAATGGAATAAAGAAAATAATTACTATTTTTGCGTCCTGTAAATCATTGTTTACCAACCCTTTAATTTGTTGATTTCTTGTTGATAAATCCTTGATTATTAGGGGTTTTTTGCACATTTATTCGGGTTAGATATACTATATTTGCAGTGCATTAAAACCTCATACCTGAGACAGTAAAAAACAATAATTGATAACAGCAATTGGAGATCGGGAACCCGGTATATCTCAAATTCAGATATCAGTTAAATATGTCTTCTGTATTAAGTGGAATGCAGGAATGAATGGTTTTGTAAGTTTACGATTATAAGTATTTGAAGATGACAAACAATAACGAATTAGAAAAACAGGAAAAGAAGAACAGTAACGGTAAATATTCAGCAGAGAGCATACAGGTGCTCGAAGGGCTTGAAGCGGTAAGAAAAAGGCCTGCCATGTACATCGGCGATATTTCAATAAAAGGTCTTCACCATTTGGTTTATGAAGTTGTTGACAATTCTATTGATGAAGCGCTTGCAGGGTACTGCAAAAGCATTGATGTAACAATCAACGAAGATGGTTCCATCACGGTTGTTGACGATGGCAGGGGCATCCCTACCGACTGGCATGAAAAGGAAAAACGATCTGCCCTTGAGGTGGTTATGACAGTGCTCCACGCCGGCGGGAAATTCGATAAAGACTCCTACAAAGTATCAGGAGGCCTTCATGGCGTAGGGGTTTCGTGCGTAAACGCGTTATCGTCCCACTTAGAGGTCGTTGTGCACCGCGAGGGAAAAATATACAAACAGGAATATGAAAAAGGGAAACCACTGTATGCAGTTAAAGAGATTGGTGAATCTGAAAAGACAGGTACCATTGTAACCTTCGTTCCCGATAAAACCATTTTCACAACCACAGATTATAATTTCGAAATTCTTTCGTCACGCCTTCGCGAGCTCGCTTTTCTGAATAAAGGAATTACACTTTCGATTACAGATAAAAGAGAACTCGAAGAAAACGGTAATGGCGGGCACTACCGGTCAGAAAAATTTTTCTCTGATGAAGGTTTAAAAGAATTTGTAACATTGCTTGATGCCAACCGTGAAAAGCTTATTGACAAAGTGATTCACATTGACACGATAAAAAACGACACACCGGTTGAAATTGCGTTGCAATACAATACCTCCTTCAGCGAAAATATCCATTCATACGTCAATAACATCAACACCATAGAAGGCGGTACGCATCTTGCAGGCTTCCGCAGGGGACTCACCCGCACATTGAAAACCTATGCCGAAAAATCGGGGATGCTTTCTAAATTGAAATTTGACATCAACGGCGACGATTTCCGCGAAGGGCTTACAGCCGTCATTTCAATTAAAGTAGCCGAGCCGCAATTCGAAGGCCAGACAAAAACCAAGCTTGGCAACTCAGATGTTATGGGGGCCGTGGATATAGCAGTGAGCACAGTGCTTGGCAACTATCTTGAAGAAAACCCGAAAGATGCCCGTTCCATCGTAAACAAAGTGATCCTCGCTGCCCAGGCACGCCATGCCGCGCGTAAAGCGAGGGAACTGGTTCAGAGAAAAAATGTGCTCTCTGGTTCAGGCCTTCCAGGCAAACTTGCCGACTGCGCCGATAAAGACCCCGCTGCCACAGAGATTTACCTTGTAGAGGGTGATTCGGCAGGCGGGACAGCCAAACAGGGAAGGGACAGAAAGTTCCAGGCAATCCTGCCCCTTAGGGGTAAAATCCTGAACGTGGAAAAAGCCATGCCCCATAAGATTTTTGAAAGCGAAGAGATAAAAAATATTTTTACTGCACTCGGTGTGTCTATCGGTACCGAAGACGACAGCAAAGCACTTAACCTCGATGGTATTAGATACCATAAGGTGATAATCATGACCGATGCGGACGTAGACGGGAGCCATATCACCACCCTTATCATGACTTTCTTTTACAGGCACATGGAAGATCTTATCAAAAACGGTTACCTCTACATTGCCACTCCCCCGCTCTACCTTGTAAAAAAAGGAAAACAGGAACGGTATTGCTGGACAGAAGAAGAACGCCTGCAAACTGTGGAAGAATTCGGAAAAGGGAAAGAAGGTACAGTGCATGTGCAACGGTATAAAGGTCTGGGTGAGATGAATGCCCAACAGCTTTGGGAAACTACCATGAACCCTGAAACCCGGACACTGCGGCAGGTAACAATAGAAAGCGCGGCCGAGGCAGACAGAATCTTCTCTATGCTGATGGGGGACGATGTTCCGCCAAGACGTGAATTTATTGAAACACACGCTAAATATGCTAAAATTGATGCCTGATATGAAAAAAACATGGCCGCTTTTATCATTTGTATTTTACCTGTTCCCAATCCCGCTCTGTGCTCAAAGTGAACCAAAATCACTGAGCATTTCAGAATTAAGATGGGAACTTGATTATCAGATTTATCTTAAGCTGGCCAACGATTCTGCCTACAATTACGATATCAGGCAGCTTTTTCATATCACACCCAGCAATCCCGGTGATTTGTCAGATTATGTTTATTACCCTGTAAACCTTGGCGCCGACTATATCAACAGCCTGTCGGCAAAAGAACAGCCCGCAGTGCCGGGCACAGGGCATAAAACTTTATGGAGTGCGCTGCATGCTGTGCTTGGGGGTGGATGGCCACATTTTACCAACTGCCTTCTCTATTCGCTTGAAACCAGGCAGTTATCCCTTACAGCACCATTGATGAAACGCCCCGTTACCAAATGGAAACCCACACCCATGACCGAATCTTACCGCAGGACCAAAGGATGGGATTATTATACACCTGTAGGCAAAAAAGAAACCATAAAAGAATATAAAATACGTGAAAGCCAAAATGAACTCGGCGACCTCTCGGGTATTCCTGCTGAATATATTGAACTAGCCCTGAAAACAAGCGATAAAGAAATCGAAAGACTGAAAGGGAAAGGTGAAAACAATACCATTGCCAAAATTGAACTTGTAAAACTACTTTTGGGCATTAATTTTCTTGGTGAAGCACAAATCAATTATATCAGCGCCGCTGTACTCAATGCCGTTAAAAGTTATTCGGAGAACAAATTGCCATCGGTGATTATCTTTGATGAATTCGATGCCGCCGCGGTGATGTCCCTTTCAACCTCAGGATATCAGATAGATGATATCGTCTTTAAAGAATCAGCCGGTCTTTCCGAAACTGACAAAAAATCGAGGACAGAAGCTATAGCAGGTATCATCAATAATATTAACGAATACAACCATAACTCTTTTGTCAACAGGCTTGGCAATTACTACCGAAATTAGTGTTATGTTAACTCAAAACTGGCGGATAGTCATTCCGTCCCGGTTTTTTCCGGATCATAATCTTATGAGGTGCTGATCCCGATGCGGTCGAAACAGCATGACAATGAACATACTAAAGTTAAAATAACGTAAGTTCAGATTTTTATAATTTTTGAGCTTACAAACTGGTCATTCAATACGACAACAAAAATGTAACTCCCATTACTATAAGCCCTTAAATCAACCTCAAGGTTTTTTAAACGGTTTTTTGATGAATGTATAAGATTTCCAGTAGAATTAAACAGGTAATATTGATATTCAGCCGGTTGATTCCTGAAACGCACGTTCAAAACTTCTTTTACGGGATTTGGGGTTACAAGGTAAAGTTCATCAGCTTTTATATGGTCAGCAATATTAATAAAACTGTCAACCCTTGCCAGCAAATATTTGTCGGGATCGAAAACCAACCCCTGCACCGGTTGAGGTATTTTTACCTTGAATTCATTAAAATTACTGCTTTGCCTGAAAGACACCAGCGTGTCTTTTCCATCGGGAAGCTGTACCAGAAATTCAAGAATTGTATTGAAAACCGGAGTTACAACAGATGTAGTCCCCTGAAGTGAATATATATAAAGCGTATCATTGCCTGAGAACCAGTTTATCTTATAGGTCGGATACCCCTCACCATAAAACCACTGATTAAAAAAGGTGTCGAAATCTTTGCCGGTTTTTTGTTCAAGAGTACTTTTGAAATCTTCTGCTGAAGCATTGCTGTTGCTATATACCGACAGAAACTCTTTCAGTATTTCAAAAAAAAGATCATCATTGCTTACCTCCTGCCTGATCATATGAAGAATTGCCGCACCTTTTTTATAAGATAAAGGCATACTGAAAATCCTGTATTCGTTGGTAAGTTCTTCAAACGGTATATAAATACTGCCACCGGCAGAACGTTTTACTGTTTTATGGGTTGAAGCCATCCAACTGTCAGCCTCAGATTTCGTCCGTATAAATTCCAGGGCCAGGTACTCCGCATAACTGGCAAAACCTTCGTTTATCCAGATATCCTGCCAGGAAGAACAGGTTACAAGGTTACCAAACCACTGATGTGCAAGCTCGTGGGCGACAAGCCCAAAAGAGAAACCCGACAAGGTTGTCATGGTCTGGTGCTCCATACCGCCCCCCATGGGTGCCACACAATGTCCGTATTTTTCGGCATAAAACGGATATTTTCCAAACAGACTGGAAAAAGTATAAAGTATCTCTTCAGTTGCATCAACCAGATGCTTGTTTTCACTAAAATATGCCGTGTCGTTATACATGAAGTTCTGCACCAGTACCGAGTCACTATCGGGCAAATGTGCATAGTAGCTATAATCGAGATAATCGCCAAGGGCAAAAGATATAAGATAATAGGCAACCGGGTACTTTGATTTCCACTCATATCTAATTTTATTATCCGGCAAACTGACTTTGTCAGTCAGGATACCATTCGATCCGGCAAGAAGATGTGCATCAGTGGTAATAAATACATAAACACTGTCTGCTTTATCGGTTAAGACCTGCCGGCAGGGAAACCAGTATTTGGCTGAGAAGGGCTCGGAGAGCGTCCATGTATATCCTTTGTTCACAGATTTATTAAATGAATTAAATATTCCTTTACGGGGATATGCCATACCGGGTTTGGAACAATAAAAAACCGCAATTTCTGCCAATTCGTTTTTAGTAAAATCCCTCCCTAAATAAACAACCAATGAATCGGAAGAATGCCTGTAATTCAATTTGTTCGTTCCTGAAATAATTGAATCTACCTGGTAATGTCCTGAGAAATCGAGCGATACCTGTCCGGTTTTCTCACCTGTTATTTCAAAAAGCACTGTCACCGATCCGCCTAAATAAACAGAAGTGTCTGAAGCATGCAGATCGAGTTTATAAAACTTTACATCATACCCATCTGCAAAATCCCCAACGGTTTTAGAAGACGGGGAATTTATTGCAGCATTTTGTTTACCGGCACTTAACCAGAATAAACCTTTTTGGGAAAATGCAAAGTTAATTGCGAGAAACCATATTAAAAAAAACGGCTTAATCATATTGGTCTAATAACTTTCAAATTATTGTGCATAAACCTTGTATACTGTTTTTTGTGAATAGGTTTCCCAAGGGTTAACAATTGTTGATGGAAAATGAGGTTTATTTGGGCTATCTGGAAAATGTTGTGTTTCAAGGCAATACCCATAATATTGTTTGTATTTAACAGACCCTTTGCCAGTCATGCTCCCGTCGAAATGAATCGCTGTATATAACTGAACACCCGGTTCGGTTGTAAAAACGTCCATTTTTAAACCGGTCCTGGGTTCATACACTTCGGCAATCAGTTCAAAGGCGCCCGGTTGTTTGTTAAGTACAAAATTATGGTCATATCCGCCTATATCCATTTTCTTTATACGCTCCCCGATGGCCTTTTTTTCTGAAAAATCAAGGTTTGTACCCTTAACAGGAGCAATCTCTCCCGTAGGTATCAGCGTTTTATCCGAAGGAGTGTAGTGGTCTGCATATATTTTAAGAACATGTTTAAGCACATCGTCAGCACATCCGTTCAGGTTGAAATAGGCATGGTTGGTAAGGTTTACATGGGTTTTTTTATCCGTGGCCGCCTTGTAGTCAATTATTAACTCATTATGGTTGGTAAGCCGGTACGTTACCTCTACATTCAGGTTACCGGGATAGCCTTCTTCCATATCCCTGCTCAGGTAGCGAAAAATCACGCCTTTCTCATTTGGCTGATCAATCAGGGAATAATCCCACAAGACCTTATTAAAACCGATATTACCACCATGCAGATGATTGGGCGCCTGGTTTGCTGCCAGTTTGTATTCCTTTCCGTCAAGCGAAAACAAGGCATTGGCTATTCTGTTGCCATACCTGCCGATAATTGCCCCCAGGTATGATGAATCTTCAATATATTTTTCAATATTGTCCCAGCCAAGCACGATGTCAACCATGTTGCCGTGTTTATCCGGCACAGTCCATGAAGTAACAATGCCCCCGTAATTTGTTAATTTACAAATGCTTTTATTGTCATTTTCTATCACAATAATATCTGCCTGTCTGCCATCGCTAAGTTTACCAAAAGCTTTTACATGGATTTTCATGTTCCGGAATTTTTAAAAGTAATTATTCAAAAGGGATAACCGGGTAAAAATAGAAAAATTCTTCAACTAAGAATCAGCATGAATTAAAAATATTTATAACTTTAGTCCGCCTAAAACAATCTGCAAAGCAAAAAACTGTTTTTACCACAAAACAGAAAAGAAAAGTATTAATATCCCTGAGATTACTTTTTAAGAACATACTAAATGTTTATTTATCAGATTTTCAATTTGGAAAACATTTGTCATAAAAAAGTGTTTTTACATTTTGTAAAGTTGTATTTGGCAAGAATTTTGAGCATAAAAAAGATGTTCATTAGGGCGGTATAAATCCATAAAGAATTTGGGCATGCCAACTTTCATAAAAGAACTTATTACACCCGTTATTTACACCGAGGATGAGGGATTGTTATTCTGGCGTGAAAAATTCTTCTTAATCCTCAGCTTTGCCTTTGTATCTGTGGGTTTGTTTGCATACATCCCAAGCATGGTTGCTTCTGTAAACGCAAAATTATGGATTGTTGCAATTATTGATACCATCGTTTACCTTTTAGCTGTCTTTATATTCATCTTCAGGCGCATTAACCTGAAATTCAGAATCCTGGCACTTCTTGCAATTGTCTATGCCTTAAGCATAGCATTACTGCTTTTCGTGGGGCCTTATGGTGCAGGATTTATCTGGCTGATGATGGTACCCGTATTAACAGCTTTGTTGTTAGGCACAAGGGAAACAGTGGTTTCGAATATCATTATCATCTTATCGCTTATATTTCTTGGTTTTGTAATCAGCAGGAACCAGGTCTCATTGCATTTGGGCGATTTTGATTTAAATTCATGGATTGCCGTAAGCACCAATTATATACTTGCTTCGGTGGCCCTCTCTTTTCCGGTTGCCCTGCTGCTGCAGACGTTGCATCATTCTTTTAACAAAGAAAAGGAGTTACAGAAAATATTGAAAAAACAGAACAGGGAATTGTATACCGCCAAAGAAAGCGCTGAGAAGGCCGATCAGCTTAAATCTGTGTATATTGCTGACATGGCACATGAAATAAGGACCCCGATGAACGGTATTTTGGGTTTTTCAAACCTGCTCTCTGACAAAAATTTAGGCAAGGAACAACAAAACAGGTATATAAAAATTATAGAACAAAGGTCTGAGTACCTGCTTGGCCTCATCAACAATATTATTGATATTTCAAAACTTGAAGCCGGACAGGTAGAAATTGATTATGATGTGGTGAACCTGGATAAACTAATGCAAGATTTGTTAGAAATGTTTCTCACGCATTTAAAAAATAAAAACAAAAACCTCGCGATAAAATTGGTCAACGAGGAAAAAAATAAAAAAACCATCATTACAGATTCAACAAAAATTCAACAGATTCTTATCAATTTAATTAATAATGCTATAAAATTTACAGAAACAGGCACAATCGAATACGGTTACAAGCTAAACTGTGAATATATTCATTTTTATGTAAAAGACACCGGAATTGGTATTAATGAAAATGATAAAAACACTATCTTTGAGAGATACCGAAGAGGCCAGAATCAGCTTACGAATAAAAAAACCGAAGGCACGGGTCTTGGGCTTTCTATTACAAAAGGCCTGGTGAATCTGCTTGGTGGTGAAATATGGTTTGAATCTAAACCCAGTAAAGGAACAACTTTCTATTTTACCATTCCTTTAAAAGAAATCGAACCGGTGAATGATAATATTTTCAAAACAATAACAAATATGTCAACAGATTGGAAAGAGGTCACTATTCTCATTGTGGAAGATGATCCGGTAAGTACAGAGTTACTGAGTGAGGTACTTTCTGAAACAGGTGCAAAGCTCGAATTTGCCTCTGATGGCAAAAGTGCACTTAATATTTGTGCCGTAAAAAAGGTGAATATTGTCCTTATGGACATACAACTTCCGGGTATGAACGGGCAGGCTGCGCTGATGGAGATTAAAAAGCTGAACAAAAAAATTGTGGTTATTGCACAAACAGCATATGCCATGTCTGGAGACAAGGACAGATACATTATGCAGGGGTTCGATGATTATATATCCAAACCGATCTACCCCAACCTTCTTATCGAAATGCTCGGAAAACATATTAGTAAAGTATCAGCATAAAATACCCGTGGACAACAAAAACCGTGTCATATTTACTATGTGATAAACCTGATAAATTGGAAAAAATCAAAATAATTTTTAGTTTTAACCCGGATTTAGAAATTTTGAATACCAAAGCCATGAAACAGATGAAGTACGTTATCCTTTTCGCTATTGCCCTTACCAGCGTTTTTTATTCGTGCAAACAAGATAAAAAACAAGGCACTGATGTTATTGATTATGATGAGATCAGCCTCAATGAAACTAATAAAAATATCAGCAGCAACGATACTGTTGGAGAGGGACTTCCCATTTTTTACAATATGTATCTTTCTGTTGAGATGTCAACGCTTTTCGAATCTGTAAATGCAAATTTTAACCACGACCTGCTCAACAAGACTGACAAGGTAACCGATTACCTTACCAGCTCAAAAAAAGCCCTGAACCTTGGTGTTTTTGCGGTTGACCTGAGCTACGCCAGAATATTCGAACAACTTGAGATCGCCGGCAGGTATTTTAACTCAATGCAACGGTTATCTGAAGAACTTGGCATACCCGGCGAATTCTTTCTTAATTCTGCCAAAAGGTTCGAGCGGAACATTAATGATAAAGATTCACTTATAAAAATTGCAAACGAAGTATATTTTGCAACCGACAGCTACCTGAAAGAAAACGAACAGTATAATGCTGCAGCACAGATAATACTGGGAGGCTGGATTGAGGCAATATATATAGCATCTAATGTTGCTGTTGAAACACAGGATATCGAGATTATTGAACGGTTTGCCGAACAGAAATATTCGTTGAAAAACCTGCTAGACATGCTTTCAGGCTTTAAAGATGATGAAATAATAAAACAATACGTCACAAAACTCAAAATGCTCCAGGCGAAGTTTGATTTGTTAACACCGGACACAATGCCCGAAGGAGATTCCGGGTCACCTGAGGTAAAAAAGGCCGTTGAAAAAGCATTGGCACAAATCGTTCCTATCAAAAAGAGTATTACCGAAATAAGGGCTGAAACAATTGAATAAACAATATCGGGTTTATGCCTTTTTCAGGTCGCTTATCATCTTTACCGGATCGTTAGCCTTAAAAACTGCTGTTCCTGCAACAAGGATATTTACACCTGTTTCATAAAGCCGGCCGGCATTGCTGAGGTCAACACCCCCGTCTACTTCAATAAGTATCCCGGGATTTACATTATCACACATCTCCCTGAGCGTGGCAATCTTGGAATATGAATGTTCGATAAATGTCTGTCCTCCATATCCCGGGTTTACAGACATAATCAGAATCATATCCACATGGGCGAGAATGTTTTCAAGAAGCCTGACCGACGTATGCGGGTTAAGCGATACCCCTGCCATCATACCCTCCGATTTTATTTCCTGCACTACCCTGTGCAGGTGGTCGCAGGCTTCTAAATGCACTGTAAGTATATCGGCCCCGGCTTTTTTATAACGCCGGATATATTTTTCAGGTTCAATGGTCATCAGGTGCACATCCAACGGTTTCTCGGCATATTTCTTAATGTGTTCGAGCACCGGGAACCCAAACGAAAGGTTAGGTACGAAAACTCCATCCATAATATCGCAATGAAAATAATCGGCCTCGCTATTATTTACCATTAAAATATCTTCACGCAGGTTTCCGAAATCAGCAGCTAAAAGTGAGGGTGCTACATATCTTTTCATCTGTTTATTCTTATTGGTAAAATGATGAATTAAAAGTTCATCCTTGTTTCATAATATTCTTCCTCAAAAATAAGGTTTTATTGAATCAAAAAAGAGGAAATTTTATTAACGTTCCCTCTTTAGTCATATAAAAATCGTGCTTAAATTAACCCAGGTAGGTCTTCAGGTTTTTGCACCTTGTTGCGCTTTTAAGCCTTTTGATTGCTTTTTCCTTGATTTGCCTTACCCTTTCCCTGGTAAGGTTGAATTCTTCCCCGATTTCTTCAAGAGTATGCTGATGCTTCCCGTTCAAACCAAAGTACAAACGCAGGATATTGGCCTCACGATATGTAAGCGTGGAAAGCACCCGTTCTATTTCTTTTCTCAGCGATTCGGTAAGAAGTGCTTTATCGGGACTGGGGCTGTCTTTGCTTAATATCAAATCGTACATGGTTACTTCCTCGTCCTGGATCAAGGGTGCATCCATAGAAACATGCCGGCCGGCGCTTTTAAGCGACTCTTTAATGTCATCGGGCGCGACCTCCATTGCTTCAGCAATTTCCTGTATAGAAGGCTCACGCTCAAAAAGCTGTTCAAGTTCAGAAAATGTTTTGTTGATTCTGTTGATAGAACCTATTTTATTCAGGGGCAACCTTACAATGCGCGCCTGTTCGGCAAGTGCCTGCAAAATAGATTGCCTGATCCACCAAACTGCATAAGAGATAAACTTAAACCCCCGTGTTTCATCAAAACGCTGTGCCGCTTTAATCAAACCGAGGTTTCCTTCATTAATTAAATCGGGCAGGCTTAGCCCCTGATTCTGGTATTGCTTTGACACCGAAACTACAAATCTCAGGTTAGCTTTTATCAAACGTTGCAAGGCACTGTCATCGCCCGATTTTATTCTTCGGGCCAACTGAACCTCTTCATCTGCGGTGATAAGGTCTACTTTACCAATTTCGTGAAGGTATTTGTCAAGCGAAGGTGTTTCCCTGTTGGTAACCTGCTTAATAATTTTGAGTTGTCTCATAAGAGCGGGAGTTAGGGGCCATTGAAAAAAGGGTTAGGTTCATATATTGATAAAAGGCATCATATGATAAATAAAACTTGTTATTAAACCCATAACAACATCAATACTCTCCCTGAGTTTTAACACTTTGTCAAAGCGCTTGAATCAAGCGAATGTTAAAATTATGAATTTTTTTAATAAAATGCCTTATTTAAAAATAAATTGTTTTTTATTTGTGTAATTCTTACTAAATCCTTATAATTGCAAAGATTTTTCTAAATTATAATTCCAAACGCTTTAGTGGCAAATTCCTTGTTGAAGGTTTTTATTATTCCCAAATAATAAGGTAAATAAGAATTAATACAAGATATTACTTCCTTAAATGATTAAATTTTTTCTTTAAATTATGTATGATATATTAGAACTTAACAAAAAACTTGTTACTGAGTTAAGAGAAATAGCTAAACAGTTGAATATAAAAAAGTTTGAATCCCTCAGAAAGCAGGACCTTGTCTATAAGATATTAGACCAGCAGGCCATCGAAGCTACAGAAACAAGAAAAAAAGAACAAAAACCTTTAGTGAAACCCAGGATTGAGAAAGTCACCTCCTCAGATACTTTTGACAGTGACAGCCAGAATCCTGATAAAAGAAGGAGAAAAAGGCACTTTAGAAAAGACATCAAAGAAGATAAACTCGACAAGACCATAGAAGAAGTAGATGCACTGCATAAAACCAATAAAGAACGGTTGCCCGAATTAATTATTGATGACAGTGAAGATGATGACCCGATAATTCCCTCTGTAAATGAAGATTATCCGGTGACACACGAACCTGTTGCGGCAACCACTGAGACTCCCTTTACAGAACCAGCCCCGGCTCCCGAACCTGTTGTTAAACCTGATGAACCGAGGCAACATAAAACTTTTGAAAGAAGTATTGTTGAAAAACCTCTTGAATTCGACGGAATTGTGACTGCCTCAGGGGTCTTGGAAATTATGCCCGACGGGTATGGCTTTCTTCGTTCATCGGATTATAACTATCTTAACTCACCAGATGATATTTATGTAAGCCAGTCACAAATCAAACTTTTCGGGCTTAAAACCGGCGACACAGTCAGGGGTACGATCAGGCCGCCCAAAGAAGGTGAAAAATATTTTCCGCTTATTAAAGTAGAAGAGATCAATGGCAGGAGTCCCGATTTTATTCGTGACAGGGTGCCCTTTGATTATCTCACACCTCTTTTCCCAAATGAAAAATTTACGCTCATCGGGCCAGGTCAGAAGGCCAACCTCAGCGTGAGGGTTGTTGACATGTTTTCACCGATTGGAAAAGGGCAACGCGGTTTGATTGTTGCGCAGCCTAAAACCGGTAAAACCATTTTGCTTCAGGATATTGCCAATGCCATTGCTGCCAATCACCCCGAAGCATATCTCATCATCCTGCTCATTGATGAAAGACCTGAAGAAGTTACCGAAATGGCCCGTAATGTAAAAGCCGAGGTAATCGCATCAACCTTTGATGAACCCGCAGAGCGGCATGTAAGGGTATCGAATATCGTACTTGAAAAAGCAAAAAGACTTGTTGAATGCGGCCATGATGTGGTAATTCTCCTCGATTCCATCACCAGGCTTGCACGTGCATATAATACCATTGCCCCGGCATCTGGCAAGGTGCTTTCGGGAGGTGTTGACTCAAATGCCCTGCACAAACCAAAAAGGTTCTTTGGGGCCGCAAGAAATATCGAAAACGGAGGTTCCCTTACAATTATTGCCACAGCACTCACCGAAACAGGTTCGAAAATGGACGATGTAATCTTTGAGGAATTCAAAGGTACAGGTAACATGGAACTCCAGCTTGACAGAAAGCTGGCAAACAGAAGGACCTATCCTGCCGTGGATATTACCGCTTCGAGCACAAGGCGTGAAGATCTGTTGATTGAAAAGAATTTCCTTAATAAAATATGGGTACTTAGAAAATACCTTACCGATATGAATTCGGTGGAAGCAATGGAATTTCTGCGCGAAAGACTTGCCAAAACTGAAACCAATGAGGAATTTCTGCTTTCGATGAACGGGGAATAACATCACTGATAATTTTGTTAACCCTTTGTATCTGCATCCATGCGGCATCAAAGATAATTTAAAGGCGAATGGTTATTTTTAGGTACAACTTTTTTTCACTACTTTCGTTAAAGCAGACAAAAAAGTATATTGTTATAAAATTCACACCTTAAAACTTCCTCCTAAATTCATAATTCATGTCTTATTTGTAATGAATATGAATTATTGTATTATGCTAAAAAACAGTATAAAAAACAGTTGATTTTTGTAATTTTGTACTTTTTATTTTCCAAGGAGTTATAAAATATTAATTATAAGTATATTATGGCACAGAAGAAAAATTATATCACATGTGACGGTAATTATGCAGCCTCTTACATTGCATATATGTTCAGCGAAGTTGCAGCAATTTACCCAATTACCCCTTCTTCAACTATGGCAGAATACGTGGATGAATGGGCTGCCATGGGCAAAAAGAATATATTCGGTGAAACAGTTAAAGTAGCTGAACTCCAGTCTGAAGGAGGAGCATCTGGTGCAGTGCACGGGTCGCTTCAATCCGGCGCACTTACTACAACTTATACCGCATCCCAGGGCTTGTTGCTGATGATACCCAATATGTACAAGATAGCGGGTGAATTATTACCTGCTGTTTTTCATGTATCGGCAAGAAGCCTTGCTGCACAGGCATTATCAATCTTTGGCGACCACAGTGATGTAATGAGTGCCAGACAGACAGGATTTGCATTGCTTGCCACAAGCAGTGTTCAGGAAATTATGGACCTTGCTGCAGTTGCACACCTTACTGCAATTAAATCAAGGGTGCCTTTCCTTCATTTTTTTGACGGGTTCAGGACTTCGGCAGAAATTCAAAAGATTGAAGCCCACCCGATGGATGAAATCGCAAAATTAATTGATTATAAAGCATTACAGGAATTCAGGGACAGGGCCTTAAACCCGGAACATCCTGTAACAAGGGGTACTGCTCAAAACCCTGATATTTACTTTCAGACAAGGGAAGCAGCAAACAAGTTTTATGAACTGGTACCCGACATTGTAGAACACTATATGATGGAAATGGCCAGGATAACCGGCCGTGAATACCATCCGTTCGTTTATTACGGCGCGCCTGATGTAGAAAACATTATCGTTGCAATGGGTTCTGTTACCGATACAATTCGCGAAACAGTTGACTTCCTGAATGCCCAGGGCAAGAAAGTGGGTGTTGTTACAGTTCACCTTTACCGTCCGTTCTCATCAAAATACCTGTTCAAGGTGATGCCCAAGTCTGTAAAACGTATTGCAGTGCTCGACAGGACAAAAGAACCCGGGGCCGAAGGCGAGCCTTTATATCTTGACATCAGAAATGCATTTTTTGAAGTTAAAAATGCACCAATGATTGTTGGCGGCAGGTATGGCCTTAGTTCAAAAGATACCACACCTGTGCAGATCGTTGCCGTTTTTGAAAACCTGGAATCAGTAAATCCCAAAAACAGGTTTACTGTTGGCATAGATGATGATGTAACATTTACCTCATTGCCCCAGAAAGCCGAGATAAGCATCTCGCACAAAGGTACCTTTGAAGGTAAATTTTATGGCCTTGGATCTGACGGTACCGTTGGCGCAAACAAAAACTCCATTAAAATTATTGGAGAGAATACTGACAAATATGCACAGGCATATTTCGCTTATGATTCCAAGAAATCAGGCGGTGTTACCGTTTCGCACCTTAGGTTCGGCGACAAACCAATCCGTTCGCCTTATTTAGTGAATACCCCCGATTTTGTAGCATGCCATGTACCTGCATACCTCGAAAAATATGACATGCTGAAAGGATTGAAAAAAGGATGCACATTCCTTCTGAACAGTATCTGGGACGCTGAAGAAACTAAAAAAAGGCTTCCCGACCATATGAAGAAATACCTGGCAGAAAACAATATTCAGTTTTATATAATAAATGCCACCAAAATTGCACAGGAAATAGGGCTTGGAAACAGGACCAATACTATAATGCAATCGGCATTTTTCAAAATTGCCAATGTTATCCCTTACGAAGATGCGGTAAAAGAAATGAAAGCAGCTATCGTAAAAACATTTAGCCGTAAAGGTGAAGAGATAGTAAAAATGAACCATGCTGCCGTAGACCGTGGCGGTGATGTTGAAAAGATTGAAGTGCCTGCTGAATGGGCAAAACTTGAACCCAAACCCGTTCAGGCAGACAGGAAAAATGTTCCCGACTTTATTAAGAATGTTTGTGAACCAATTAATAATCTTAAAGGCGATGACCTTAAAGTAAGTGCATTCCTGGGAAGGGAAGACGGCACATTCCCGGCCGGGACAACTGCCTTCGAAAAGCGCGGTGTGGCTGTAAATGTGCCCGAATGGATACCCGAAAACTGTATACAGTGTAACCAATGTGCTTTTGTTTGTCCCCATGCCTGTATCAGGCCATTTCTCATGACAGAAGAAGAGATCAAAGGTGCACCTGGCGAACTTGTTACCCTTGAGATCAAAGGCAAAGGGTATGAAGGTTTGCGGTACAGACTTCAGTTAAGCCCTATGGATTGTACAGGATGCGGCGTATGCGTAAATGTTTGCCCTTCAAAAGAAAAATCACTGGTTCTGAAACCTCTTGGATCACAATTAAATGAAGTGTCCAACTGGAACTATATTTCAGAAAACGTTTCATACAAAACTGAAAACATTGAGCTTGAAAAGTCGGTCAAAAACAGCCAGTTTGCACAACCACTGTTTGAATACTCAGGAGCTTGTGCCGGGTGTGGTGAAACTCCTTATATCAAGCTTATAACACAGCTTTATGGCGAAAGGATGATCGTAGCAAATGCTACAGGTTGTTCCTCTATCTATGGCGGATCGGCCCCGTCAACCCCATATTGCACCAACAAGGAAGGCAAAGGACCGGCCTGGGCAAACTCATTGTTTGAAGACAATGCCGAATATGGCTTTGGTATTGCATTAGGTGTTAGAAAACTTCGTGAAAGGATAGCCCGGCTTATGGCTGATGCTATTGCAAATAACACAAACATATCTGCCGACACCAAAGCTGTTTTCCAGGAATGGATTGACGGAATGAACATTGCAGGAACCTCAAAAGTTGCTTCGGTAAAAGTTATCAATCAACTTTCAAAAGAGAAAGACCCTATAGCAAAACAGATCATTGACCTTCAACAATACCTTATTAAAAAATCGGTATGGGTATTTGGAGGCGACGGATGGGCATACGACATTGGATATGGCGGACTTGACCATGTGCTTGCCTCTGGTGAAGATATTAATATACTGGTGCTTGACACGGAAGTATATTCCAATACAGGAGGCCAGTCGTCTAAATCAACACCTATTGGTGCCGTGGCAAAATTTGCAGCATCAGGTAAACGAATAAGGAAAAAAGACCTTGGCGCAATGGCCATGACCTATGGTTATGTGTATGTTGCCCAGGTTGCAATGGGCGCCAGCCAGAACCAGTTTCTTAAAGCGCTCCGCGAAGCAGAAGCATATCCCGGGCCTTCACTTATCATTGCCTATGCCCCCTGTATCAACCATGGCCTGAGAGATGGAATGGACAAGTCGCAGGAAGAGATGAAACGCGCTGTTGACGCCGGATACTGGCATCTTTACAGGTATAACCCGCTGATGGAAAAAGAAGGAAAAAATCCTTTCGAGCTTGACTCAAAAGAACCTGACTGGACAAAATTCCAGGATTTCCTTAGCGGAGAAGTAAGGTATACTTCTTTGAAGAAAGCATTCCCGAAAGATGCTGTGGAACTGTTTGCCGCAGCCGAAGAAAATGCAAAATGGAGGTTCAACAGTTACAAACGTTTGGCTGCTATGGACTTCTCCAAATAAATAATTATCAGCATGATAGATAAAAAGGCGGCAAAATGCCGCTTTTTTATTTAATTTTGTATTTATTTAATCCAAATAAAAATTGAAAAGGATTATTGCACTTGATTATGGTAATAAAAGAGTAGGCGTAGCTGTTACAGATCCGCTGCAACTTTTTGCATCGCCGCTGCAAACCGTTGCCACAAGTGAAATATTTACCTTCCTCAATGACTATTTCGGAAAAGAACCGGTAGATGTAATTGTCATCGGTTATCCAAAAAAAATGAACAACCAGCCCTCTGAAAGCGTTATATACATTAATCCTTTTATAAAAAAACTTGAAAAAACTTATCCCGCAAAGAAAATTATATTGACAGATGAACGTTTTTCTTCAAAAATTGCATTTCAGACAATGATTGATGGAGGTTTAAAGAAAAAACAGCGCCAGGACAAGGCGATGGTAGACAAAATTAGTGCAGCGATCATCCTGCAATCATACCTTGATGCAACAAACAAATGAGCAGTAGATAAGTTAAATAAATATATTTTGTTACAGAATTATGGTTTATCCTATAGTAGTATATGGTTCTCCGGTGCTTAGAAAAGTAGCAGGTAAAATAGATAAGGATTACCCAAACCTTCAGAAGTTTATTGCCGACATGTGGGAAACAATGTATAAGTCTGATGGGGTTGGACTTGCTGCACCGCAGATCGGGAAATCCGTAAGAATGTTTGTGATTGACACTGCTGAGCTTGATGAAAAGAATCCCGATCTTCAGAACTTTAAAAAAACATTTATTAACCCCGAAATTATAAACAGGGAGGGCGAAATAACAACATACAACGAAGGATGTCTTAGTTTGCCAAAAATCCATGAAGATGTGAACAGGGAATCTAAAGTACGCATACAGTATTATGATGAGAACTGGCAGTTTCACGATGAAGAATACGATGGCGTTAAAGCAAGGGTCATTCAGCACGAATACGACCATCTCCAGGGCATTCTTTTTATTGACCACCTGTCGCCCTTGAGAAAAAAGCTCTTAAAGGGAAAACTGAACGATATTACCAAAGGTAAAGTGGATGTGGACTATAAAATAAAGGTGCTTAAAAACTAATGGTTATTGGTGGAATTCATTTCTTTAAGACGATCTGGTTGAGCTATTTAAAAGATTGCTATTAACTCATTTCCCAGTAATTTAAATCACATTTAGCTATCCTTTTTTGGGTGCACAGCGCTTTGTTTTTCTTCAATTTTCAAACCCAGCAGGTTGGCAAGTAATACAATAAAAGAAGCTACCCCGGAAATGGCAAGTATATATACCAGGAAAACTCCATAAGGTACAAGAAAATAGAGCACTGCAATAACAAGGGTGACCCATACCCCTGCACACCACGGACATGTTATAATATACCTTACCGTATTTAATGCTGAAATACTTTTCTTTGATTTGACAAAATCCCTCAGGAATTTTAGAATTTTTTCGAACACTAGTATGCGGGTCAACCTATATGAAGCAAGTATCAGTATGATAATCTCCCTCACCGATATATCCCTTAGATCCAATCCTTTTGATTTCATCATAAAACCTGCAAGAATAAGAAATGCCAGGTATATAAACAGCGAAGTGAAATTTATTGCATTTTGTTTCGGGTTGTCCATGTTTTTTCCTTTTGGCATAAAGATAACTACTATTTTGTTTTTATTAACAAGTATCTCATTAGTTGGTTTTCAGACTTGGAAATAATATCAGCATTGTTTTAATATTTTAGTTGCAGCACAACCACGTTTGTATAATTTTGTAATCAGAAAAGAAGAAAATTTTAGTTTGAACGATAAACCTTTTATTATTAGTTTTAAACCAGGAAAATAACTTAAAAATAATACCCGATGGCAATATTGAATTTAAAACCGGCTGACAAGTGCAAATATGACGAGATTTCTCTAGGAGAAATTATGCTGAGGTTTGACCCGGGCGATGGCAGGATACGTAATGCCCGCGATTTTAAAGTATGGGAAGGCGGTGGGGAATACAACGTGGCACGCGGCCTGCGAAAATGTTTCAGGTTGCGCACTGCCGTTGTCACAGCATTTGCAGATAACGACATAGGCCGTTTGGTAGAAGATTTTATCATGCAGGGAGGTGTTGACACCGGTTACATTAAATGGATACCCTATGATGGAATTGGAAGGACTGTGCGCAACGGATTTAATTTTACCGAGCGCGGATTTGGCATTCGTGGAGCGCTGGGAGTATCTGACAGGGGCAACACAGCCGCATCACAATTAAAAAAAGGAGATATTGACTGGGAGAAAATCTTTGGGGAAGACGGTGCAAGATGGTTCCATACCGGGGGTATTTATGCTGCCCTCTCCAAAACCACTCCTGATGTAATTCTCGAAGCCATGAAGGCTGCCAAAAAACATGGCACTATGATATCTTATGATTTAAACTACCGGCCATCTCTGTGGAAATCAATAGGAGGACAGGAGAAAGCCAGGGAGGTAAACAAAGAGCTGGCAAAATACGTGGATGTGATGATCGGTAACGAAGAAGATTTTACCGCATCGCTCGGTTTTGAGGTTGAAGGTGTGGATGAAAACCTCTCGAAACTTGATACCGGAAGTTTCAGGAAAATGATCAACAAGGCTGTAGCCGCATATCCGAATTTTAAGGTAGTAGCCACAACGCTTCGCACGGTAAAAACAGCTACTGTAAATTCCTGGGGGGCTATATGCTGGGCAAATGGAGAATTTCACGAGGCTACCCTTCGTGAAGACCTTGAAATATACGACCGTGTGGGTGGCGGCGACAGCTTCGCCTCAGGATTGATATACGGTTTCCTGACAACAGACAATGCCAAACAGGCAGTAGAATATGGCGCTGCACACGGTGCACTGGCCATGACCACCCCCGGCGATACATCTATGGCTTCGCTCCAGGAAGTAGAGAAACTGATGAAAGGAGGCGGGGCAAGGGTTGTAAGATAAGCCGTGGATATTGTCTTATCATTCATCTAAATCTGATGCCTACACTAACAAATAAAGGAAAAAAACTGAATAGCAAAGTCATAAGAATAACACTTCTTTTGATAATGTGGTTCTTGCCTTTCAATGCTTTTGTTTCTGCACAATCGTATCAAAACAATCTTAAAGGAGACCTGTGGGTGCACGACCCGGTGATGATAAAACAAGACAGTACCTATTATATTTTCCATACCGGGCACGGCATTTCAATTAAAACTTCAAACGACAGGATCACCTGGAGAAAATCGGGAAATGTATTTTCGAAGGTAAAACTTCCTTCCTGGCATAAAAACGATATTCCCGAACAGGACGGGCACCTTTGGGCGCCAGATATACACTATCGTAACGGGAAATATCATCTCTATTATTCTGTATCGGCATGGATGAATTTCAATTCAAGTATAGGCTATACCGCCAATACAACCCTTGACACCAACAGTGCTGATTATAAATGGATTGACGAAGGCAAAATCATAGACTTCAGGAACGGGGGCCAAGGGGTAAATGTAATAGACCCCAATGTTTTTGTTGATAACGACGGAAGGGTATGGCTTTTTTACGGTTCCTACAAAGCCGGACTGAGGCTTGTTGAATTAAACCCCGCAACAGGCAAGCTTCTTAAAGACCCACCGGATATAACCGTTATCACCACTTCACTGGGCGAAGGTGTTTTTGTGATTAAAGCCAATGGCTATTATTACATCTTTGCCTCACGGGGTAAATGCTGTGCCGGGCTCGAAAGTACCTACCAGATAGTGATGGGCAGGTCTGAGAATATAAAAGGCCCCTATCTTAACAAAGAAGGCAAAAGCTGGGTTGATAACAACTATACGTTGTTTCTTGCAGGCGATTACGATGAACCCGGGCGCGGGCACAATGGTTTTTTTACCGAAAACGACACCACTTTTATCGTTTACCATGCCTATACCCGCACTGCAGAGGGGAAACCCCTGCTTAACATCAGACCGGTATATCTTGATGAAAATCTTTGGCCCACGCTGGATATCACAAATAAAATTCTAAACGAGAAATAAAGCAGAATTCATTCATCCTCCCATCCATATCTTGAATTTACCTGTTTTATCGCGGCTTACGATAATGTCTTCATTCACCGCAGGATTCAATTCAATCTTCAACCGGCCATTGAAATACGCATGAATCTTTGCAATACTGCTGATGTTGGCAATAACCTTCCGGTTCAGCCTGAAAAATATCTTCGGATCGAGCAATGGCTCCAGCTGGTCGAGTGAGTAATCCATCGGTAGGGACGACTTACCTTTTGTAACAGCCATCACCATTCCGTCTTCAAATAAAAAATATGCAATTTCAGAGGCTTGAACATGCTTCAACTGATCGCCGATCTTTACCAGGAAACGGTCTTTATATTTGTTATCAAACTGTTTTAGCACTGTATAGAGAAATTCAGCAGATAAAGGGCTTTTATGCTTTTTATATTTATCAATTGCTGCCTTTAATTCAATAAAATCTATCGGTTTAACAAGATAATCAACACTATTAAATTTAAAGGCCTTTATGGCGTACTCATCATAGGCCGTGGTAAAAATTACCGGAGATTCGATATTAACCTGTTCAAACAATTCAAAAGAGAGGCCATCGGTAAGCCTTATGTCCATTAATATCAGATCGGGTGCAGGATGGTTCCGAAACCACTCAACCCCCTGCCTTACAGATTCCAGTATGGCCGCTATTTCTATTGATTTGTCATAATGCTGCACTAGTTCAGCGAGGCGTTCGGCATTAAGCCTTTCATCTTCGAATATTACTATTTTCATAAATCTCTTTTCCGATTTTTGGCAAAGAAACAATAAATTTCCCCTCTTCTTCTAAAACCACAACAGAATTAAGGCCAAGCAATTCGTAGCGTTTTTTTATATTTTCCAGGCCGATTTTCAGCGTTGATTCCATCTGCCTTCTTCTGTTTAAAGTATTTTCTATCAGAAGAAAATCATGGTTCTCAGAGATTGTTATTTCAAGAGGTTCCTCATCTGAAAAACGGTTGTGCTTGATTGCATTTTCAATAAGCATCTGCAAGGTATTCGGGGGCAGAAAACAGGTAGTGCCTGTACTTTCGTTCAGGCTGGTATTAAAAGTTATGTGCTCTTCATGGCGTATTTTTATCAGGAAAAAATAAGAATCAAGAAAGGTAAGCTCCTCGCTTAGCGGAACCAGCAATTCATCTCTTTTGTCGAGTATATACCGGTAAATCTTCGACAATTGATTGATGTATTCTGCAGCCAGGTCAGGATTTTTATAGACCAGAGATGTAAGCACGCTGAGATTATTAAAAAAGAAGTGCGGGTCAATCTGGTTTTTCAGCGCCTCGAATTTCGCCTGGAAATTCTCTTTCTGTAACTGCTCAGACATCAAACGCTCCTTTTTCCAGTGATTGAATACATAAATCTGCCCAATAAACACAAGTACGCCAACATAGGCAATATACATACCCACGTTTGCGTCAAAATCGAAAAAACGGGTCGGATGGCCGTAATGGGGCAGATTGAATAGTATCAGATCAAATAGAGAGTAAGACACCGTGAAAAGTACCATTACAAAAACCCCGTAAACAAGGTAAACCATCATCAGCAAAGTTACCTGTTTTATGATCTCGTATTTTCTAAGGAAAGTCCTCACAGAATACCTGTAAAGCACATCGCCTGCTTCCCAGACAATAAGGATAAAAGAAATAAAATAGACCAGGAATAAAACTCCGCGTTGGTCTAAAACAAAAATCCTGTCATTGAATGTCTCATCGAAGATCTTAATAATAAAATGAATCAGAATTGCAGCAGCAATACGGGTACTGTATTTTCGGAGTGTTCTGTTCATGGTTGGTTTACATAGTCAGAATTCATTATTTAAAGTTAAGAGAAATAAGGAAAAGAACACAATAGTCTGCCTGTTGGTTAACTGTCAGAACTCAAGTCGGTAGAATATGTTCGGTATCATGCCATACTGGAAAACATCATATATGTCATTGGTTTTGGGATTATAGACTTTCTGGAAAATGTTTTTGGTATTGAGAACATTCATAATGTCAACTACAACATAATGAAATACTTTTGCCCGGTTAAACCTGAACCCTAATTTGTAATCAAGCCTGAAATAATCATTCAGTCTGTATTTATAGGCATGATTGTTTTCCAGTACTTCATACCCCTGAATCTTTGATTCGGTAAGGTTTACCGGAATGTATCTTCTTCCGCCAGCAAAAGTGATTCTTGTATCGGTAAGAAATACAGTCTTTTTGGTGATATTCAGTTCGATACCTCCCAAAGCTGTTAATGTGTAATTGCTGTTGAAAACCGTATTCCTCTTAATCCCGTCGCTACCTGTATATTTAGATTGAAACAGTGTCGAGGTTACCAGGAAATAGTAGTTTTTGCTGAAAAATTTTTCGAAAGTTAATTCCAGACCATAGTTTTCACCTGTGCCTTTGTTGATAAGGCTGTCGGCAAACGGCATGGTAAATTCCGCTCCCACATTTGCCATCGAAAACAAAGATGAATGACTCTCCACAGGAATATCGTACAGGTATTGATAATAAACTTCGGACTTAATCCTGAATTCCTTCAAAAAATTATGATCATATCCTGCTACGAAATGCAGGCTTTTTGTAAAATCAAGGTTTCTGTTAGTATGAATAAAATTACCCGGGCTGATTTCGGTCTGATAAATATAAAACACAAAGGGCTGAACCTGGCTGTGCAGTCCCGTTCCAATGCTTAATACATGATTGTCTTTCAATGTCCATTTAAAACCCAGTCTTGGCTCGATGGCATATTTGCTGCTGTAATCAAAGAACTGACCATGAATACCGGAATTCAGCACCATTTTATCGTTGAACTTATGCTGCCATTGTGTATAGGCTTCGTACAAAGTGGAGTTACCTTGCAAATTGTGCCATACATGGTATCGGTCAATGATCTCGCCAAGATAATTACTGTCGAGATAATTGAATTTTATATGATTTAAACTGATCCCGCTCTCAAAATTATTTCGGCTGTTTAACCTGTTGTTCATTTTCACAGATAAAATGTACCTAACCTCTGAAGATTTGGTCATACCAATCAGCCTTACCTCTTTTGGACCCATGATGGTGTCGGATACCACGCTGCTTTCGCTGCCGGTTACTGCAACAGTTGATTTTATCCGGCTGTTGTCCGAAATTCTGATATTGTGCGATATTCCCAGTACTCCGGTTCTGCAATCGGTATAATGATTCTGGTTTTCAACATCAAGATATTCGTCTTGTTCAAGCTCCTCAGGCTTAAATTTCAGGTCAATCGTACTTATGCCTCCGATTCCGAAAAGCGTGAATTTTCCTGACCTCGATGAATTTGGAAAATCAACTTTAAAAGTCATATCCTGAAATTTTGGAATAGCCGGTAAATCTTTATCATCCACAATTCCCATAGCGTTAATAATTCCTATAGTTGAAAGCCGGTAATTGGCAATGAAGGCACTTTTTTCAATTCCCGGTAAAGGCCCTTCCAGGCCCAGCTCCAGACCTGTAACACCCACCTGGACCATACTTTCGTATGCTTCATCGTTTCCTCTTTTCAACTTTAAATCGAATACACCTGCGAGCGCATTCCCGTATTCGGCAGGAAAAGCGCCTGTCAGGAAATCGGAATTTGACAGGTTGTTGTTATTGAGGATACTTATTCCGCCCCCGGTGGTGCTGATACTCGAAAAGTGGTTTGGGTTCGGGATATTGATATCTTCAAGTTTCCAGAGCAGGCCAAGGGGTGAATTCCCCCTGATGATGATATCGTTTCGCTGATCGCTTGCGGCAATTACCCCCGCATAGGCTGTGGCCATTCTTGCCGGGTCTGTCAGCGCACCGGCAAACCTGCCGGTCTCTTCCACAGTGAATGAACGGGCGCTGATAGCCGCCATTTTGTTTAGCGGATCTTTCTTCTGACGGGCGGTAACCACTATTTCCTCAAGCTGGCTGACCAGTTCTTCAATACCTATTTCCAGAACAACCTCCTTTGCAGAAGTAACAACAATGTTAGGTATTGTAACTCCGTTGTATCCCACGCAGCTAATCTGAAGGGTATGGCGCCCGACGGCAATATTCTCAAGTTTAAAATTTCCTTCGCCATCTGTAATTGTTCCTATAACAGGATTCGTAGCCGGTAAAAATACATTGGCGCCGATAACGGGTATCTGAGTCTGCTTATCAAGGATTTTTCCCCTGATTGTCTGGGTTAAATCCTGTGAAAAACCACAAAAGGTATATGCAATAAAAGCGATTATAAATGATAACTTTTTCATGAGAATTGTGAATTATTTTCGGGCAAATGAAGAGCCTTTTTAAAATTCACACAACGATTTGACCATGAAATGCAGATTTGGTATGTTGGAGTTACAGAATAAACCGGTGAAATGATAACATTTTGTGTAAAATCTTTTTTATATGTGCGCAAGTTCATGAATTCAAAAAGAAAATGAATATTTTAAAGGTATCATAATTTTTATTCTTTAATTCTTTGTGATTACTTGGAGTCTTTGAGACTTTGTGGCAATATTATAAATGCCGCTAACCTGTCTGCCGCTTAGCTTTAGAAAGCGGAGACACGAAGGCTCAAAGATTTCATTAAGAATGCCTATTCTAAATATCATATTTCATTTTTATTATTGTCCGATCTCACATTAAGCTAAACATCAATTTAAAGGAACACTGAATTATACCGGAACAGGGTCTTTTTCTTACTTATGACAAATCCCCATATTTTGAGAATTTTTTTTTCAATAGTTTTATAATTATTTTAAAAAGAATAAAATCTTTAAATATTAAATCATATCCTATGAAAAACAAAGCCTTGAATTACACACTTATGCTGGTAACCCTGTTGTACCTTCTGCCACTCAGCCTTTTGGCGCAAAAAGACAGAAGTGAAATCGCAGACAAATACAAATGGGACCTGACACCGCTTTTTGCTTCAGACGAAGAATGGGAAAAAAAGAAAAATGAACTGGTGACCGAGCTGGCTAAAGTTGAAAGTTTTAAGGGCACCCTGATGCAGTCGGCATCAAACCTGCTCGCCTGTCTTGAATATTCTTCAAAAGTCAGTAAAGAGGCTACCAAATTATACATATACAGCAGCATGCACGGCGACCTAGATACCCGCGACATGAAATATTCATCAATGGAAAAAGAGCTGCAGCAGATTTTTTCAGATTTCTCTGCAAAGGCTGCTTATATCAATCCCGAAATACTAAAATCAGAATGGAGCGTTGTCGAAAAATTCTTAAAAGAAGAACCCAGGCTTGAAGTTTACCGAAAAGACCTTAACGATCTTTTTCGCGAAAAAGCACACACGCTGAGCGAACCCGAAGAGCGTATCATGGCGCTGGCGGGACTTATTTCAGACAACTCGCAATCGGTTTATAGCACCTTTAGCAATGCAGAAATGCCATATCCCGAAGTTACACTCAGCAACGGTGAGAAGGTTACCCTTAACAGTTCGGGATACAGCCGTTACAGGGCCGTGGCAAACCGTGCCGACCGCGAGATTGTGTTTAAAGCCTTCTGGGACAACTACAAGAAATTTGAAGCCTCCTTTGGTGAGATGCTTTACGGAAATGTAAAAGCCCATATTTTTGGTTCAAAAGCAAGAAATTATAGCTCAACCCTTGATGCGGCGCTATATCCGAACAACATTCCTGTTGATGTTTACCATTCGCTGGTTGACAATGTAAACAAAAATCTGCCGGCCTTTCACAGATACCTTGCAATTAAAAAGCGCATGATGGGAGTAGATACACTGAAATATCTCGATTTGTACGCACCGGTCGTAAAAGATGTAGAATTAACATATTCATACGATCAGGCGAAAGAACTTATCCTGAAAGCGCTTAACCCTCTTGGATCAGAGTATGTGTCAACTGTTGAAAAAGCTTTTAATGAAAGATGGATTGATGTTTACCCCACAACAGCAAAACGCTCGGGGGCCTATTCCAATGGAGCTGCATATGATGAGCACCCATATATCCTTCTAAATTACAACGATTTGTACGACGATGTGAGCACCCTTGCCCACGAACTGGGCCATACCATGCACAGCTATTTTTCAAATAAAACACAACCATATCCCACAAGCAGGTACACTACTTTTGTTGCTGAAGTGGCCTCTACATTTAATGAAGTTCTGCTTTTCGACGAAATGATGAAAGAGATCAAAGATGATGATGTACGGCTTTCGTTGCTGATGGAATGGCTCGACGGATACAAAGGAACCCTGTTCAGACAGACACAGTTTGCCGAATATGAGCTGAAAATGCACGAAGCGGCCGAGAAAGGTCAACCCCTTACGGGAGATGTTTTATCGAAAATGTATGAAGACCTGGTCAAAAAATATTATGGTCACGATAAAGGTATTTGTTACATAGATGACAATATCTCGATGGAGTGGGCTTTCATTCCACACTTTTATTACAGGTATTATGTTTACCAGTACAGCACCTCATTTACAGCTTCCATATCTCTGGCTGAAAGGGTTATCAATAAAGAAGATGGTGCATTGGAAAAATATATGAAGTTTATTTCTTCAGGGGGTTCGGATTACCCAATCGAACTGCTGAAAAATGCAGGCGTGGACATGACTACCTCTGCCCCATTCGACAAGACTATTGAATCTATGAATGCCATTATGGATGAGATAGAAAAAATTCTTGATAAAAAGGAGAAGAAATAATTGCCGGGGTTTAATGTGAAACCTTTGTTAATAAGCCCTATAAAGGATTCGCCTTTTTGAAACCGTCATACGAATCCCGGTACCCCGGGATGTGGCAATCTTATAGCACAACCGGCATTCAGACCTAGTAATGCTTTAATCCGTGTTTCAATCAGGGGATCGCTTCGTTCCTCGCGATGACGGTTATTGCCAAGTGCGTGGTTTCAAATTAACAAATTTGTCGATCACACTTAAAGACAAAGACGTCATTGCCCGGTACCCCGGGACGTGGCAATTTCATGAATTAACAGGACTGTTGATTTAATTATGTTAATGTATACATCCGTGGTTTAATCAAATTCCTGAATATCATCCCACAAATCTTTCCATGATTCATTAAACTTATTAATCAAGTTTAATTTTGTTTGACGTGAGCCGGCTTTCAACTGTTTTTCTCTGTAAATAGCCTCTTCTATTGTTGAGTGAAACTCGAAATAAACAAGTTTATACAAATTGTATCTTTTTGAAAAGGATTTTGGATATGTTTTGAATCTATGATCGTAAATCCGTTGTTTTAGTTTACTTGTTACACCAACATAAAGGACGGTATTATATTTATTGGTAAGAATATATACATAACCGCCTCTTTCCATTAGTGCAAAGTTTAATTGTTTTTTTAAAAATACAATATTACTTTGAAATCATTTGTGTACAAATCGCTAAATTAAAACCGTCATTGAGAGACTGGGTAAGGAGTCCGTCAATTTTCATTTGAAACCGTCATTGCGAATCCCGGTACTCCGGGATGTGGTAATCTAATGGAACAACCGAACTGCTATTCAAATTCAATAATATTTTAGCCCGTGTTTCAATCAAGGGATCGCTTCGTTCCTCGCGATGACGTCGTAATTTTAGCGTAGGCGCCTCGATGACGAGTAATTTTATGAGTGGGGTTTCAAATCAGCATATTAGCCTATTACATCTCATTTCCAAGACGTCATTGAGAGACTGTGTAATCAAGTTGAAACCGTCATTGCGAATCCCGGTACCCCGGGATGTGGCAATCTCATCGCATAACCGGCTTACTTTTCAGATTCATTAAGGATCTAAGACCAGACTTTTTACACGCCTCTTAAAGGCTTATTAAGTTATTTAACCACCACACTCTTTTTATCCATGTCTTCTGCAAATTGAATGACTGTGCCAGTTTTTGGGAGTGGGGTTTCTGAAATGACGATACCGGATGTCTTTTCCCCTGAAACACTTAAAAATACGCCTTCCTCATCTGCCAGCGGACAACTTGTTATATTGATCTGCCTGGCATTGTTCAGCATAAAAACCGGGCCTGATGATGGCAGGATTTTTACATTGTCAAATGAACTGTTTTCCACATCAGTGGCAACAATACCCTTATCAGCCGAGATCACAATGTTTTCAAAATAAAAATCCTTCAGCGGCATCTCTTCCATACCGGTAAGTTCCATAGCTGTTTTGGCGCTGTGACAATAGATATTCTTCAGGAAAAACCTGCTGAATTCCGGTGTTTTCTCTTTTGACAATTCTTCGGGTGTTGAAGGTGGCTTATAACCTGCCGGACGGTTTTCATAGAAGGTATTTACTGATATGGCTTCGTTTATGATCCGGCTCATGTAAATATTTTCTATGTAAATATTTTTTACAACACCCCCGTTTTTAACACCGCTTTTAATCCTGATACCAATATCGGTGCCCACCATGTTCATATCGGTAACAAAGACATTCTGCATCCCGCCATCGGTGTTGCTGCCGATGACAAATCCGCCATGACCACGGTATACATTGCATGCAGCGATTATCACATTCTGAAGGCTCGCTTCGCCCGGGGCATCATCTCCCCTGCTCGATTTCATGCAGATGGCATCGTCGCCCACATCAACATTGCATTTGTACACAATAACGTTCTTACAGGCGCTGATATCAATGCCATCGCCGTTTTGGGCATACCATTCGTTAAACACGCTGACATACCGCATGGTAAGGTTTTTGCAATTATTGGGATAAAAGACAAATTTCGGCGAGTTGCGGAGCATCACCCCCTCAACTAATATGTTTTCACAATAAGAAAGATACACCATGTATGGGCGCAGGAAGTCGCGCGCCGGCAGGTAATCTTCGGCTGCAGGTTTCGGGTTGTTTTTGCTCAGGGTCTTGAGGTAATCCTGTCCTTCCAGAGCCTCTTTCGACGGCCACCATATTTTCCCATCTTCGCTTACCACACCACCTGATTTTACAAGGTTGCTCCATTGTTTCTCTGTTGTTTTTTCTTTTTTAACAGGGCGCCAGCTCTCGCCGTAACCATCAATAATGCCTTCGCCGGTAATGGCAATGTTTTTCAGGTTATATCCGAATATCGGTGAAGCGGTGGTAAGCCGTGAACTCACAGCAGTGGCCTTTACCATAGGGTATTGTGTTCGGTCGGAGGTAAACTGGATAACAGCCCCGCGTACAACGTGCAGGTTAATGTTGCTCTTAAGCTCTATGGGACCGGTAAGCCAGATACCCGCCGGGACAATTACCTTTCCCCCGCCTGCTTCGGCACAAGCCTGTATAGCGCCGGTAAATGCTTTCGTGTTCAGCGCCTGGCCGTCGCCAATGGCGCCATAGTCAATAATCGAAAACTGCTTATCAGGAAATACCGGCACCGTAACCTCCGGCATCTTAAATGGCGCTTTGCTGAGGTAATAATGTATGTCTTTTTGTTGTGCATTCAACAGAAAAAGATTTAAAAGAACACCTGCAAGCGTATGGATAAAGTATTTGGGTTTCATGACATATTTTTTTAAAAAAATTCATTATGAACAAATTTATGTTAAATGTAAATAACTAAGAGGTATAATGAAAGCAATTTTGCAAAGTAATTGCAGGATTCTGCAAGGTTTTGTAAATGGTTCACTGGTGCTGGTTTAAAGCTTCAGTTTAAGCCACCCCATACCCTTGTCAGGGTTCTGAACCCTGACAGGGATAAACCTGAAATACATTTTAATATGATACATTTTTCTTTTTGCCTGGAAGAAATGTTTCGCTCTTTATAATAATCTGTCGCTCCTAACGGAGCTTAATTTCTTCGGCTTCATCTATCTACCATACTGTCGCTCCTACGGAGCGTGATGGCAAAAATCAACTGTTTACCTTATTATTTAAGCTTTTTTTCCCTAAAAACCTAAATACCTTAAATCCGCAAGTTAATTTACATTTTCCCATTAGGCTTCGACTACCCGCCTGCCTTAGCAGTGCGGCGGGCAGGCGCTCAGCCTGACAGTCACCCTGAGACCTCGATAGTGATAAACCACTATTTAATAATTAGTTGACACCTTAGTCAGCCTGAGCGGAGTCGAAGGCTATTCCCGAGTGTCATTAGCAGCGAAGTCGAAGGGTGTTTATTACCAATTATTTACTATTTAACTTGCGGATTTAAGGTAATACCTAAAAGCCTAACACCTAAAACCTAACACCTTAAGCCTAACGCCTATGACCTAAATCCTAATCCCTTTATCCCATCTCCACCAGCACTTCATTGTCATCCTTCAAAAGGCCTGTGGTAATAAGGTTGCCCTGTACTTCAGCTCCGTTTAGCAATATGCGCTTCACACCTTTTTCTACACCCGGTTTATTTTTTATGATAATATTTATTTTCTTTCCCCTGAAGGTGCGATGAACGCTCAGTTCTTTCCATTCAGAAGGGATGCACGGGTCTATCTCCAAACCTTGATAACAAGGCCGTATACCAAGAATGTATTGCGTGATGGCATAATAGGTCCATGTAGCCGAGCCGCTGAGCCAGGGAATCCTTGATTTGCCAAACCCGGGACTGTATTTGCTGTGCGTTGACTGGCATACCACGTAAGGTTCGATCTCGCGGATTTCTGCTTTGGTATTGTATGCTGCCGGCAGGTATGACCGCAAATATCTGTATGCCCTGTTGCCCCTGCCGAGCATGGCTTCGGCCATCACAGCCCATCCCTGGGTATGGACGAAAATACCACCGTTTTCCTTCAACCCGGGATTGAAAAGCTGCGACCTTACTATGTTATAATCGGTGTCGGTGTAAGGCGGGTCACAGAGCGCGATACCGTAATCCGTTGCGAGGTATTTATCCACATTGCCGAGCGCCGTTTCTGCCTGTCTGCCCGTTGCGGCGCCGCTTATCACAGCCCAGGCCTGCGGGTTGAGGTATATCTTACCCTCGTTGCATGTTTTAGAACCGAATTTCATGCCGTCGAAGCGGTAACCGCGCATGAACCAATCGCCGTCCCATGCATGCTGCTGAAGGTTTTTGTCTGATTTTTCAAGCTCCTGCCTGCTCCATGCTTCTTCCTCTTTCTCATTCAGGAGTCGGGCAATTTCGATGTATTCTTTCAGGGCAAAACGCAGTTGAAGCGCTACAAACACCGATTCGCCGTTGTGCCCGAATTTAAGGCAATCGTTCCAGTCGGCGCTTAAGCCGTATGGCAACCCGTGACTTCCGCTACGTTCAAGGCTGAATTCGATGGCCCGTTTCAGGTGCCCGAAGACTGTCGCTTCACCTTTATCGGCATAAGGCAGCACCTTACGATAGAAATCAATCCAGCCGGTTTCTTTCACGTATGCCGGTACAGCATTGAAGAGCCAGAGCGCATCATCCGAACGGTACTGCTCTTCTGCAGGTGCGGGTTCTTTGCCGGGGCTATGTGAGAAAGGCAACACAACCGGCATGGCGCCGCCTGTGGAAACCTGCCCGGTGATCATCAGTTCGAGGCGCTTACCGGCTTCTTCAGGAATGGCATGCATCACCCCCAGGAAATCCTGTACGGTGTCGCGGTACCCCAGACCGTCACGGTCAATACCAGAATAGATAAGGCTGGCAGCACGCGACCATGCAAAGGTTATCAGGCAGTTATAAATGCCCCAGGTGTTGATGGTGCTGTTGAGCTCACTGTCGGGGGTTATCGCGCTGAAACCACCCATTTTGGCATGCCAGTATTGTTTTACTTTCTCCAGTTCGTTGTCTGCTTTACTGATATCCGAATACTCTTTAACAGCCTCCCTTCCTTCAGTATCTGCTCTGCCAATACCCAGAAGCACGACAAGTTCTTTTGTTTCCCCCGGTTCGAGTATTAATTCAGCCTGCAGGCAACCGCAGGGGTTATCGCCATATGCCTCGTGGTTGTTGCATTGCCCCCTTTCCACCACGATCGGGTTGGCATAGGTGCGGTAGGGCCCGAGAAACATCTCGCGGTCGGTGTCAAAACCCGTGACCTTTGCCCCTGCAATGGCCTGAAAAGTGTGCCTACCTTGGTCTTTTTCCTTAAAATTATCCGGCATGGGCGGTATATTCACGTTGGTGCCATGGTCAATCATTCCGTCAATGTTCTTCATCATGGCAATATACTGCACATACTGTATATTCAGCAGGTCGTCAATGGCATTCCATGTACCGGCATATTCCACGTAAGTGAAGGCATTGAGGAGCCTCTTCACCTTGTCGTTGTTTCTGACTTTCACCTTCCATACTTCAAAAGTCTTTCCCAGCGGCACAAACCATGTTACTTCCGACTCAATATTTTTATATTCTGAAGTGATAATGGTATAGCCGGTACCATGACGGCAAACCGATTTATATTCACCCAAAGGCTTACTGACAGGCTGCCACGAGGCCGACCAGTAATCTTTCGACACTTTGTCATGAAAATAGATGTACCTGCCGGGCTGATCCATCGGCACCGAGTTGAACCGTATGCGCATGAATCGCCCCATACCGCCCGATTTATAGAAGCTGTAGCCCCCGGCATTATTGGTGATGATAGCCCCGTATTCTGTCGAACCTAAGTAATTGCTCCACGATTTGGGAGTGTCGGGACGGGTGATCACGTATTCTTTGTTTTTGTCGTCAAAATATCCGTACTGCATATTGAAGTTGTTTTGCGGACAAATATATGAAAAGGGGGATTTGATATTGCCCAACCGGTGAATTATAATACAAATTATGCGTGAGATGGATACAAAAAGACGATTGGATAAATGCAATTTATTAAGAAGATTACTCCCTCCGGTCATGAGAAAAGTTCTTCACTATCGTTCAGGATGACAAACACACAACCCGGGATGATAAACACACGACTCTCTCTTTGTCATGCTGACGAAGGAAGCATCTATATAAAATCCCTTGTCATGCTGAACGCCAGTGAAGCATCTCCATAACACCTTTGTCATGCTGAACGCCAGTGAAGCATCTCATTTTGAAGTGTCTATTCATTGAAGAGGGTCCTTCACTATCGTTCAGGATGACAAACACATGACTCAGGATGACAAACACACATCTCTTTCTTTGTCATGCTGAACGCCAGTGAAGCATCTCATTGGCAAGCGTCTATTCATTGAAGAAGGTCCTTCGCTATCGCTCAGGAGGACAAATACATGACCCAGGATGACAAACACTCATCTCTCTCTTTGTCATGCTGACGAAGGAAGCATCTCCTTCCTTTGGCCTAAAACCTATCGCCTATCGCCTCTCCCCCCCTACTTCTCATCCATAAACGGATATTTGTAACTCGTGGGAGGCACAAAGTTTTCTTTAATTGCCCGTGGTGACAACCAGCGCAACAGGTTTAGCACCGAACCGGCTTTGTCGTTTGTGCCTGAACCCCTTGAACCTCCAAAAGGCTGTTGGCCTACCACAGCGCCTGTGGGTTTATCGTTGATATAGAAATTTCCGGCAGCATTCATCAGCGTGGCAGAAGCCAGGTTGATAGCCTCGCGGTCGGTTGCAAATATCGAACCTGTTAGCCCGTATATGGATGTGGTATCGCAAAGTTCAAGCGCTTCCTTATATTTATGATCAGGGTAAACATATACCGATAAAATCGGCCCGAAAAACTCCTCTTCCATGGTAAAGTACTTCGGGTCGCTTGTTTCTACAATGGTAGGTTCAATAAAGTATCCTTTCGATTTATCAAAACCACCCCCGGCTATGATTTTTGCCGTTTTTTCCTTCTTCACACGCTCAATTACCCCTGACAGTTTATTAAAAGCAGCCTCGTCAATCACGGCATTGATAAAATTTGAAAAATCTTCAGGCCCGCCCATTTTAAAGGTAGAGAGGTCTTCTATCATCAGGTCTCGTATTTCGGGCCACAGCGACTGTGGAATATATGCACGTGAAGCAGCAGAACATTTTTGCCCCTGGTATTCAAAGGCGCCGCGTACCAGTGCCGTAGACACCTGGTTTGGTTGTGCCGAGCTGTGTACCATAACAAAATCTTTGCCCCCGGTTTCGCCAACAATACGGGGATATGTTTTATAGGTATGGATATTGTTGCCGATGGTTTTCCATATACCCTGGAACACTTCTGTGGAACCTGTAAAATGGAACCCCGCGAAATTCGGGTGGGAAAAAACCACGTCACCTGCCACGGGACCTGATACAAATACCTGGTTGATGACACCATCAGGCAGACCGGCTTCCTTGAAAAGTTCCATAATAACCCTTGCCGATAGTATCTGTCCTTTTGAAGGTTTCCATACCACAACGTTCCCCATCATGGCAGGCGCCGACGGCAGGTTACCGGCAATAGATGTAAAGTTAAAAGGTGTAAGCGCGAAAATAAAACCTTCCAGCGGCCTCCAGTCGAGCCTGTTCCAAATACCAGATGGTGAAATGGGCTGGAAATCATATATCTCTGACATATATTTTACATTGAACCTGAAGAAATCGGTAAGCTCACAGACAGCATCAATCTCCGACTGAAACACATTCTTCGACTGCCCGAGCATGGTGGCCGCGTTTAT
>JAFGPL010000077.1 GCA_016936215.1 Bacteroidales bacterium
ATTATTTTATTTTAACCTCTTTTTAATGTCAGCCGATTCAGATTCAAAGCCGGGTTTATCTAAAAGCGCGAACATATTTTTCTTATAAGCTTCAACACCAGGTTGATTAAAGGGATTTACCCCAAGCAAATAACCACTTATTCCACAGGCAATTTCAAAAAAGTACATCAATTGCCCGATATAATACTCGTTTAAAACCGGAAGTAAAACCTGTATGTTCGGAACACCCCCGTCAATATGTGCAAGCATGGTACCCAGTTCGGCCATCTTGTTCACTTCGTCAATTCTTTTGCCGGCGAGAAAATTCAATCCATCCAGGTTGTCATCATCGGTGGGTATTTCAAGGCTGGCTTTCGGAGATTTTATTGAAATAACTGTTTCCATCAATATGCGTTCCCCTTCTTGTATGTATTGTCCCATAGAATGCAGATCGGCAGTAAGGTCAACACTTCCAGGGAAAATACCTTTGCCCTCTTTGCCTTCGCTTTCGCCATACAACTGTTTCCACCATTCTGCAAGATAATGCAGCTTATTCTCGTAGTTGGCCAGTATTTCAATTTTCTTCCCCTTTCTGTACAAAAGGTATCTTGTTGACGCATATAAAGCAGCAGGATTTTTTTCAAATGCGACCTCCGGCAATGTAAGTGCCAGCATATCTTTTGCACCCTTTACCAGCGAACGGATATCAAAACCGGCGATAGCCAACGGCACCAAACCAACAGGCGTGAGCACAGAATAACGGCCACCAACATCACCAGGTATCACATAGGTTTTATATCCCTCATCACCCGCCATCTTACGCAACGCACCTTTTTTTTCATCGGTAATGGCAATGATAAGGTTTTTGGCCTCTTCCCTTCCCACTTTAGCTTCAAGGTGGCGTTTAAGTATCCTGAAAGCAACTGCCGGCTCGGTGGTAGTCCCGGATTTTGATATCACCACAATAGCATATCTCTTTTTATCGAGTATCTCAAGTAATTCTGTTAGATAGTCTTCACCAAGGTTTTGCCCTGCATAAATTATCTGCGGATTAGTGTTTTTATCTTTGAGATATTCAAACGAATGAGTCAGCGCTTCAGCTACTGCACGTGTTCCCAGGTAAGAACCTCCAATTCCGACCACAACAACAAGGTCAATTCTCGTTCTTATAATCCTTGAGGTGTTTTCAATATCATCCATTTCTGCTCCGGTAATTTGCGATGGCAGGTTTACCCAGCCAAGAAAATCACTCCCCTTACCGGTCTTTTTGTGTAAACTGTTCAGGCTTGCAAGCGCATTGGCTTTAAGACTGAATATTTCGTCTTTGCCCACAAAATCAAAGACTTTTTCGATGTTAATCTTCAGGTTTTCCATATTGGATAAAATTAATATGCTATTTTAGTTTTTCTGACAACAGTTTAATCTCCAGCGCCGGAGAAATTCTATCATTTACAATATGATACACCGCATCAAGTATCGGCATGCGCACATTGTAAGTTTTATTTATCTCTTTGACACAGGCAATGGCATGGTAGCCTTCCGCAATCATGTTCATTTCGAGTTGGGTTGATTTAACAGAATATCCCTTCCCGATCATTGTTCCAAAAGTCCTGTTTCTTGAAAACTGTGAATAGGATGTTACCAGCAGGTCGCCCAGGTAAGCCGAACTGTTAACTTTTCTCTTGCTTTTATAGGTTTTATCAAGAAACCTCTTGATCTCCTGGCTGGCATTGGAAATCAATACGGCAAGAAAGTTATCGCCATAACCCAGCCCGTGACAAATTCCTGCGGCTATGGCCATAATATTCTTGAGTACAGCGGCATACTCAATCCCGTATATGTCTTTTGAACTTCTTACTTTCACATAATTACAGCGAAGGAAACTGGCAAGTTCTTCAGCTTTATATTTTGTAGCAGATGCAACAGTAAGATAAGAGAGGCGCTCGAGAGCGATTTCTTCAGCATGACATGGTCCTGAAATGATGCCCATATTTTTGAAAGGGACACCGTATTCCCTGTTGAAAAATTCAGCAACGGTAAGGTTTAATTGAGGTATTATCCCCTTAATGGCAGAAACGATAAACTTGTTTTCAAATACCAGTGAATGTTTATCAAGCGCCTCTTTCAAGAAAGGTGAAGGGATTGCGAAAACAATAATATCCGAATTATCAATAACTTCAGGCAGGTGGTTATAAAACTTTATTTTTTGTGTATTAAATTCTATTGAACTAACATATTTCGGATTATGACGGTATTTTTTTATGTAATCTATAGCCTCGGGGTCTCTCAAATACCAATTTACCTCATTGAGATTGTTCAGAAAAATCTTCATCAGCGCGGTTGCCCAGCTGCCGCTTCCTATTACCGCTACCCTGTGAGTTTTTTCCATCGTTTCCGGTTTTTAAGGCAACAAAAATAGTGTTTAATTTTAAGATTCAGAAAACTAATTGCGTATCATCTGAAGCCTTATACAAAGTGCCTGGTTTATGGGATTAGGTTATTTTCCGCAAACCAAAATAAACTCCTTTGAATTGCGGTTTAATCCATTCATTGCATAATCCCCGTATATGTTCAGCAACTTAAGTTTCGACAACCTTATCAAATGCTCAAGTTCATACCTGAAATAAAAGCGCATCTTAAAACTCCAGGATTCGGTGTTCCATTGGTCATTTTCCTGCCATTCAAAACGCATGGTAACGTCAAGTAACTGGTTTACTATGTCAGGAACCGATGATGATATCCTACGGAGCTTTTTACCCGGTTCATATTCCCCTTCAAAGTCAACCACATTGTCCACCCCCTTGTGCAGCAAACCGGGATCGGGCACAAACAGGTCGAAAATGAATTTTCCTCCTTCATTCAGGTGACCCCAGACATTGTTCAAAAAAACCAGTTGTTCCTCCACCGTGGTAACATGCGAAAAAACCCTGAACGGGGCAATAATAAGATTGAATTTCTTTTTCAGTTTCATATAACATGCATCACCAACCGTAACCCTAGAATGGTATTCAGGATTGAGCTTTTTCTTCAGCACTTCAACCATGCTTTTACTAATGTCAATACCGTATATATCAGCCCCCTTTTGGAGTGCAGAAGCAAAAAACCTGCCGGTACCTACACCTATCTCAAGCACCGGTCCCTTGGCTTCCCTGATGGTGTTCAGGAAAAAATCAGAATCCACATGATCCCTGATTGAATGGTAAATAACGTCGTAAAAGCGGGCAAGGGTGTCGGGATATTCAAATGTATTTGCCATAAAGCCTGATATTTAAGTATTAGTATTATGTTTGTTACGAGATATTGATCCGGTATACCGGGATCTTTCTTCCGGGAACAGATGATGTGGAAGCATAAAGAAAACCGGCACCGATGCGATCGTAAAATCCTTTAGCATAAGGGTCTGCAAATACCAAAAGATATTCAACCTGAAGTGATTTACATTCGGTTTTAAGGTGCCTTATCATTGCGGTACCAATTCCTTTATGATGATATGCAGGCAGTACAAAAATATGTTCAAGCCAAAATCCCCTTTGCACAAATACCTCTCCTGAAAAAAAGCCTTTCTTATTCTCTGTTACCGAATAAAAGGCTACGATTTTGTTCTCTGCTATTGCTTTAAATACCAGATTTTTTGATATATAATCGCTGGTTATGGTCAGCTCATCTTTCCAGATTTTAAAATAAATTTCAGGATAGGGCCAATGCCTCTTTGCTTTAAAAGCGATATCTGTCAGTAAAAAATGATCTGACATCTCAGCTTTAACAATTTGCAGATTGCAAATATCGCCCATCCATTGCTCAATTATAATTAAATTATTCCTGTTTCAGGTCTTTTTTTACGATGGCAAAATAATCATTATCTATGGCCAGGTATCCCTGTTCATAGCAAAAATAGTATGTATTGCCATTTTTTGTGATATAAATGTTGGTGAAAAAATCAAACCTGAAACCAAGTTTAACAAGGTGGCTCCGGTGCACTTTTGATTTACCGTTGGGATTCAGGTCGGTAAGTATTTTCCTGTTTTTTTTAAGAATATTGTTAACTTTTTTAATGTAGTTATCCGAGTAGGTTCTCCATTGGTTGTTGTAAAAATTGCGGCAATAATCGGAGCAAAACTTTTTATCTGTTCTTCCGGTAAGCTTTTCCCCACAGTTTAGACATTTTCTTTCAGACTCCATATTCTATTGATTTAATATATTTTACACGTGTACTGTCGTTTATAACCGACTATTTTACGACAGTAAATGATTATCAACCGATTAAAGGTACGGGATGTAATTTACTTTGTATCGTCAACATTCACAAATTGTTTTTAAAAAAATTATTAACCATTAAAATTTATAATTATGAACAACTTAAGAAACAGGGTACAACTCATTGGCAACCTCGGTATGAACCCGGAAGTTAAAAACCTCGAAGGCGGTAAAAAAGTAGCAAAATTTTCGATTGCAACCACCGAAACCTATAAAGGCTCAGACGGAAAAAAAGTAAGCGAAACACAGTGGCACAATATTGTTGCCTGGGGCGGACTAGCAGATATTGCAGAAAAATATCTGCAGAAAGGCAGTGAAGTGGCAGTGGAAGGCAAACTCACCCACAGGGCTTACGATGACAAAGACGGTAACAAAAAGTTTTTCACCGAAATTGTACTGAATGACATTTTAATGCTTAGGGGCAGGAATGGGAATTAAATGTAAAGAAAGGAAAACTATTCCAACATAATGATCCTCTACTTAAACCCTTCAGGTTTTTAGAATCTGAAGGGTTTTATTTTTAAGTATATCTATCTTAATCAAAACATAAATTAATTATGAGCATTTATATTTCAAAACCCGTTGCGCAACCTGATGTGCCTGATAATCGCCCCTGATTCAACAAATGCACCGTTATTGCAACCGGTGACATTGCAAAAAGTAATAGAATTATTGAAATCAAGTTTGGGGGTAAGGCCAATCACCACCATATCTGAATCGGGCTGGCAACCGCAATTCACCAGTTTTTCAAACGCAACACCGCAATGCGGGCAAAAAAGGTCATCCTTCACACCTTGTTTCAATTCACCTGAAAGTACAATTTTTTCAAAATCACCTTCAATTGCAGAAATAACAAACACGCCCTCAACCCCGGGCCTTTTAAATTTTATCCGTAATCCCGGGTAGCCGTTAATTGGGTATTCATTGTCAATAATGCTGCACCCGTTAGGACAAAATGCACTGGTTACTACATATTTAACCTTATCTTCCTTTTTTTCTGCCTTTACTTTTTCACGCTGTGCCAGGGGAATAAGCAAACGCCCGTTACTTGAATATTTGTTCATCAAAATATAATATTAATAAATTGACATTCAATGTTATATTAAACAATAATTACAAATTTAAGGATTGTTTTAACAAGATAATCCTGACAATCAAACTTTACGTTTATAACTTAGGTAAATTACAGACCGGGCAGGAAATAACTACTGAAAATTAATAAACCGCAGCATCCCCTGCAGCAACAAACCTTCTTGTGACATACCTCACGGGGTACCATGCTGCAAAATAGCCAACGGCAAGTACAGAAGCCAGTATTACAGCTACATCTTTCCATTGCACAACAACAGGATAAGAATCTATCACAAAACTGCCACTGTTTGGCAGCCCGATGATTTCGAATTTGATCTGCAACCAGCAGACCAGCAATCCGGTTACGATACCAATAAGTGCACCAAGCATAATAATCAGCCATCCCTCGGTGAAGAATATCTTTTTTATCAATGGCATATCTGCGCCCATACTGCGCAGTATGCCGATATCTGCTTTCTTTTCCAGCACAAGCATGGTAAGGGAACCGATAACATTAAACGATGCGATGGCAAGTATAAAAACCAGTATAAGAAAAATCATCCATTTTTCGGTTTGCATGGTTTTGAAAAAAAGTTCATTCTGCTGATAACGGTTTTTAACTTCAAAACCATCGCCAAAAAGAGCACTGACCCTCTTCTGAACCTCACCGACACTGGCCTTCTCAGCCAGTTTAATTTCAAGCGAAGAAATTTCTTTATCGTATGCAAACAATTCACGTGCAAACTCAAGGGGTACCAGGACATATTTTGAATCAAAATCCTGTTCGATTGAAAAAATTCCGTTGGGGGTGATGTATTTCCGGTTTATGGCCCTTTCCTGGTCGAAGGTTACTTTTTTCGTGCGCCGGGGCACATACACAGCCACCTGTGGCCGGTAATTGATTTTGGTATCTACATTGATATTTAAAAAATAAGCTATCCCCTGCCCTACGATGGCAAAAGGCTCGTGGGCACTCTTGAGTGTAAAGCTTCCATAGCGCATCATACTGTCAATACCTGAAACATGGATGAAATTATCCGACACACCTTTCAGCACCGCATTGGTCTGTTTCTCATCGTAACGCAGCAAAACATTGTCTTCCAGAACCTCGGCATAATCTTCAACTCCTTCAATACCTGAAAGTTGTTTCAATTCATTCTGATCCGGGATGAATGTCTTTCCTTCTTTTACCGTAACCACCAGGTCGGGTTTAAATGAATTGAACAGCGATTGTACAAGCGTGTCAAAACCGTTAAAAACCGAAAGGACGACAATAAGGGCCATGGTCCCTACCGCCACCCCGCCTGCCGAAATATAAGATATTACATTTATGGCATTGTGCGACTTTTTGGCCAACAAATATCGTTTTGCTATGTAAAGCGGAAAATTCAAACGGGGCAAGGTTTCAGGTGTTCAACAAATTATCAATGCGGTCTGCATAGTCAATTGAATCATCGCGGAAAAAAACCAGTTCCGGGACAATCCTAAGCTGATGCCTTACATGGCTTCCAAGCTGGCTGCGGATAATCTTCGATTGCTGATTAATATACTCTATATATTTTTCTTCTTGTTTATATGGAAATACACTTAAATATACCCGTGCAACACTCAGGTCGGGACTAATCCTTACAACCGTAACCGTGATGAGTTTCCCTTTAAACAGGTTGTTGCCCTCCCTGATAAAAATATCTGCAACTTCTTTTTGCAACAACCTTGCTACTTTATTTTGTCTTATTGATCCCATTGTAAAACCTCCGGCAGAATAATGCTTAACAAACTGCAAAATTCTAAATTTATCCAAGATAATTCATATAATTCGATTATTTAATTTTTTTTAAACAACATTTTATAGATTTGTGGCTTGTAAAATTTTTAAGGTTTTTATAATACAATCATATGTCTAAGAAAAGGGTACTATCATGCATTCAGCCAACAGGCGAAATTCATATCGGCAATTACTTCGGCGCTGTCCGCAACTGGGTGGATATTCAGGATAAATATGACTGCGTATATGGAGTGGTTGACCTGCATGCCATGACCATGCCTTACGATCCGGCCCGGCTACGCGAAAACACTACCCAGATGTTTATCGACCTGCTGGCCTGTGGTATTGACCCGAAAAAATCGGTGCTTTTTGTGCAATCGCTTGTTCCCCAGCATACCGAACTTACCTGGATATTCAGTTGCGTCACCTCCTATGGCGAACTATCGCGCATGACCCAGTTCAAAGATAAGACAAGCCAACTCGAAGCGGAAGGTGGTAAAAAGAATTTTATTTCGGCCGGCCTGTTCACCTACCCCGTGCTGATGGCGGCCGACATATTAATATACAAAGCACATTATGTTCCGGTTGGCAAAGATCAGGAACAGCACCTTGAAATGTCGCGAAATATTGCCGTTCGGTTCAACAACCAGTTTGGCGACTATTTCCCCGAGCCCGCGCCGCTGTATACCGAACTTCCCAAGGTTATGTCGCTGGCCGATCCCACACGCAAAATGAGCAAGAGCCTGGGCGAAAAACACTATATCGGCCTTTTCGAAAGCGAAGACTCTATACGTAAAAAAGTAAAAACGGCAGTCACCGATACCGGCAGTCAGCCGGGTGGCGAAATGAGTCCCGGCGTAGCCAACCTTTTTTCTATCATCAGGGCATGCGGTAACCTGCAGGCCTGGGAAGAACTCAACAAACAATTTCTGAACGGAACCCTCAAATACAGCGAACTTAAAAATGTTACCGCCGACTCGCTGGTGAATACCCTTAGGCCCCTGCGTGAAAAACGTACTGAGTTAAACAGCGACCGTACGCTGGCGGACAAACTTATGCATGAAGCATCGGCCGTAGCCAGGGATTATACCACCAGGGTACTCGACGATGTGAAGGGAATGGTGGGGCTGATCAGTTGAAGTGCACATAGAGTCAAGACTAAGCAGACCAAGATATAAAAAAACACTGAACCAGTCTGTCAGTCAGGTTCAGTGTGAGTTTGAGTTTGAGTTTGAGTTTGAGTATAGAGGGAAATAAAAAGCCCCGGGGATTGAAAACCTTTTTAGTCTATTAAATGCCTGCGGTAAAACACTGAAATACAACAACCTCCTGAACAATTAAAAAAAGGAGCGCTAAAATACAAAGACCTGAAAGAAGTTGCAGCCAATGCTTTGGTCGGAATAACCTCTGGATTCAAGAAAAAAAGGGATGAGTTGTTCAAAGACCTTAAGAAAAACGAAAAACTTTTAAGGTTGATTTCTGAAAAACCAGGGATTATGCTTCACAGACTATCTGGGATGTTAAAAAGCATAAAGGTTTGAGCTTTTAATCCTTTTTCGAGGCCATTATTGTCAAATTGAATTCAGAAGTAAAAACAGGATTTTACTTTTCTTTTAGCAGTTTCTGGTAGGCATACATTTCGTCCCGCAGCCTGGCAGCCTCAATAAAATTTAATTCCGATGCTGCTTTTTCCATTGCCTTTTTGGTATTTTCAATTGCTTTTTCCAAAGCATCTCGGTTCATATACTGCACAACCGGATCGGCAGCAATATCTGCTTTCTCTGGCTCGGAATAGGCATGGGGCACACGGGTTTTGAGCCTTACTTCCTTCATAATATTTGATGCCGCTTTTACGATCTGTTTTGGTGTGATATTATACTTTTCGTTATACGCAAGCTGTCTTTCCCTTCTCCTGTTTGTCTCATCAATGGTTTTTTGCATCGAACCGGTAATTGTATCGGCATACATAATCACTTTACCATTGATGTTTCTTGCCGCACGCCCTGCAGTCTGTGTAAGCGCACGTTCAGACCTGAGAAAACCCTCTTTGTCGGCATCAAGTATGGCCACGAGCGAAACTTCGGGCAGGTCAAGTCCTTCACGCAGCAAATTTACCCCTATCAGCACATCAAAAGTACCGTTTCTCAAGCCTTCCATTATCTCAATACGGTCGAGCGTATCTACGTCAGAATGGATATACCTGCATTTTACATTATATTTTAGAAGGTAATTTGCGAGCTCTTCGGCCATGCGTTTGGTAAGCGTTGTAACAAGCACACGCTCATTATTTGCCGTGCACCGGCCAATTTCTTTTAAAAGGTCGTCTATCTGGTTCAGGCTGGGTTTTACCTCTATCACCGGATCAAGCAGGCCGGTAGGCCTAATAAGCTGTTCGACAATCACACCTTCACTGCGTTCAAGTTCGAAATCGGCAGGCGTGGCGCTTACATAAATGGTCTGACCGATCTTTCCCTCAAACTCCTCAAACTTCAGCGGACGGTTGTCAAGCGCTGCAGGTAGCCTGAAACCGTACTCAACAAGTGTCTGTTTTCGCGAATGGTCACCGCCATACATCGCCCTTATCTGTGGAATGGTAACATGGCTTTCGTCTATAATCATCAGGAAGTCATCGGGAAAATAATCAAGCAGACAGAATGGCCGTGTGCCGGGCAAACGACCGTCAAAATAACGCGAGTAATTCTCAATACCCGAACAATGTCCCAGCTCCTTTATCATTTCAAGATCGTAAGTAACCCTGTCTTCCAACCTTTTGGCTTCGATGTGCTTGCCTATTTCTTTAAAATAGTCCACCTGTTTCAACATGTCATCTTCAATCTGCTTCAATGCATTCTGCATCCTGTATTTGGTAGTGACAAAAATATTTGCCGGAAAAACCTGCACCTGGTCAAACTTGTCAATGATTTTTCCGGTAACAGGATCAAGTGATTCAATTTCTTCTACTTCGTCACCCCAGAAATGAAACCTGTATGCGTAGTCGCTGTAAGCCAGAAAAACATCCACAGTATCTCCTCCTACACGAAAGGTACCGCGTTTAAACTCGATGTCGTTTCTTGAATACATGCTGTCAACCAGCTTTCTGAGAAATACATTGCGGCTTATCTTTTGCCCCCTTTTCAAAGTAATGGTATTGCTGTAAAAATCATCGGGGTTGCCGATACCATAAAGGCACGAAACCGACGAAACCACTACAATATCCCTTCTGCCCGAAAGAAGTGAAGAAGTAGCGCTAAGCCTTAGTTTTTCTATTTCTTCATTTATTGACAAATCTTTTTCAATGTAGGTATCGGTTACGGGCAGATATGCCTCTGGCTGGTAATAATCGTAATAAGAAACAAAATATTCGATCGCATTTTCGGGAAAAAACTGCTTAAACTCTCCGAATAATTGGGCAGCCAGTGTTTTATTATGGCTCAGGACAAGGGTAGGCCTGTTTACTTCAGCTATAACATTGGCAACGGTAAAAGTTTTACCGGAACCGGTGACCCCTAGCAGCGTCTGGAAGGGCTCCCCCCTGTTCAGGCCATCTGTAAGCTGTTTTATAGCCCCGGGCTGATCTCCTGTTGGAACAAAATCTGATGTAAGTTTGAACTGCATCTAAAAAATATATTGGGGTAAAATTAAACAAAATCAAAAAGCATCACGTATGATAAAAGAATTAGCGAAAATGTTTGATAAATATCCATACAAATTCTTTCAAATAACTTTCGAAATATATTCCTAAATATTAAATTTATAGACAACAAAAGAAATCCTTCCGATTTATGGATAAAACCAAAAGGAAAACCAGTTTTCTGAAGCATATTGCCGAATTGATTTCCAAAAATAAAATGCTTGTTACAGAAAATGAAAAACTGACAAAGCAAAACGAGCAGTTACTTCAGGAAATTGAAAAATATAAGCTTTTACTCGCAAAGGATGAAATACAAAAGAAATTTTCTGCAAACGAAAAAGTTTCACGCATTGTGAAATATAAAATCTCTACAGTCTTGTATGCAGAAGCCCAGGGTTTTTCAGATATCGGGGAGGATATGGACACCAAATTCCTGGTGGACAACCTTGATGAAATATTTTTGCAACTCAATACGATTATTGGAAAATACGAGATCAAAAACCTGAAAACGATAGGTGATACCATTATGTGTGTCGGGGGTATCCCGAAAAAGAATATTACCAACCCTTTAGAGGTAGTGCTTGCCGCAGTTGAAATGCAATACTATATCAAAGACTTGCAGCGTTCATACAAAGACAGCAAGATATGGAAACTTAAAATCGGCATTCATACCGGCCCGCTGGTGGCTTCGGTCACAGGAAGGAAAAAACCCCATTATGAAGTAAAAGGCGACACTGTAAACCTTGCTGCCCGTATTAAATCGTTCTGCAGCGACGGCGAAATACTAATATCTGCAACTACATATGAAATCGTAAAAGACCTGTTCAATTGTGAATATTATGGAAAGATGCCGGTAAAGTACAAGGGCGATATTCAACTTTATACCGTGCGTGGCATCAAGCCCGATTTCTCGCTGCAATCAAAAGGTTTAATCCCCAACAAGAAGTATAGCATCAGGTTTGGGCTTACACAGTTTATGGACCTGCAGGAAATGATACTTGATAAGCTGGAGAAAGAACTGCCAAAAACATTGTACTATCACAATGTAAAACACACGGTTGATGTCGTCACCCAGGCCGAACTTATCGGATTCGGTGAAGGGGTAAGCGATGAAGAGTTGCTTCTGTTAAAAACTGCTGCCCTGTTTCACGATACAGGACATACCATCGGTTACGATAACCATGAATATAACAGTACAATTATAGCGAGGGAAATTTTGCCCAATTATTACTACACACAATCACAGATAGATATTATTTGCGATCTGATTATGGCTACCAAACTGCCACCAAACCCGAAAAACAAGCTTGAACAGATTATGTGCGACGCCGATCTCGATTACCTGGGAAGAAGCGATATGATACCTGTTTCAAACTCCCTGTTTATGGAACTGAAAGAACAAAACAAAATCTCCTCGCTGAATGATTGGAACAAACTTCAGGTAAAATTCATTTCGGGGCACCAGTATTATACCTATACCGCTCGTAACCTGCGCGAAGTGAATAAGCAGAACCAGATTGAGAGGATTAGCAACCTGATTGAGGTTTGAAAATCATTCTAACAGGAAACTTTTCAAAGACCTGTATCAGTTTTTTATAAGCACAATTTTCTGGTTAAATTTTTTAATGATCTCGTTATAGAAATATTTCAGTTTTGAATAGTCTGTTGCATCGTAGACCGCCTTTTTAAATGTATAACAACCCTCCGCTATCAGAGTTGAACCTTCAATTTCTGTTTTATAATTAATCTTTACCAGTGCATTCTCGAAATTGGTATCCTCAGGCACACTTTCTACTGTATAGTTCGCAGGAAGTGAAACCACAGTTTTAAAACACCTTGCCCTGGGATAAGTCATATCAATAGGATATGTTCTTCTGACCTGTTTAAATGGATTTTCTGAAACAGGTTCAATAAGGAATGGCGCTAGAAAAATTTTGTCATTAAGCCTTTCTATGTCCCATTGTAATTGAAATTCAATTACATACTCTTTATTTATTTCTCGAAATCCTTCAGTCCTAACCGAATCTAATTTTTTATAACCTTCATTATGAAGGTATTCTTCAATTTTCTCAGTCTTGTCGTTGAATTTGCTCCTGAAATACAATGCATCATAACCTGAAAATGTTGATCTGATTCTGCAGGATTGTTGTTCAAGACCAGGTGAGAAATCAATCTGTATCTGATTATTTATGGCTGAAGGAACGGTGTTGGTAAGCTCTACCCATTCCACAATATCTTTTTTAATTAAAAGCCCCTTTTCATTAACACACCTTAAGGGAATCTGATCGAAAGGGCTTAATATTTCAGCGGCATCAGCGAGAAATATGGTATCGTCTGCTTTTACCCGTACAACTACATAATTAAAAAAATGCATAAACGGATAATCTGACTTGATTTTCCCGTTGTCCCGTGTACTAAGGATTACCGGGTCAGCTTCAATACCTGCTGCACGAAGCAATCCTGTCATAAAAAGGTTAATATCTGCAGAATTACCGGTTTTTTCTGCTAAAAATTCTTTTGGATTTTTATAGGCATATTTATCATTTACACCGCTCCAGTTGTAATTCGATTTTACATAATTGATTATTTTTTCGGCTTTTTCTAAAGAAGATAGCCCTGAAATCTTATCATAATCAAAAATTTTCGCGGCAGATTTTTCAGTCTTATCTATTTGTTTTCCGAATTTTTCATGTTTAATTAATTCTTTAATCATCTCAGGCCATGAAGAAATAACAGGAGTAACTGTACCCTGCAGATTGGTAAATTTTGAAAGTTGAAAGTCAATTTTGATTATGTAATCATCGGATGAGGTAATAAACTCCTCATCGCGGAATGCAGGAATATTGTTCAATCCGAATTCATAAACCATCGTTTTATATTCAACACCTGCAAATCTGTCAGTCAGCCCATTATCAATATAAGAACTCATTTTGTCCAGTTTGTCGGCACCCTGTAAAATAAAAGTGTATTCATAAAATGGTATAATTTTCACAGTATATTCAGAATGCATCACAGGAATTTTCCACTGAAATTCCCAGTCACGAAGGTTAAACTTATAAGGTGAAATAATTTTATACCTGCATTCTAGCACTGAACCTTCCTTTACATCCGGTATGGCAAATTTTTTAAGGTTCCAGTACTCATTCATCTTTTCATCAAAGCAATTTTTAAGGTCAAGCTTACTGACATTGATTTTTCCTTCTTCAAAATTATAAGTTGTTGCTTCTATCTCCGTAATCCGCTCATATATCTGCCCTTCCTGGTAATATGGAATTTCAACATTTGCATATGTCAAGCCGGCATTCTTTAGTATTTTAATTTTTGTTTTTCGTTCGAAGCAAACTTCAAAACCATTATCGTTGCTAATAAAGTAAGAACTGCCAAGATCATACAATACAACTGCTTCGGCATCTTTATCCCACGAAACAGCCTTTAAATCAATTTCTTCTTTACTCGTTTTACCATATAGAAAATCAGCAGGCTGGGCAAAAGCAGTAAGACTTAAAAGGGTAAGTGAAATGAGCAGTACGAGGTTTTTTCTTTTCATCTGTTTAAAATTTTTAACCATTTGATAATAAATTGTTTAAAAATTTGAGAACGGATGTAACCGCTCCGCTCTCACATGAACTTTTTTAA
>JAFGPL010000078.1 GCA_016936215.1 Bacteroidales bacterium
AAAACCCCAAAATTGAGTATTTGTAAATCGGGGTTAACCCGCATAAACATTAGAATTCAACTAAAATCCACGAATTAAGCGGGTTAACATAACAATAAAATGATTTTTTTCGCTGCCTCATCGCGATAATGGTTCACAGGTACTGATTGCCATAACATAGAAGTTTTGCATAAAGCCTCATGAGGTTTTGAAAAAAACCGGTCTATTATACACATTCATTGTTAATTCTTGTTAAATATTTTAAAATGTAGATATATACATATGTTTGTTTTGAATGTTTTTTGTACTTTTGTTTCCGTATATCAAAAATTAGAGACAATGAAACGGTTTTTTGGCTCGATTTTATTTGCCCTTCTGTTTTTTCATGGTACCCAGGCTCAGGTGCTAAATCCCGTAAAATGGACATTTGCTTCCGAAAAGGTTAACAAGCATGAAGTAGACCTCGTATTCAAAGCGGCTATTGATGAAGGTTGGCACATGTACGGCCTCAATATGCCTGATGGAGGGCCATACCCGGTTTCTTTCAATTACGATACCATCGGGTTTGAAATTGCCGGAAAGCCGCGTGCAATTATTAAACCGGAGGTTAAACTTGACGAAATACTTGGACTTGAACTTGAGATGCTTGATGGTAAAGGATTGTTCAGGCAGCGCATAAAACGTGAATCATCCAAAGCGTTTACGGTAACCGGGAATGTTGAATATATGGCCTGCAACGACCGTACCTGTACCCCACCCATTGAGACCGCATTTTCGATAAAAGTAGGGGCGCTTGAGGAAATTGTTGTTGAAGCGCCTGCTGTTGAAACCCATGAGCAGGACACTGCTGTAATTACCCAGGCTGATACCAATCTTACTCAAATTGCCGTTCAACAAACTGAGGTTGTTTTGCCAGGGGAAGAGCTTAAAGCACCTGTTGGGGAAGGGAAAAAAACGTTATGGGGCATCGTGCTACTTTCTTTAATTGCCGGGTTGGGTGCTCTTCTAACTCCTTGTGTCTACCCGATGATACCGCTAACAGTTTCTTTTTTTATGAGGGGAAACAAATCGAGGGCGGCCTCTGTTGCCGAAGCACTGGTTTTCGGTGTTTCGATTATTATCATCTACACGTTGCTCGGGGTACTTGTAGCTTTGTTTAAAGACCCCAATGCAGTGAACACAGTCAGTACACACTGGTTGCTGAACGCGGTGTTTTTTGTGGTTTTTGTTGTATTGGCAGCCTCGTTTTTCGGACTTTTCGAACTGGTGTTGCCTGGCAGTATAGGCAATTCAATTGACAGAAAAGCAGACAGGGGAGGACTCGCCGGTGCGTTTTTTATGGCACTTGGCATGACCATCCTTTCTTTTTCATGTACAGGCCCGATTGTGGCCGGGTTGCTTATTAAAGCCTCCGAAGGGGAGGTGATGGAACCTGTGGCAGGCATGTTTTCTTTCGGGCTTATTTTTGCAATCCCGTTTACCCTGTTTGCAATCTTCCCGTCATGGCTGAAAGGCTTGCCTAAATCCGGCGGATGGCTTAATTCAATAAAAGTATTCTTTGCCTTTATCATGCTGGCATTCTCATTCTATTTCCTGAATAAAATAGACCAGGCTTATCACCTGAACATTTTAACACGTGAGGTCTTTATCGGCTTCTGGATTGTCGTTTTTGCACTACTGGGTTTATACCTGCTTGGCAAAATACGGTTTGCGCACGACAGCGAAACCAGCACCATTGGTGTTCCCAGGTTTTTGCTTGCTGTAGCCGTATTTACCTTTGTGCTGTATCTTGTGCCGGGCTTATTCGGCGCCGACCTTAAAGTGATTTCGCCCCTGCTGCCCCCCAAAGATGCCCAACAGTTCGACCTTTCGGCACGAAGCAATAATCTTGTAAGTTCAATCAAAGATGATGCACTGTGCGGTACACCAAAATATGCAGACATGCTTCATTTGCCCCATGGCCTTAAAGGCTATTTTGATTATAACGAAGCGCTGGCATGTGCCAAAGAAAAAAATAAACCGGTTTTATTAGATTTTGTGGGCCATACATGTGCCAACTGCAAAAAGATGTATGAGAATGTCTGGTCGCAGCCTGAAATACTGAGCCTTTTGCAGGATAAGTTTATCATTGTGGCCTTATATACCGATGACAAGACAAAGCTGCCGGAAGACGAATGGTATACTTCTGCCAACGATAACCGCCTGAAAAACACCATTGGGAAGAAAAATGTTGATTTTCAGATATCCAAATTCGGTTCTAACGCACTTCCGCTGTATGCCATAGTGGATGCAGACGGAAATATCATTACAGAAAAAGAATTTTATGTTTATAGCCCTGATGCTGAAGGTTTTAAAGATTTTCTCGAAGAAGGGTTGAAGAATTTTAGTAATAAGGTTGTACCTGTCGAAAAAATCTAATCCTTCCGGCAAACCGAATCATTATGCTGAATGAAAACGGATAAATAATCCGGGTTAAACAACCGGATAAAATCAGATACTGGGGTATGAACTTGAGACATATTTAAAATCATAGAAGATTTGAGAGCTATTTTTATTCCCAAAAAGCAAATGAAGTTTGAGAAAATGCGACTTCTAAAAATAATAACTCCCTGGAAAATCAAGTTATGCCTTTAACCACATAGAAACATAGTTGATGATAACAAAGAAATATTTAGATGACCTGACTTAGGAGATAATCGGTAGCGCCATTGAATTTCATTAGGTAAAGGGCAGAGTGTTATTGGAAAGCGTTTATCACCAATGCTTAAAAGAAGAGTTGATACATAGGAAAATATATTTTCTCATAGAGATGAGAACCCCAATTGGGTACAGGGAAAAAGTATTGAACATAGATTTCAGGTGTGATTTGTTTGTGGAGCAATGTATTGTCAAAGAGCTAAAAGCCGTGCAGGAAATGACCAACGTGTTTGAAGCGCAGCTTCTAACCTATATGAAACTATTGAAAGCCCCTAAAGGTATCCTTATCAA
>JAFGPL010000079.1 GCA_016936215.1 Bacteroidales bacterium
TTGATAAGCGGTACGATCATCTTAAGGAGTTGTTTCCTGGTTACGAAAAAGAACTTGAAAGAACCGGAGTAAACCGGTGGGTTCTTTGGGGTGAATATAAACAAAAGCATCCTAATGGTTACAGTTATTCACAGTTCTGTTATCATCTTCAGCAGTACTTTAAGTATAAGAAAGTCACCATGCATTTTGAACATACAGCAGGTGATAAATTATTCATTGATTTTACAGGTAAAAAGCTTTCCATTGTTGACCGGCAGACTGGTGAAATAAAAGCAGTGGAAGTTATTGTGGCCACCCTTGGTTACAGCCAGCTTACTTATGTGAAAGCCGTTCTTAGTCAAAAGAAAGGACATTTTATAAATGCCACACAAAATGCACTGCATTATTTTGGCGGAGTCCCACGTGTATTGGTATGTGATAACCTTAAATCGGGTGTTACAAAAGCTTCCAGGTATGAAGCAGAGATCAATGACGATTACCTGGCAATGGTGAACCATTATGCTACAGCAATACTTCCAACACGCAGCAGAAAACCCCGAGACAAAGCTCTTGTTGAAAAACATGTAAGTTTTGTGTACTCCCGCATTTTTTCACAACTGCGCAACAGAGTATTTTATAGCATTGAGGAACTTAACCAGGCAATCCGGGAATTGCTTGAAAAGCTCAATGGTGAACTGTTCCAGGGACGTGATTACAGTCGTCGTAATCGTTTTGAAGCAGATGAACGATATACATTGCTGCCACTGCCTTCTGAGAGATATGAAATTACATATTATGCATATACAACAGTTTTAAAAATCAGTCATGTTCAAATATCAGTGGATAAGCATTATTACAGTGTACCTTACCAGCATATTGGCGATAAAGTAACCATAGCATATACCGTTACAAGTGTGAGTATTTATTATAGAAATGAACGAATAGCCTTTCATCGTAGAAATTATAAAAAATACGGCTATACAACGGTAAAAGAACATCTGCCATCACACCACCAGTTTGTTGCCGATTGGAATCCGGATAAGTTTACTCGCTGGGCAGAGAGCATTGATCCTGTTGTTGAAGCGTATATTAAAAAGGTCCTTGAGGCCAAGGTATATCCTGAGCAAGCTTATAGAAGTTGCGTTGGCATTTTGTCCTTTGAGAAGAAGATCGGACGCGAGCGTTTGATTAATGCCTGCAAACGGGCTGCTCATTTTAATACCTACAATTACAAGATCATCGAACGCATCCTTCAAAGCAAACATGATCTGTTGCTTTTGGAAAACGAACCTGTAACACAACCATTACTGCCCTTGCGTGAGAACATAAGAGGTTCCTCTTACTAGAAATCCAAAATTAATAACCAATTAGATCAATAAGTATGAATACAGTTACATTAGAAAAAATGGGGCAAATGAAGCTCCTCCTGTTTTGTGCGAAAGACACCCAAAATTAGCGTGAGCTAATTATATCAATAATCTTCTGTTGGATGGGATTGTTATGAGGCCTAAATGTTAATTTAGGCTTGCCATCAGCACCGGGGATTATAATCTCATAAATTTTGTTTATCTGCTCAATAACCTTTCCCACTGAGGTTTTCAGATTATTGTGTATGAGTAATCGCTCTAACTCCTTATACATCAGATAAGACATAAACGAAATGCAAATATGTGATTCTATTCTGTTTCTACGCCGATGATAAATTGGCCTGATTTGCAAGTCGGTTTTTGATATCCGGAAAGACTTATGTAAAGCTTTACATAAGTCTTTTAAAAAAATGAAGCAGAACTTTCAGCTGAATTATTTTTATGGCGAGAACGTAAATGCCATTTACACGCAAGTTTGGTGTACCCTGATCGCACAACTGCTTCTGACGGTAATCCAGAAAATGTCTCAGGCGAAGAAGGCATTTTCAGTTGGAGCATCTCTTGTGCGTATTCATTTAATAAGCATGCTCGATGTATTTGAACTTTTACGCATTACAAGAAGGACAGACAGGTTAAGATCTAAATCACCACCCATATTGCAATTAAGCTTGAATTTGTAGAGGGGGGGTACTTTATGAAAAGATAAATATACAAATTGAAAATCAGAGAATTATCGATGAAAATCATCGATTAACTAATTTAGTCGGATAACAGTGATTTTGAGTATATCTCTAATCGATAAAACGCCTCTAAATGAACTTCTTACAAATCAAAATCACAAAGACATTAAAGAACCATATACTAAACAGTTGAAAATCAAATAGATTTAATCAAGCAATAGTGATTCGTTGTAATAAGTTATTAGAAATATTACAACTCTCTTATCCAAATGTTTCTAAAAGCTACCGGATTGCCATGTTGCTGCAATGAAATTGGGCCAGGTCCATGTTCCGTGATGATATATTGAGGAATACCAGGAGAGACAGTCGGACCTTGTATGCTAACATTATTCTGGATCAGTACTCCGTTATGAATTACCGTTATTCTCGGAGGCGTGAAATAAGTAGTACTGTCTTTAAAACGGGGAGCTGTATAAAAAATATCATAAGTCTGCCATTCTCCCGGTTTTCTGCTTGCATTTACCAGTGGCGCATATTGCATATAAACAGCACCTGCCTGACCATTTCTATACGTGCGGTTGTTGTAACTGTCAAGTATCTGTACTTCATAAATCCCTTGTATTGTTACACCGCTGTTGCCCCTGCCCTGTCCTTCACCTGTTGCCACTAAAGGCGTTTTCCATTCGATGTGCAACTGAAAATCTTCAAAAGATCGTTTTGTTTTTATTGAGCCGGAACCCTGTGTTGATTCCATTGCACCGTCCTTTATGATCCAGGTGACAACAGGTTTTACACTTGGTTCAGCGCCAAATCCGCGTTCAGCTTCTTCCCATTCTTTATTAATATCTGTACCGTCAAACAAAACAATTGCATCTGAGGGAGGATCACTGTTATTCGTACCTGGTTGTATAATTGTCACTTCCGGTTCCATTATATGCTTTATCTCTGTAAGAAACGTATTTTTCTGCCTGGGTGACAAAGAATCCCACAGGTTTTGCAGTTCAGTTAAGGCTGAGGGTTGTCCGGACATAGCCTCTTGTCCGGGTGCAGCCTGTTGTGGCGGCTGAGCAAAGCTAATTACGAAAGCAAATAGCATTAAAATTGATAAGGTAAATTGTTTCATGGCTTGAATGATTAAAAGGTTTATGTTTTATTATATCCATGTTGTTGCCTTTTGCTATTGGACATAGCTAATATAGATTTTTTTTTAATTCCTGCCTGATATTTTCACTGATGGCAGCATGTTTCTTCACGGGAGATGACTTCATGTCATGTGGGATCTGAACGAGCGAAACGAGCGAAAAATCACAAAATCCTTTTTTCAGAATTACCATAAAATGCAAGGTGTGAGAATCGGGTAATCTCTATTTCAGAATTATCCTGAAAATAAGCCGGGCTAAATAAAATATTTTTAAATTTATGCATTGCTAATTGCGGGAAGCCTGGATAAGCTTTACCATATTGGGTGTAAAACCTATAAGATAAATATCTGCAAAGCATGATTATTATTATTTCAAAGTACGTGAAATTGACCTGCTAAAATCTGTGAATTTTACATGCCAACAACAAAAATCACATAATAATGAAAACAATATGTTACAACAATTTTTTTAATGTATTTTTATTGGTAATGGCTCTCCTGGTCAGTTCCAGGCTGCTTGCCCAGCCCGGAATTCCGGGCCTTTCATCAAGCTCCTACCCCCTTGTGAATCCTGATCGCACGGTGACCTTTACCCTCAATGCGCCGAATGCGGATACGGTGGAACTGATGTTCGGATCCATGGGTAGTTTCCCGTTTGCCGGAGATGACAAGGGTATGTGGACCGTCACCATTGGTCCGCTGGAACCCGCGTTGTACACATATGCGCTGGTGGTGGACGGGCTCAGGATCGTGGATCCACTGAACCCTGAATTGCAGGGAGGTACGGCACCGGGCTTCAACCTGCTGAACGTGCCGGGTGATCCGCCCCGCTTCGATGAACTGCAGGAAGTGCCACATGGTGCGGTGCATATCCGGACCTATTATTCAACGGTGCAGGACAGATTCCATAAGGCATTTGTTTACGTTCCTCCTGGCTATGACCGGGAGCCGGACCGGAAATATCCGGTGTTGTACCTTCGTCACGGAGGGGGAGGAAATGAAACTTCCTGGTACAACGAAGGATGTGCCGGTATCATCCTGGACAACTTGCTGGCTGAAGGAAAGGCTGAACCCATGATCATCGTGATGACCAACGGCAACGTGGAAACGGGTGTGCCGGGCGGGTACAATGACGAAGCCATCGCTGTCACATCGGATGAACTGTTCACAGATGTGATCCCACTTGTGGAAGCGCATTACCGTGTTTATACCGATCAGCAAAATACGGCGGTCGCGGGACTTTCCATGGGAGGGGGACAGTCCTTTTACATCGGATTGCGCAATAAGGAGAAGTTTGCCTATGTAGGTGTTTTCAGCACCGGTCTGTTCGGAGGAATCGGGGGGACTGAATTTGATGCGGAAAGCGCTATTCCAGGACTACTGTCGGATGCCGCGTTTTTCAATGAAAACCTGCAACTCTTTTATCTTTCATGCGGCGAGCAGGATCCAAGGCTTGAACCCACAAAACAACTTATCGACAATTTCAGGCAACATGGCCTGGATGTCGAATTTGAGACTTATCCGGGATCCCACGAATGGATTGTATGGCGGCTGTCACTGGCCGATTTTCTCCCCAGGTTGTTCAATTAGCGGCAATTAAAATTATGATTTGGGTTGATTTAACGGCTTTGTATGAATGATCATGAATATATTCTCTATTATTTTTGTATTAATCTTAAATATAAACAATTATGAATAGATTTCTATTGACTTTGGGAATGGCATTTGCATTGATATGTGCCATGCATGCACAA
>JAFGPL010000080.1 GCA_016936215.1 Bacteroidales bacterium
CCACAAAGGCCAGTTTTCAAGGTAATTTATTTTGTTAATTGTAATTTTGTCTATCAGTTTAAAAGCAATGAAAAAAGAAAGCGATTGCAAAAACATATACAAAGCTTCGCTGTATGTCTGGCTTGCAAAAAACAGGATATTGGCGCTTACAGATATGATAAGCATCGTAAACACAAGCAGTGTGGCGTTTACCCTGTTTTTGAATGTGAGGTAGAAAAATACCAGGTGGCCGACAATGAATAATAATGATAAAATTTTAAAGACCACCACGTTCACACCAAAAATAAGCATGGGCAAAGCAAGAAATATGGAATAGAATTCACCATGAAAGGTGGGGAATCCTTTTCCTTTTATGAACCGGTAAGCCATTTCGATGTAACTTGAATCATCGCCACCTTCGTGAACTTTCACATCGAAGAGGTAGATGCTGAAAATTACAGTTAATATTAAAGACAGGATAAAGAACAAGCTTATCCTCTTTTGAAAAAAACGTTCGGTTGAAGTTCGAAAACCTTTCTCCTGCATTGGTTGTGTGGAGCCGGTGTTTTGATCAGCTTTTTGTATCTGCTGATTTTGTTTTGCTGCAGGCCGGGCTTTAATTTTCGGGTGCTTTTTCGAAGACATGGGTTTAGATTTAATTGGTATTGCCTATTTTTTTGCTAAAATAATCATTTTGATCAACTCTGAGATATATTGAAGAACCATAAAAGCCGATTCAATTATTTTATTAAATTTGAGGCATCCAAAACAGGATAATTATTTTTAATGCAAATTAAAAGTTGAAAAAAAATATTTTGTATTCTACATAATTAAAACAGGGAAGCTTCAATAGCATCGTTATCCCCCGCTGGCGGGGGTTGGGGGTGGAAAAATAAATCTTATGAAAGCAAATAGCTCAAATTATTTACTGTATAATAAAAAATTACGACCATTTGCAAACCAGTTGAGAAAGGAAATGACTAAAGTCGAAGCATGTCTTTGGAAATATGTATTAAGAAACCGCATGATGCTGGGTTATCAGTTTCGCAGGCAAAGACCGGTATTAAATTATATTGCTGATTTTATGTGTAAGGAGCTAAAGCTTATTATTGAGGTGGATGAAATAAGTCATAATAATGAAGAAATCTATAGAAATGATTTAAAAAAACAGGGAGAACTGGAAAAAGCAGGATTCACAGTATTAAGGTTTTCAGATGAGGAGGTATTAAAAGATATAAATAATGTTACCAGAACATTGGAAGGAGGGATTGAAGAAAGTGAAATGAAAATCCACCCCCAACCCCCGCCAGCGGGGGATAAGCACTGATCATCTGTTTTACTATGATAAAAAGTTTTAACCCTTAATTCGCATTTTTAATTTTTATACAATGTCTGTTTCTAACACCGACCAGCTTAAAAACTACTATAATCAGCTTGCAGTAAAGAGAAGAAGGTACCTTAACCGCAACAGTTATTACCACAAATCAATATTGAAGTTTTTCAGAATGGTTATTCCCAGGGGGGCTTCTGTACTTGAACTGGGGTGTGCCACCGGCGACCTGATAGGCAAACTTGAACCTGCTTATGGGGTTGGCATTGACATCAGTAACATGATGATTCAACTTGCATCGGAGAAATATCCACAGATAAATTTTATTTGTGATGATGCTGAGAAATTTGATACAGACAAGAAATTCGATTACATAATCATCTCGGGTATTGTGGGTACTGTCGGGAATATTCAGATTTTACTGGAGAAGGCGCAAAAATGGATGACTACGGATACCCGTGTATTTATTGACTTCTATAATCCTTTGTGGTACCCGTTAATTAAAATAGGAGAGAAGATTGGTCAAAAGATGCCTGAAAAAGTAAAAAACTGGCTATCGGTAGATGATATCGAGAACTTTATGTATATTTCAGGATACCAGGTTATTAAAAGAAAATACCTGATGTTTTTCCCAAAATATATCCCACTGGTTTCATATATACTCAACAAATTCATCGGTAATCTTCCGGTAATCAGAAGATTATCACTTAATAGTGTTGTGATTGCCAGGCCTATGAAGCCAAAGGAAGATGCAACCGAAAAATTTTGTTCGGTTGTAATTACATGCCGCGATGAAGAAGGCAATATTGAAGGACTGGTAACCAGGATACCCAAAATGGGAAAGAAAACGGAGATTATTTTTGTGGAGGGGCATTCCAGGGATAACACCGTGGGTAAAATTCAGGAAATGATTGCCAAATATCCTGATAAAGATATAAAAATGCTCAAACAGAAGGGAATAGGACAGGGAGATGCATTCAGGTATGGCTATGACGAAGCCAAAGGCGATTTTGTAATCTGGCTTGAAGCTGACCTTACCACGCCTCCCGAAGAAGCTATCCACTTCTGGGAGGCTTATATCAACAATACCGGTGAATATGTAAACGGCAGCAGGTTTATTTATAAAATGGAAAAAAGCGCTATGCCACTGTTCAATTTTCTGGGTAACCGTTTTTTCGGTATTCTTTTCACATCGCTGCTTAAACAGCGGTTTACCGATACCTTGTGCGGATTTAAGGGGATATCCAAAAAGAATTATATAAAAATCAGGCAGCAGATAGACTATTTTGGCGATTTTGACCCGTTTGGTGATTTTGAGCTGATATTTGGCGCCATTAAAAACAATCTGAAAGTGGCAGAGATACCGGTTCATTATCATCCCAGGCAGTATGGCGAGTCAAAAGCATACGGGCAGTCATTTTTCAGCTTTATGAAGCATGCGATGCTGCTGTTACGGATGAGTTTTATTGCATTCAGAAAGTTTATTATTTCATAATGGATAAATCAATATTTGAAAAGATACACCAACTTCATAAAAAGGGATGGTGGTTTGGCGAAGCCAGGAACAGGATGGTAATGTCGCTTCTCAGAAGACACGACAAACAATTGGAATCTCATCTTATACTGGATATTGGTTCCAGCGAAGGGGCATTTCTTGATTACCTGAACAAGCGACAACTCAGTTTTTACGGTATAGATATAGATGAAGATGCTATAAAGTTTTGTGCTTCCAGAGGATTGGGAGATAAAATTAAGTACGGCAACATCAAAGACATTCCCTTTCCTCCCGAATCATTCAATATCGCCACAGCGCTTGATATTGTAGAACATGTGGACGATGACGGGAAAGCCATGGACGAAATTCACAGAATACTTGTGAAAGGTGGTATTGCGCTTGTAATTGTTCCTGCCCATAAGTGGTTGTGGAGCCAAAATGATGTGGCCTACCACCACCAGCGCAGATATTCACGGAAGGAATTTCAGGCACTGGCAACCAAATATGGGTTCACAATCAGGCAGTGGAGCTATTTTAATTTTTTTCTATTTCCTTTGTTCGTATGTGCTACACTGTATTCAAAACTATTTCCCCGCAGGGTGAAAACATCAACTGTTTTAAAACCATTACCCAAACCTGTTAACTGGGTGCTAAGGCAAATATTAAATGTAGAGACATGGATAATAGCAGGTCTCGGTATCAGGCTACCATTTGGTTCGTCAATGATTTATATATTAAGTAAATCCAAATAATATGGCATATAAAATATTCCAGATTCAACCTTATTTTGACCGTTCAGAAATCAGAAACCTGAAAAAAGCAATTAAAACGGGTTGGGTAACAGAAGGTCCTTTTTCACAGGAATTCTTAAGTTCAATAAAGGAATTTACCGGCGCTAAATACGCCGTACTTGCCAACAATGGCACCCTGGGGTTATTTCTTTCACTTCTTGCCGTAGGTATTAAAGAAGGTGATGAAGTAATTGTACCCGACTTTACTTTTAATGCTTCAGCATCTTCAATAGCCTTTACAGGCGCTATCCCGGTGTTTGTTGATATTCGCACAGACGACCTGCAGATAAATGTATCGCAGATTGAAAAAGCCATTACAAAAAAGACCAAAGCAATAATGCCGGTGCATATTTACGGGCATTCGTGCGATATGGACCCAATAATAGAGATTGCCAAAAAGCATAACCTGTTGGTGGTGGAAGATGCCGCGCAGGGTTTTGGCGTGTTTTACAAAGGCAGGCATACAGGGACCATCGGAGATGTTGGGATGATCTCCTTTTTTGCAGATAAAACCATCACCACCGGCGAAGGGGCAGTGGTACTCACCAGCAACGAAGAAATTTTCAACAAACTGAAAATGCTGAGAAACCAGGGACGGCCAAACAGCGGGACCTTCATACATCCCGAGTTGGGCATGAATTTTCGCATGACCGACCTGCAATGCGCTTTGGGTGTAGCCCAGTTTAAAAAATTTGAGAAGATTAAAGCGATTAAGCTAAGAAACCATCGGCTTTATGAAGAATATCTGAAAAATGTGGGTGAAATTGAATACATGAAGGTAAATGATTTTACTACTTTTGTACCATTCAGGGTAAATGTTAAAGTACCAAAACTTGAAGAGCTGATAAATCATCTTGAAAACAACGGTATACAAACCCGCCGGATGTTTTATCCGCTTCACCGGCAACCCTGTTTCAGCTATCTGAAATACAAAGAAGATGAATTCCCCGGCGCCGACGAAGCCTATGCAAAAGGAATGTCCCTGGCAATACATTGCGGGCTGAAAGAGAAAGAGATTAGGTATATTTGTGAAAAGATAAAAGAATTTTATAATAATTGATGTCAATGTTTTTAAAATTGGTTTATGATCATAGATTTTTTTCTTTTTTAACACAAATAGAAGGGATTACCAATTCTCAGAGAAGATTATTCGGTTTTATTTCAGGGTTTTTAAAATTAAAAATTTTTGTATTTCCATTGATAATAATTGAAAGACTGCTTGCGGTTTTTCTAACATTGCCTGTTCCTATTTATTCCAATCTTATTTATGTTTTTATTAAATCTTTCAATGGATTTTTAGGTTATTACATAAGAGCGCTCTATTATAGCATAAAAGCCAGGAGATGGAAGGGAAATATTATAATTGATGAAGATGTGGTTTTTGAAAATATTGATAAATATGAGTTTGATGAATTTGTAATGATTGACAAAAAAGTGATCATTGGAGCTGATAGGATGAAAATTGGCAGAGGTTGTCATATCGCTATGGGAACCATTATTTCAAAAGGAGGCGAATTTTTAATGGAAGATTTTGCTGCCATAAGTTATGGATGCATACTCATTGCCGCTTCTGACAGTCCCGCTGGTGGTTATAGAACAAGTGGCCCAATGATACCAAATGTTCAGCGAAATGTTACCAGGGGTAAAATTTTACTCAAGAAAGATTCCTGGGTTACCTCAAATGTTGTGCTCCTGCCCAACACTATCGTTGGTGAAGGTGCCATAGTGCCTCCTAACTCAGTGATTAGTAAAAATGTTAAGGATTGGAAAATCAGGCTAATTGATATCAGAAAAGATTATGTGGACAGGGAAAAGATAAAGTTTAGCGAACCACGTTACGATTAAGCGCTTTGCATTTGACCATACCAGCTCATTTGTAAATTATGGAGATATGGTTTTACCCTGCACTATAGCCCCCATCAATAACTATCTCACTTCCCGTAATCCACTTTGCCTTATCAGAAAGGAGAAAAACCGCGATATGGGCAATATCCTCCGGAAGGCCTAAACCCAAAGGGTGCTGTTTTATAATTTCCTCCACAGATGAATCTGGCAATGAAGCAAACATATTTTCAACCATGCTGGTTTTGACAACTCCGGGCAGTATTGCATTGCACCTTATTTTTTTCTGGCTCAGCTCCAACGCCATGGCCTTTATGCTACTTGTAAGCGCAGCTTTGCTTGCACAATAGGCAACTTTACCTTCTTTGCCAAACTTACCCATAACAGAACTTATGAAAACAAAACTTCCACCTGATTCATCCAAATAATTCTTTTTCGAAATTATGCGGGCAAGTTCTAAACCGGCTATAACATTAATTCCAAATATTTTTTCATAATAGTCAGGTTTCATATTTCTGAAAGGCATGGTCATTTCAATTCCGGCGGCATGAACAAAACCAGATATTTTGCCGGTTTTTTGAACAGCCTTTGTTATTAAAGGCTCTAATTCCATATAATTGGTAATATCTGAAGAAAAAACTATATGGTCTCCTGCCTTTAACCTTTCATATGTTGCCTGTAATCCTTCTTTTTTTCTGGCAATTAAAATAACACTTGCGCCAAGATGACTCGCCTCGATAGCAATTTCACGGCCAATTCCTGAAGATGCCCCGGTTATAACAATATTTTTATTTGAAAGTGTTTTCAATCTTCAAATTCTTCCATGCCGATCAATTCCATTAAATTTTTTACAGTAATGATAGCATTTAATTGCTGAGCAGTGAATTTTTTACCGAATTTTTCATCACAAAATGCAATTACAGATAGGATAGACATCGAATCGAAACCTTCAAGCGCCTTAAGATTTGTAGTCTCATCTAAATTTGTCTCATCAAGTTCAAGATACTCCAATAAATCTTTATAAAAATCTTTCTTCTTCATTTTAAGCAGTATAAAAAGTTATATTTCAATAATGGTGGCTCCCCAGGAATAACCTACCCCAAAACCACATAATAGCACTTTGTCACCGGGTTTAATTTTTTTAGAATCAAGTGCTTTTTTAATTCCAATGGGGATTGTGGCAGAGACAGTATTTCCTGTTTCGAGCATATCCGAGAAGAATTTTTCTTCCGGTATATTTATTTTTTTTCTTAAAAAGTCAATAATATATTTATTTGCCTGGTGGAAGATAAAATAATTAATATCGTCGAGAACAGTATTATTCTTAAGTAAAGCATTGTTAACAGCCCGGGGAACTGCTTCTATTGTAAAATTAAATATCTCCGGGCCATTCATATATAGGCAATTGGCATTCGAGATATCTCCACTTTCATTGGTAACATTTTGAATGTCAGGATTTTTTGGATTTCTTAATGCTCCATTTGGCACAATAAGGTTATTCATTCCGTTTCCATCTGTTCCAAGCTCGAAATTAAAGATATGTTCCTTTTCATTATATTCAATTAAGATTGCTGCGGCAGCATCCCCAAATACTGTCCGATTGCCAAGGTCCTTTGGATGAATGTGTTTTGAATAGGTTTCGCTCATAACAAGCAGTATATTTTTGGCAGTTCCTGAATTGATTAAACCCTTTGCTATAGCCAAACCATAAACAAATCCCGAGCATCCTAAGTTAAAATCAAAAGCTCCGACACTTGTGCTTAATTCAAGTTTTTTCTGAAGAATGCAGGCAGAGGTAGGCAGATAATAATCTGGGCTTTGGGTACAAAGAATTAGAAAATCAATATTGTCTTTATCATAGTTATTTAATACTTGTTTTGAAACTTTAAATGCCAGGTCAAGAGCAGTTTCGTTGTCATCAGCAATATGTCTTTTTGCAACGCCAAGTTTCTTTTCTATTTTTGCAGAATCCCAACGATGGAATTCTTCCTCAAGATCTGAATTGGTTATTGTCTTTTCCGGTAAATAGTATTCAATCTGCTTTATTTTACTTCCCATCAAAATAAATGAATTAATTAATTTCTTTTTCAATCTGCTTTAATGAAAGTGCAGACAGAAAAAATATCTTCATAATTAATAAAATTTTTATTTCGCTAATTTCTCAAATTAAAAATAATTTTCAACCCAAAAAACACTTTATTATATCTTTTTCTGAAAAAAATCTTGGAATAAGCAGGTAATTATTAATATTGCGAATTAATTGAAGCTTTAATTCAAAACTATTTAAAAACATTAATTCCAAAAGAATATAGAAAATGAAAATTTTAGTCACTGGCGGTGCGGGTTACAAGGGAATTATCTTAACAACCAG
>JAFGPL010000081.1 GCA_016936215.1 Bacteroidales bacterium
TATCATCTCGAAATAGATAAAACGCTTTTATCTTTCGGCCTGTCGGTAAATTTTTTCCAGATGAGGCTGAACACTGATAAACTGACCCTCTCTGACATGGTGCCAGATGACCTTATTACTGGAGGAAAGCAGACCCTGTACATACCCGATGCAAGCATTGGGGTATATGCACTTGGCCAGGATTATTATGCCGGTATTTCGGCTGTTAATGTATTGAAATCATCAGTTCAGTTCGGCAAAAATTCGGTTGGCGATTATCACCTGAACCGGCAATACAACCTTATGGGTGGATACAGGTACAAACTCACCGATTACATGATGCTTGAACCTACCTTTTTGTTAAAAATACCGGAAAACCTTCGCGCACAACTCGACCTGCAGGTAAAACTCAATATCAGGCGCGAATACTGGGCAGGATTGGGATTTCGAACCGGCAGTGCAATGACCATATTCGGAGGTGCAAAAGTTGACCGCTATTTCTTTGGTTATGCTTTCGATTATAATTTCAACAAATTGATGCGGTTCACCTACGGATCGCATGAAATAATGGCCGCCGTAAGGTTTGGCGATACCGCCCGAAGGTATAAGTGGCTGAATACTTATTAATACCGTTTAACAAACTATTTTACATTGTTTTTGTTTTAACATTTAAGAATTTAACCTTGCAGGTTTTTCTATTGTGTTTAACTTTATATATCCCTGTAAATATTTCTTTTTAATAGCGGTTAATAGTGTTTTGACCGTAAAAAATATATTTTTGCAAAAGTTTTAATACAGGAAAAATGCTCTATCAAATTCTGTTACTTGCAGCAGGTTTCTTTCTCGTGATAAAGGGTGCCGACTTTCTTGTTGACGGCGCTTCTTCGCTTGCCAAACAATACAAAGTTTCTGAACTCACCATCGGTTTGACCATCGTTGCCTTCGGCACTTCTGCACCCGAACTCGTGGTTAATGTTATCGCGGCCATTAAAGATTATGATGACGTGTCCCTCGGAAATATCATCGGGAGCAACCTTTTCAACCTGTTTTTAATCCTTGGCATCTCAGGATTGATCTATCCGATTGTGGTACAATCCAAAACAGTGTGGAAAGAGATACCGCTGTCCCTGTTCTCAGGGTTATTGCTGTTGCTTCTTGCCAATGATAACCTGCTGTTCAAGTCATCTGAAAATTATATACGCCTTTTTGATGCTCTCATTTTACTGATTGTATTTGCACTTTTTATTTTATACGCTTTCAGGAACCTGAAGGAAAACCAGGAGACAACCCACGATTCGATAAAAGTTTTCGGTGTTGCCAAAACCCTGGTATTTATTGCTGCCGGATTTGCTTTCCTGATTTTTGGTGGCAGAATGGTTGTAAACAACGCGGTGAAACTGGCACATGCACTTCATATTAACGAAAAAATAATAGGACTTACCATTGTCGCTGCCGGAACATCATTACCAGAACTGGCAACTTCAGCCGTGGCGGCATTCAAAAAAAGAAGCGACCTGGCGATAGGGAATGTGATAGGTTCCAACATTTTCAATATACTGTTTATTCTTGGCATTACTGCAACGATAAGACCGGTGCGTTATGATATTTCATTCAACTTCGACCTTATAATTTTTTTGGCAGGGACCCTGCTCTTGTTCGTTGCTATGTTTACCGGTAAAAGAGGCAAACTCGACCGCTGGGAGGCCGGAATCCTTCTCGCCGGATATATTGCTTACATGATATATATTGTTCTGCAGGCCATGATGAAATAAGGCTATCCCTCCTGCGAATCCTTCCTTTTAGTTTTGAAAATGTTTTGAAATGATTAATTTTAAAGCTTTGAAGTAGCCACATAAGCTGCAATTTATTTATTCATATATTACTATTTAAATGATTATAAAATTCTTAGGCGCTGCACAGGAAGTCACAGGCAGCAAACATCTTATTATTACAGAAGCGGGAAAGAAAATATTGCTCGATTGCGGGATGTACCAGGGAAAAGGTCTTGAGACCGATGCCATGAACAGGGATTTAGGCTTCGATCCTGCAGAAATTGACCATATCGTTTTAACACATGCCCACATTGACCACTCGGGACTGATACCTTACGTGTATAAACTTGGCTTTAACGGCTCGGTGATCTGCACCTTTGCCACACGCGACCTTTGTACCATTATGCTTGCCGATGCCGGTCATATACAGGAACATGATACATATACTTTTAATAAGAAAAGGGCAAGGCAGGGATTGCCGCCCGTTGAACCGCTTTATACCAAAGAGGACGCCACCGATGCCATGAAGCTTTTTATCGGTATCCCTTACGACAGGAAACTTCAGGTAGACGATAATATAAAGGTAAAGTTTACAAACACCGGTCACATGCTGGGCAGCGGGGTAGCAAATATAGAAATCAAAGAAAAGGGAAAGATAACCAGGATAGCCTACACCGGGGATATCGGCCGGCCTGTTAACCGCATCCTTAAACCACCTGTGGCTTTCCCGCAGGCAGATATCCTAATCACCGAATCAACATACGGAGACAGGCTTCACGAAGACAAAAACATTTCTGAAAAGCAACTGCTCGATGTGGTTAATCACACCTGTGTAGAGAAAAACGGAAAACTGATTATCCCCTCTTTCAGCGTGGGAAGAACACAGGAGATCGTCTATTCATTAAACAATTTTTATAACGACCGTATGCTGCCCAAGGTGGACATTTATGTTGACAGTCCGCTGGCCATCAACGCTACCAATGTTTTCAGGATGCACCCGGAATGCTTTAACAAGGAGATACTGGAAGTAATGGAGACAGACCCCGACCCTTTTGGTTTCAACACGCTCTTTTATATTAAAAGCGCCGATGATTCGAAAAAGCTTAACAGCATTACCAAACCTTGTATCATCATATCGGCTTCGGGCATGATGGAAGCAGGACGGGTAAAACATCACCTGGCCAACAGTATTTCAAATCCGAGGAATACTGTGCTCGCAGTAGGTTACTGTGCTCCTTCAACGCTTGGCGCGAGAATATTGCGCGGTGAAAAACGCGTATCAATACATGGCAATTTGTATGAGGTGAATGCCGACATCAGGCGTATTGACTCTTACAGCGGTCATGGCGATTACAAAGAGATGATAGAATTCCTTAATTGCCAGGATAAACCACAGGTAGCGCAAACATTTATTGTGCATGGTGAAAAAGACACACAGGTAAACTATAAGTCAAAGCTTGAGCACGCAGGTTTTACAAACGTTGAAATACCTGCCCGGGGAGATGAGTTTGAGATATAAATATGTGAATTACATAATTTAAAAATTTAAGATTAATTTGCTTATATTGAAAACTATGTTAAAGTTTAAAGTATTATTTGTAGAGGTCATTATTTTATTTACATGTTATGTTTCTTGTGAAAAAGTGTCCGATAATGAGTTAAAAAAGGGAATTCTTGTTGATACCAGGGATAATAAGCGCTATAAAACAATTAAAATTGATGAGCAGATATGGATGGCAGAAAATTTAAATTATTATAGTGACTCCGGAAGTTGGGCTTACAATGATAGTAATCATTATTCTGATATCTACGGCCGTTTGTATAATTGGGAAACTGCATGCAAAGTTTGCCCCGAAGGATGGCATTTACCAACAGAAAAAGAGTGGACTATATTGAGTGACTATAATGGAGGTCAATCATTTGCAGGTATTAACCTAAAAATTGAAAATGCAATTTATTGGTATTTTTCCCAAGGGATTATAAATACAAATGAAAGTGGATTTTCTGCTCTTCCTGCCGGATATCGTACAGCAGATGGAGAATTTTATGAAATTGGTAGATATACTGGCTATTGGTCTTCATCTCCTAGTTCAGGAACTGATTTAGCTTGGTGCCGAAGGTTATCAGCTATCCATAATAACTTCGGAGTTGAAAGTGAAGATATAAATTCTGGGAGAAGCGTTCGTTGCCTAAAGGATGATTGATAAAATTTTTCTTACCTAATATTACTCAAATACTAAAATTTTTTCAATGAAAACCTAATTATTGATTCTTATGAAAAGCAAGCATGATTAAAAAAGTTCATGTGAGAGCGGAGCGGTTACATCCGTTCTCAAATTTTTAAACAATTTATTATCAAATGGTTAAAA
>JAFGPL010000082.1 GCA_016936215.1 Bacteroidales bacterium
CAAGTTAGGATAAACTATTTTAGTAAGCAAAAAATTTTTTCACTTATAAAGGTATGGTGATTTATCGATGATTATTAAAGTAAGTAAGATTGTGACTTTGAAACAAAAGACAGGTTCTGTATTGAATGAAATATTTTTTTATTTTTTTATGTTTTGTTGCCTATCCTGCAACAAATGTCATTATACTTCATGTATGCGGGGGAAATCCAAAAAATGATTTTGACCGTTTATTTCCGCGGGATAGGGACTGATTTTAAATGAAAGTGTTGTAAACAAGTTTCAAGATGAAAAAAATAGAAAGCAAACTGGAGAAAATATCTCAATTCGAACAGTTGCTGCTTTCGCACCCGGAAGGACTCACGCGTGCGGAAACAGCCCGCCGACTCGGCGTCCACCGATCCACCGTATCGCGTTATCTTACGGATACCGCGCACATTCTTCCCATCTGGGAAGAAGGAACGAGGATATATATAAACCGCGATAAATACTTGAACAATGTAAAGCTGACGATCCACGAGATTATGGCGCTTCATATCGCCGTACGGCTTTTCGCCTGCCGCACGGACAAACATAATCCGCATGCCTGTTCCGCCATACGAAAAATAGGCAACGCGATCGACCATTATTCGGAGGTGATGAGCGACTATATATTGGCCACAGCCGAACATATAGAAAAACAACCGGGGAAATACGACAAATCATTTGTCACGATTCTCGAAGAGCTTACCGGGGCAATGTGCTGCGGCCGTCGCATACGGGCCAGGTACTATTCCGCAAGAGAGCGGGAAATTCACGAATACGATTTCGAGCCCTATTTCATCCAGCCGTACGCCGCGGGATTTACCCTGTACACGATCGGCTACTGCATTCAAAAGGAGCAGGTAATCACCCTTAAAGTGGAACGTATAAAACATATCGCCGTTACCGATGTCCATTTTACCATCCCCGAATCTTTCCGGCCAGAAAAATTGCTCAAGGACGCCTGGGGTATCTGGTATTCTAACGGCGAACCCGTCGAAGTAGTCCTCGAGTTCTCTCCGGACGTCTCTCACCGTGTCGCCGAAACTGTCTGGCATAAAAGCCAGAAAACGGAGCAGCGTCCGGACGGCAGCCTCGTCTGGAGGGCCGAGATAGCGGAACCGCTCGAACTGTTCCCCTGGATTCGCGGCTGGGGAAGCGACGTGGAAATAGTAAAACCCGATACGCTGAGGAGTAAGATGAAGGAAGAGGTGAGGAAGATGGGGAAGATGTATGAGTGAGGGGGGGAGGATGAGGGAAGTGTATTATGCGCATACAAGAGAAAACTGCCCTGAAAGTGAATGGCAGCTATTAGAGAAACATATAAATGAAGTAGCAACATTGGCAGGTTACTTTGCAAATAAATTCGATGCAAAGAACTGGGGAATAGTTGTTGGCCTGTTACATGATTTAGGGAAATATCAAAATGAATTTCAAGAGAGAATACGAGGAAAAAAAATTCGTATAGATCATGCGACAAGTGGCGCTATTTGGGCAATAAATGGAGGAATACCTAATAAAGCATTTGCTAAAATTATCGCTTATTGCATAGCAGGACATCATACCGGTCTTCCAGATGGATCGTCAGGAACTGATGATACATGCCTTAACAATAAACTCGCTAACGGTAATTTACCTGATTATTTTCCAAAACCTGAGTTTACTCCACTCGCTATGCCGGACGTTTTAATAAATAAGAATGATACATCCCGATCACCTTCCGGGTTCAGTACAATGTTTTTTACAAGAATGCTTTTTTCGTGTCTGAAAGATGCGGATTGCCTCGATACTGAAAGTTTTATGGATCCGGAAAAAACAAATAAAAGAAGTAATTACCCATCACTTATTGAATTAAAGAAAAAATTTGATATATATATGAAACAAAAAAAAGCTTTGGCTGTTACTTCCGTAATTAACCAATCTCGAAACAAAATTCTTGATGAATGTTTTCAGGCGGCAATAGACAAACAAGGGCTTTTTTCTTTGACAGTACCCACAGGGGGCGGGAAAACCCTATCTTCTATGGCGTTTGCATTACATCATGCTCTGGAAAATAAGCTTGAGCGAATTATCTATGTTATTCCCTTTATCAGTATCATAGAACAGACTGCCGGGGAATTTAAAAAAATATTTGGTGATGAAAATGTTATTGAACACCATAGTAATATAGCAGCAGCAACTAATTCTGAAGATTCTTTAAAAAACGAAAAAGAATTACGGCGTATTCTTGCCACAGAAAATTGGGATGCTCCTGTTATTGTAACAACAAATATCCAGTTTTTCGAATCACTGCTTCATAACAAAACATCGAGGGTGCGGAAAATCCATAACATAACTAATAGTGTAGTCATTCTTGATGAAGCACAAATGCTTCCAGTTCCCTTTCTTTTGCCGACTATTGAAATAATAAGGGAATTATCGACAAAATACAAAACAAGTATAATTCTATGCACAGCGACACAACCTGCACTTAATGATAATGAACTTAAAGGCGGTCTTGCAAATGTAAAAGAGATAATGAATGATCCGAAATCGCTTGAAAAGGTGTTCAGAAGGGTAAAAACTCATTATGCAGGTATAAACACTGACTCTGAACTTATTGAAAGAATAAAATCCCATGACAAGGTATTATGTATCGTGAATACCAGGTCCCATGCGAGAAGACTTTTTATTATTCTTGATGAAAATGATGGGAATTTCCATTTAAGTGCCCTTATGTGCCCAGAGCATCGATTCATCTTACTTAAAAGAATTCGAGAAAGACTAATAAAACGACAAACGTGCAGAGTGATAAGCACACAACTTGTAGAGGCAGGGGTAGATATTGATTTTCCGGTTGTGTATCGTGCGATTGCAGGGGTTGATTCAATAGTGCAGTCCGCGGGTAGGTGCAACCGGGAAGGAAAAATTAAGACCGGTGGTATAATTAATATCTTCATGCCTGAAACAGGACTTCCCCATGGTGTATTCAGACAGAATGCAGAAATTACTCAAAATTTACTTAATAAATATGGGGAAAATTTATTATCGAGTGAAGCGGTCAGAGAATATTTTAATGAACTATATTGGCGAAAAAGTCTTGGCAACAATCAACATAGCGGGCTTGATGAAGAATCCATACTTACTATATGCCGAGAAGGCGAAGTAAAACTTGATTTTCCTTTCAAAACTGTAGCTCACAAATATAATCTTATTAAAAATGTGATGGAATCGATCATCATCCCCTATGATGAAAAAGCGAAAGGACTTATTATCAAACTAAGAAACATACAAAAAAAAGGTGAGATTTTACGTGCACTACAAAGATATGTAGTACAGGTATATCCTGAACAATTTGCCAAACTTAAAAATGAAGGCTTTATAGAAACCATTGATGAAGCTTACTTTATTTTGGCAGAAATAAGATATAAGAAAGCTTATAGTCCTGATTTTGGACTTAACCCGGAATTTAATGAATTTATAAATCCCGAAGAAATTATTGTTTGATAACTGGAGGTTTAAATGGCATTCGGTATAGCACTTAACGTTTGGGGAAAATATGCATGCTTTACAAGGCCGGAAATGAAGGTTGAACGTGTTAGTTATGATGTGATGACGCCATCTGCTGCGCGCGGAATTCTTGAAGCAATTTACTGGAAACCTTCGATATGTTGGATAATTGATAAAATACATGTTTTAAAGCCTGTTCGATTCACTAACATCAGGAGAAATGAAGTGGCAAGTAAAATACCATATAGAAATGTCACACAGGCAATGAATGATCAATCATCAACCTTAGCTTTATTTATAGAAGATGATCGCCAGCAGCGTGCAGCATTAATACTCGAAGATGTTGCTTATGTTATCGAAGCACATTTTGAACTGACCGAGAAAGCGGGAAGTAAAGAAGCAGAAGATGTAAAACCTGAAAAACACTATGATATTTTCAAGCGGAGAACAAAAATCGGGCAATGCTTCAATCAGCCATATTTGGGGACCAGAGAATTCCCTGCATTTTTTGAATGGATTGATAAAGATAAAATACCCATATCGGAACTAACAGGTGAACAACAGCTTGGTTTCATGCTGCATGATATAGATTTTCAGAATAACATGGAGCCGATGTTTTTCCGGGCTGTTATTAAAGACGGCATCATTGATGTACCGGCTTTTAAAAGTAAGGAGGTGCACAGATGATACTGTATTCATTACATCAATACTATAACAGGCTTAAAGATGATACTTCAACTGAAATCGCCACACCGGGATATGCACCTCAGAAAATATCATTTGCGGTTGAAATCGATAAAAATGGCAAATTGATCCAGATAAAAGATATTCGTAATGTTGAAAGTAAAAAACCACAACCTGTTGAATTGATTGTACCTTATATTGGAAAAAGAACTTCAAAACCTTTACCAAATTTTCTATGGGATAATACAAAATATGTTTTTGGAGTTGATGATAATGGGAATAGAGCGAAAAAAGACTTATTCGAACTATTTAAAGTATTTAATAAAAATTTGTGTGCAAAGAGTAAAGTAGCGGAAGTAAAAGCCTTTATTGGTTTCTTAAGCTTGTGGAATCCTTCAGATTTCAAGACAATAAGTAATTGGCAGGAAATTAATGGAAAAAATATAGTATTCTTACTTGTAGGTAAAAGAAAGTTTTTCCATGAAATTGATGATTTTAAAGTCTTATGGGATACTTATCTTGATTCATTCGAAAATAAAAAGAAAGGTTTTTGCTTAATTACTGGAAAATACTCAAATATTGAAGAAGTACATTTCCCTTTAAAAGGTATTTATGACCCGGGTGGACAAGCAGAAAAAGCAATAATATCATTTAATAAAGCTTCTTTTTGTTCATATCAAAAAGAGCAGAGTTTGAATGCACCAATTAGTTCAAATGCTATGTTTGCCTATACGACAGCATTAAATTATCTTCTCCGTTTTGATTCACGTCAAAAGATGCAAATAGGGGACGCAACGACAGTTTTCTGGACGGAAAGGAAATCACCAGTGGAGAATTTATGGGGAGAAGTGTTTAGTCCTCCATCAACTGCGATATCAGACAATAAAGAAGTATATAATTATCTTTCGGCTATTAGAGCAGGTAAAAATCCTCCAGGCATCGATACAGGAGTGAAGATGTACATTCTTGGCTTAAGCCCTAATGCCGCCAGAATTGCATTACGTTTTTGGATTGTAAACACCATAGAATCATTTAATAAACATCTCGGTGAGCATCTTAAAAATATACAAATACAAACTCAATTTGATTCAGATAAAGATTTCCCCGGTATATGGCGTATTCTTATTGAGACACTGCCAAAGAAAAAAGAATTGAGAAAAACGGAAAATATCAATCCAGTTCTGGCAGGAGCATTGACACGTTCAGTTTTAAACGGAGGGCATTATCCCGAATCGTTGCTTTGTATCATTATTTCACGCTTAAGAGCCGACGGCGATATAAGTTACTACAGAATGGGGATGCTCAAGGCAGTTTTAATAAAAAATCATAATATGGAGGTAAGTATGGCATTGGATGAGGAAAACAACAACATTGCATACAGGCTTGGAAGACTGTTTGCGGTACTGGAAAAAGCACAGGAGGAAGCAATACCCGGTGCAAATGCAACAATAAAGGACAGGTTTTTTGGATCAGCATCAGCTACTCCAAGAGTTGTAATGCCGCAATTGATACGGATGTCCCAGCACCATCTATCAAAAATAGGAGGAG
>JAFGPL010000083.1 GCA_016936215.1 Bacteroidales bacterium
CATAACTGGACAAAAGTGGATGGCTCTGGGCTGGGTGGTAGCGTGTATAATCGAACGATGGACGGTTCAAATGTAGTGGCGCTGTTAAGTCCTTGCGCAGTTAAGGACGGTGGAACTTACCATATGTGGTATACAAGAGGTGGCTATGAACCCCCAAATTTTATTTTCACTCTTGGCTACGCGACTTCCACAAATGGTTTGGATTGGACAAATGTACCCGGACCAGGAACAAATGGTGCGGTTTTAGATTTAGGCGAACCAGGGAAATTTGATGAGTTATGGATTCTTTACCCCTCAGTAATTAAAGAAGATAATGAGTTTAAAATGTGGTATACCGGAAGGGATACTTCAGGCTCAATCCGAATTGGATATGCAACTTCCAGCGACGCAATTAACTGGACAAAGGTAGATGGGAATGGTACCAATGGTGCATGTTTTGATGAAATTTCGATGGCCTCTTCTGTTATAAAGATTGGAGATACTTATCGTATGTGGTATTTAGGCGTCGGAGGAATGTGCTATGCTACTTCAGAAGGGGGGACTGGTATCGAAGATTTCAACAGTGGAAAAATTTTAACATCTTTTGCTTTAGCTCAAAACTATCCCAATCCATTCAACCCGACAACCAGAATTTTGTATGTGCTGCCGAGTTCAGGATTTGTTAGTCTGAAAGTTTATGATTTAATTGGCAGGGAAATTCAGACTTTAGTCAGCGAAGTTCAGGCTGCGGGCACTTATGCTATAGATTTTAATGCCAATGAACTTACAGGTGGTATCTATTTTTATAGATTACAAATTGGCGGTAAATTTATAGAAACTAGGAAAATGATACTGATTAAATAAGGCCAGATGTACTAATTCGAACTAACATCTTTTAAAATAATAGATTAATAACCTATCAAGGCAATCATGTATAATTAATTAGTAACTTGAGGAGATAAAATTAAAAAGAAACTGGTTCTTATCTTTTACTTCGGCTGTATAGTTCTTTTATGCACAACCATTACATCTTGTTATATCCATACAAAAGTTCGTTCTATTGATACAGAAAACATAAAACAACCAAAATCATTCTTTATTAACTCGCCAACAAAAGTCCATCTCACCGATGGTTCTTTAATTGTTTTTGAGAAAGGTTTACAGATAAGCAACAATGCATTAAAAGGTCAGGGTATTCGATATGACCTGTCGCGTGAAAATCAATATCCATTTTATAGAGTAACGATGGATAGCGTTGTCTGCTTAAAATATTACGAAAAGGAGATGCAGTTTTTGTCTTCCGTGATGCTCAATCCTTTCGTACAATTTGTTTCAATATTTAATTTAGTGGGGCAATTGACTTACCGCGAAGAAGAAGAGCGTGATTAGCTTATGCAGTATCGACTTGATAAACGTTCTCAAGAGATTGATTACGAAACAAAATTTTTGCTTGTTAAAAAGCACTGATTTGAAAAAATGTATTATAGACAAAATTTTCATTCAAAATTAGGAGGTGAATAATGATGCGAGTTAAATATATTTTAATTTTCAGCACTATTTTATTTTTATCCTGTGCCAGCAGCAAAGTTAATATACTGAAACCAGAGGGGGAAACGGTCAGACTAAAGCTTAAAAACAATATTAAATATGATGGAGAATTGTTTGCGGTAAATGATACTGCCCTGTTTTTTGGCTCGCAGGCGAAATTGTACGAAGTACCACTCTCGAATGTTGAAAATGTATACGTCCATGGATATAGTCTCAGGAAGGATAAAATGTTAGGTTCGATAGCACCTATGCTTTTCTGTGCTATACCCTTTTTCAACGGAATCAAAGATGCGTGGTTAGCTGCGGGTTCGTTAGAAGGACTAATAATTCTTAGTTGGTTCATCGGAGATCCAAAAGTGAGCTTCTCCCCTCCACTCAAGAACAAGGATTTTGATAAATTGCAGCTTTATTGTAGGTACTCACAAGGATTGACTCAGGAAAAATGGCGACAGCTTTTGCAGTATTATGAGCAGGAAGAGTTTCTGAGGCTACAATAGCTGGAAAATACAGATTATAAAGCTAATGAAACAAACACAGAAAGATGAAGACAACAGGGAAAAATACAGCACACAATTTTGGAATCGATCTTGATTAAATTAGTAAATCAGTATAAATATGGGGATTTCGGATGCAATATAAATCCAAAATAAATTTTAAATCGTGAGCGTTGATATAAATTTAAGGAGGAAACAAAATGAAAACATTTATCAGAATACTTCATTGGTTACCACGGATTTTGTGTATCCTGGCTATTCTTTTTATCAGTTTATTTGCCGCTGATGCGTTTAAACCCGGGCTCACCATCTGGCAACAACTTAGCGGTTTTTTGATGCAACTTATTCCATCTTTTATTCTATTAGCCTTACTTATTGTCGCATGGAAATGGGAATATATTGGTGGTATCATCTTTATAGTAATAGGTCTTGGTCTGAGCCCATTTATTTTTATGCACAATTATAAGATGAACCATTCTGTTGGGATGAGCCTTGGGATCATCTTGATGATTACCTTCCCATTCGTTGTGGTGGGTATTCTTTTTATTATTAGTCATTACATGAAGAAAAAGAATCTTCCGGCAGTGTGATGGTTCAATAAAAATCTACATTACATTATTTGAGAATAGAAGGATGTTATGATTGAAAAAGTTCATCAACACATTGTGAATGAGTTGCAACCAAGCTTTCGAACCAACATAATTTTCGTTGCAGTAACATCTGTCATAGTACCCATAGTCATTCGTTTCTTGTGATTATGTATTAGAGTAAGCTGCATTCCCAGCTCGAGGGAAGGTTGAAAATGACTTAGAGGAAGCAGCTAGCAATGCTTCAACCTGACGCAGTGGCTCTGGCGAAAAAAGAACGTCCCGGGCTTTCTTGAAAGTCAGCAGTAAATTTTGAAGTTTAGTGCGCTTAATTCCCTGCGCCGGTAAGACTGAACATCAATTCATTAATCCAGGAGGTAAACTATGCGTTTTCCGAACATAAGTCGTTCTGCCACACTCAAAATCATCACAATAATCGTAG
>JAFGPL010000084.1 GCA_016936215.1 Bacteroidales bacterium
AGTCCGAAAAAAGGGAGTTTACCATACGTAAATGACCTTTTTGAGGACGAGCGCAACGAAGTATGATGACTTTAAAGACAGACACTATATATCCATCGCCCGGTTGTAGTACATAAATGCCCCGATAGATCCTGAATTGCCCGTTATTTCATATTTATACAAAAAGTCAATCTATTTTTTAATATGAAAAGGTAACCTGATGCTAAAAATTATGTCCCTTCCTGCATTAAGAAAACCTGTTTCTTTTAAAGTCGAAAGATGGCTGATATATTTTGTATCAAAAAGGTTGCTGACCGATATTTGCCAGTATACCTTACTGCTACCTGCGTCGAATTCTCCCCCTGTGGTAAGGTTAACCAGGGTATAGCCGCTGGTTTTTTCTTCTTCCGGTGCCGGATTGTTTTGTGCACCAGTGGTAACAGTTTTGATACCAATATAGGTTTTTTTCAGGAAAGCTATCTTTTCTTTTTGCAACTGAATTCCAAATGATAACCAGCCGGAAGGTATAAAAGGAAGGTATTGACCATTTTCCTGCTTTCCTGTCACCTGTGAGTACGTGGACTCAAAATGTAGCCATCTGCAATTTTGAGGGTGAAAATGGATACCCGCTTCACCTCCAAACAATGATGCACCGGCTTGCCTGTATTGATACACTGGATATCCGGATTCAATGGTGTCACCAGTGGGGGCGATATATATGTAATGATTGATTCTATTGTAAAATCCCGCGATATCAAAAGTAAAATTGTTAATATGATAATGCAGGCTGAGGTCTGCTTCGCGGGCGAGCTGGGGTACCAATGCATCATCACCGGCTTCAAACCTTAATTCATGCACGCCTCCCGATGTAAGTTCAGCCAGGTTGGGTGTACGGTAGGCAAGCGCAAAATTACCCCTCACAAGCAACTGTCCGGTGAAATTAAAAACCAAACCTGCCGAACCACTGAGATTTTTGTAATTTTTGTTCACAGCATCTCTGAATGTATCGGTTGCCGGTTCGCCCACTGCTTGTGACTTAATATTCTTAAGGTCGTACCTCATACCGGCCTGCAACCTTAACCTGTTAAAAAACAATTGCTGGAACAAACCGAAAAAACCTATGTTTCCGGTTGTCGCATCGGGCAATACTATCTCTTCGGCATTTAAAACATTCAGGTTTTCCTGGTATAAACCCTGCAGGCCAATGATATAATCCGAATTTTTGCCAGATGGCAGATAAAGCTTTGTTTCCCCGGTAAGGGTCTGGAGTCTCATGGCAACTTCGGTCTCATTTACTTCTGCATAATGGATTAGCTGAACAGATTGATATGAGGCATTTAGCTCAATTTTGTAACGGTTCAGGAAGATTTTGTTTTGAGAGGCAATAAGGTGGTTGTTGAACTGCTGGTACCAGATTTCATTTTTTCGGCCTCTTGTGTCAATATTTTCAGCCGCATGTTCTTCTGCGAGCCCCAGGTTTTGAAGCATATAATCGTAGTTTAGCCTAAAAATCCCTCTTTCGCTGGTAAAACCAGTATATGCCTTGACAGATGTTTCGTTGAACCGCGTGTTGGGTGCAAAACTGCCACCACCCTGTAAAAAATCTGCATGACTGTTATTTCCGGCACGCACTCCACCGAAAAAACTTTTCGAAGAACCATTTATGCCGATATTATTAGATATGCCCATTGTATTGGTGAAAAATTTCAGGTGATAGTCTCCTGTTATCTCTCCCACAGGTGCGGGCTTCTCCCTTAAAAAATTTATTACCCCACCTATCGCGTCAGAACCATACAGCAAAGAGGCCGGACCTTTGATAACTTCTACATCGTCTATTCCAAATTCGGTTACACCCAAAGGGTGATGGTCTGAATACTGGTAATTCTCATTCCTTACTCCATTATTAAGCACCAGCACATTGTCCATAGACAAACCCCTGATAACAGGTTTGGAAACACCATTTCCTTTCGAAATCATACCAACACCGGGCAATGCTGAAACCATTTCTGTAAGGCTTGAACTCGGTAAAACCTGGATGGTTTTTAATTTTAAAGCATCTATTTTGACCGCATGTTCATGCTGTGTGGAATTGTATCCGCCGGTTACTACTATCTCTTCTGTCTCGATAGGTGTTTCCACTAATGTTACATCCAGCAGAGTTATAGAAGAGTCAGGGTCAATGGTCCTTATTTCGTGGCTATAACCTAAAAATGTGAATTGTATTTTTATTTTACTTCCCGGAAGGTTGCTGATGGAATAATTTCCGTTAATATCTGAAACAGTTCCTTTATTCAGTTCGGAAATAAAAATATTCGTCCCGGCAAGGGGCTGGTTATCCTGATCGGTAACCTGCCCGCGGATAGTATGTTGTGCATTTAATTCTGAAAATGGAATAGAAAGGCTTGTTAGAAGTATTAAGGCTAAAGTGAGTTTTTTTACTTGTATTTTCATGGTAAAATTTAATGTATCAAAAATAGAAAAATTATTTATCAGGCACTGATTTCAAAAGATTCTCCTTTCAGGTTTTAAGGTCGTTTAATATTACGATGCACCGCGATGCATGATGTCTTGAGAAATGATTAATTTAAATGGCTATACAGAATGCTTAATTCACTTTAAATAATTTTTACACTATTGTCCGATTAAATTTAATAATGTTTATATTTCGTGCCTACGGCACTGTGAAATAAATATACAATTGCCTGTTCTATAAAT
>JAFGPL010000005.1 GCA_016936215.1 Bacteroidales bacterium
AATCCTTTCTTACAATAATTGCCTTTTGCAAAAGGAAATGGTTGTTGTTTATAAGGAATTATCAGAATTATCAGAAGACAGATATAACCGTACACTCGAAAGCAAAAACATTGGAGGGGGAACTACTTACGAAAGTATTCAGGCCAAAACATCGTGGCTCGAAGACCAATCGAATTACTTGCAACAAAAGGTAAACTTTGAAAATGCTGTACGTACCCTGAATTATTTACTGGCGGCTGATGCAACTTCCTTATGGGAGTTTACCTCTGAGCTTGAAGTGAATACTACAAACTATAATATTGATAGTTTATCGGAGAAAATAATAAGCAATAACAACACCTTAAAAAACCAATATTTATATCAGAGTTTGCTTGCAAAAGAAACGGCACTTGCCAAAAGTGCTTACTTTCCAAGGGTGAGTTTAAACTCGGGTATATCTAATACAGACCTTGGGAACTATTATTCGGGAAATACTCCCGACCTGTCACAAAATTCTTACGACGCTTATATTGGCGTTACCTTTTCATGGAATCTCTTTAATGGAGGCACACGAAAACGCAGTGTTGAAATAGCAAAAATCACTGAAGAATCGGCAGAAATACAAACCAGCCAGATGACACACAGCCTGAATAATCAATTACTGCAAATGTATAGTAATTATGAAGTTAACAAGGCTGTATTTGATTTAGCCAAAGAGCAGGAATCAAGTGCCAGGTTAAACCTGGAGCTGTCAGAAGCAAAATATAAAAACGGAAATATCAATTCTTTTAATTACAGGGATGCACAAATCACCTATTTAAACGCTGCTATTTCAAAGTATAGGGCAATTTATAATGTGATTCAATCGGATACCGATTTGTTAAGAATAAGTGGTGGAATTATACAAGAACAATAGTGATAGACATAATGAACATATTTAAAAAAACTGCTTATCCAATTTTGATGCTATTTTTTGCAATGCAAATACAAGCTCAGGAGCGTTTCACATTAAGTGGCAGAATAACAGAAAAAAGTAACGGTGAAGATTTAATAGGTGCGTCCATTGTAAAAGAAGGAACTACAATAGGAACAATAACAAACACCTATGGATTTTACTCAATTACACTTCCAAAGGGAAAACACAGCTTAATCTTTTCAAACATTGGATTTCAAGATCAGGTTATAATTGTCGATTTCAACAACAACAAATCCCTGGATTTAAAAATGGAAATATCAAATACAGAAATAACAGAGGTGGTAGTTACTGCAAACCGACATGATGAAAATATATCATCGGTACAAATGGGAATTGAAAAAATTGATATGAAACAAGTTGAATTATTACCTGTACTGTTTGGTGAAAGAGACGTTCTTAAAACCATTCAACTACTGCCGGGTATTAGCACTATTTCCGAAGGGGGAAGCGGATTTAGTGTTCGCGGCGGTTCTATCGACCAGAACCTGATCTTACTGGATGAAGCACCAGTTTATAGTGCTTCTCACATCATGGGGTTTTTCTCCGTTTTTAATTCAGATGCCCTTAAAAACATGGATGTTTATAAGGGTGGAATCCCTGCATATTATGGTGGCAGGGCTTCATCGGTAATTGATATCAGTATGAAAGACGGGAACAATCAAAAATTTTCAGCATCGGGGGGTATCGGGTTAATATCCTCCCGGTTAACTCTTGAAGGACCGATAATAAAAGATAAAATATCGTATATCATTTCAGGGAGAAGGAGCTATCTTGACCTGCTAGCAAAGAGTGTTAACATTATCGATAATGAAACAAACCTATACTTCTATGACTTAAATGCCAAGCTGAATTTTAGTATAAACAACAACAACCGGCTTTTTATATCAACCTATTTTGGACAGGACGACTTCGGTTTTGGCGAAATGGGAATGGGATGGGGAAATAATACAGGAACATTTAGGTGGAACCATACCTATAACAATAAGCTGTTTTCAAATACCAGCATCATCTACAGCAAATACGAATATTCATTTAATATGGGGAGTGATGCTTCAATGAGTTCTGGTATTGATGATTTTGGTCTCAAACAAGATTTTTCATGGTTCATGAACCCTAATAACACTTTAAAATATGGATTGAATTCAACCTATCATATTTTTAATCCGGGTGAACTTACATTCGCAGACAACCAAAGCAATGAAATTATTCTGGATAAAACAAAAGCACTGGAAAGTGCAATATATATCTCAAACAATCAGGATATAACAGATAAAATAAGGGCAGAATATGGTTTCCGATTGTCACTTTATAATCAATTTGGTGAAGGGTGGGACAATAAATACGATTCAAAAAATATAAAGACAGATTCAATATTTTACGCTGAAGGTGAAGTAATGCAAAGCTACTGGAATTTTGAGCCACGTATTTCTTTAAATTTTAGATTAAGCAAATCAAGTTCAGTTAAAGCATCGTACAATAGGATGGCCCAGTATTTACACCTCCTATCAAACAGCACATCGGGACAGCCAACAGACACCTGGGTATCGAGCTCAACCAATTTGAAACCGCTGCTTGTTTCACAATATTCGATAGGATACTTCAGAAATTTCGATGATAATAAATATGAGTTTTCAATTGAATCGTATTTCAAAAACATGCTCAATGTAACCGATTACGAAGATGGCACCGACATTATGCTCAATGAAAATATTGAAGCATACATTATCTCGGCGAAAGGCCGCAGCTATGGCGCTGAATTTTACCTAAAGAAGAAATTTGGCCGTTTTAACGGGTGGCTTAGTTATACACTTAGCAGAACAGAAAATAAGATAGATGGCATAAACAATGAAGAATGGTATGCGGCAAATTTGGATAAAACACACGATATCTCCATCGTAGCTAACTACGAAATAAGTAAGAATGTTAGTTTATCAGCTGCTTGGGTTTATTATACAGGTAATGCGGTTACATTTCCAAGTGGGCGCTATAATTATGATAATCAGATAAGGTCGTACTATACCGAACGTAATGGTTATCGAATGCCCGATTATCATCGCCTCGATTTAAACCTGCACGTTAAAGGGAAAGAGAGAAAGCGTTTTGAGTCGAGCTGGGATTTTTCGCTTTACAATGCCTATAACAGATATAATGCTTATACAATTACTTTTCAGGAAAGTGAGACCAACCCCGGAAATACCGAAGCGGTTAAATTAAGCCTGTTTGGTATTGTACCATCAGTTTCCTGGAACTTTAAATTTTAATGCTAAAAAGATATTTTTTATGCTTCCAATTAATAAAAACATGTACTGGTTACTAATTTTATTCATAACCTTAAGTTGTGAAGAAGTTATAGAAATTGATTTAAACTCATCCAAGCCTGTAATTGTTGCAGAAGGAGTAATTGAAAAAGACTCAACTGCTTGGATAAAGCTAAGTTATACGAGCGATTACTTTACATCAGAAGAATCAGTAAAAATATCTGATGCAGTAGTGCAAATTGTTAATGAAAGTGGTAATAGCGAAACTCTTATCCATATAGGTAATGGCTATTATAAAGGTTCAAAAATTATTGGTTCCGAGGAAGGCCTATATACTTTGTCAATGCAAATCAATAACGAAACATACTCTGCAACAACAACAATAAACAACGTAAGCGAAATAATATCGGTTAGCTTTGAAGAAACAGAAATGCGGCGCCAGAACGAGGATGCAAAATATGGAATAACCATAACTTTTACCGATGTAAAGGAGGAAAACAATTTCTATATGATAAAGCTTAAAGTAAATAACATATTGGAAACTGATGGCTATAATTTGATAAATGGAGAATTATATAACAACAGCGGAATAATAGAATATGCTCCGTTAATGAGCAGTTTTGATCTAAATGATAAAATCGAAATATTTCTGTATAGCATTGATGAGGATACATATACCTACTATAGTCAATTAAATGACGATAATGCAGGCATGATGGGAAGTTCAACACCATATACTCCAAAATCTAATTTTGGAGTCGATGTGCTGGGGTATTTTGCAGGTTGGTCTACTTGCTATTACAAAACAACAGTAAACGATAAGTGATATTATTTCTCTGAAAATGAATTTAAGAAGATTCGGTACGTGTTATGGTTATAAGATAAAATGACTTTCAGGTTAGATTTAAAGGTATCAGAAGCAAAACACAAAAACGGAAATATCAATTCTTTTAATTACAGAGATGCACAAATCACCTATTTAAAGATTTTGTTGAAAAAGAATTGATGAAATTCTAAAATCAGAATAATTACTGCTTTTGATCTTCTTTCCGATACAGTAAATAAAAATACCCATCCATTAAAGAACCAGTTGTAATTTGCTAAAAATATTTTGCGTGTAACAGTTGCCGGGTAAACAATATTTTGTAATTTGCTGCAGAGTAATTTCAATAAATGTAGAGGATTGTAAAGAGAAAAGGTTATTCAATATTCTTTAGTAGAAACAATAAATATCAAAAGGAAAAACAAGATTCTATGGCAATTATTCAAAAAGATAGTAACGAAAAAGAAGAAAGTGAAAAAAAATTAATAGTCTTAAGAAAAAAAGAGTTTATTAGCGGTATCAAAAGTGAAATTATAAAATCTATTTTCTATGAAGATTCTGACGAAAAAATCTTAAAAATGTTTTTGTTGGATTCTAAACTAACTTCATTAACAAAATTTTCACTTCTGGTATTTGCCGCTGAAGTCTATAATGATATACCAAAAAGTAACTTAAACTCAATACTAAATGCTTTATTTTCATTTTTAATTAATGACGAAACAGGAGAATTAGCAATTTTTTTAACAAAATATCTGGATGAATCAGTAAAGAATTCAAGTGTAATAAAAGATAATTTATTGCTTTTTAATTTATTATTAAATTACGGTAAATCGAATAAAAATTTTAAAAACTATTTGCATGAAAATGTTACATATATTGAAATTTTTGATTTTGGCCACAAAATGATTAGATTAAATGAGCTTATAATGAATGTATTATCTCACTTAGGTTTTAATGAAAAAAGTATTTTAAGAATAAAAGATTATGTAAGAAGGGTGTTTTTCGTCAATCAATTTGTTCCTATAGTTAAACTGTTTGATAATCCTCAGTTAAATAGTTTAATAGAAAGTGCACTGTATCAACAAAAGCTTGATAGTAATCCAAATCGGGGAATGCCACTTCCAGGTACGACTCCATCTAATTACATTAAAGCACTTCAGGATGGTTTGCTTCAACTATTATCTGCAGTACCATTACAAAAAGAAGATTAAACTAAACTCTGGCTGCCACCAACTGTCTTAATCGTCCCGTTTGTGCCCCCTTGCCAGGCACAAACGAACCGCAACCCGCGACCCTTATCACCTCCCTGAAAGCCTAACCCCCCTATAGCCTAACGCCTATCGCCTTTCTCCCCCTCAGCCTATTCTTCTTCTCATCTTCCCCTAAAGGCTTAAAGAAGCCACGAGCCACGAGAAACCCGGAAACCTTTTTCTTTCCCTCATGGCCTAAGGCCTATAGCATAACGCCTTCCTCCCCCTCAGCCTCAGCCTTAGCCTATTCTTCTTCCAATCTTCCCCTAAAGGCCTAAAGAAGCCACAAGCCATGAGCCACGAGCCACTAGAAACCCGGAAACCTTTTTCTTTCCCTCATGGCCTAACACCTAAACACCTAATGCCTAAGGCCTAAAGCCTAACGCCTAACGCCTTCCTCCCCCTCAGCCTTAGCCTATTCTTCCTCTCATCTTCCCCTAAAGGCTTAAAGAAGCCGCGAGCTTCGAGCCACGAGCCGAGAGAAACCCGAAAAACCCTTTTCTTTCCCTCACGGCCTAAAGCCTATCGCCTTTCTCCCCCCTCATTCTTCCCACACTCATCTCTCACCTCTGTACTTCCCCCCTGTTCACAACCCGTTGAGAACTATCCTGCTATAAAGCTTGACTTCTAAAAGTTATTTTGTAAAT
>JAFGPL010000085.1 GCA_016936215.1 Bacteroidales bacterium
ACATTTTTTCGCTTCATGCACTGTTCCGCCTCCGGCGGAACGCAATTCCGCTCAAAATGCAGCTATTGCTGCTGAAGACTTTCAAAACCCTGTTATTCGTAATTAAGCGACTTACTTCTACCGGTCATCCTGACGACCCCGGGTAATCGGGGGAGGAAGGACCCCATCACTTTCGCAGTCACCCAATTGAAACCGCCCGCCCGCCCCCGGCACCAAAGCATTTCGCCCCCTAATTCTGTGAAATGCCGGGTAGATCCCGTTCAGGAAGGTTGATTGCATGATTGCGCGATATTCGATGGACGAAGGATCCCCGACTTTGCTGCTTTTATTCGTAAAAAATGCGAAAGCCTGCTGAGGTGGGATTATGTTCTATCCCGCTTGTTGAACAAAAATGCCATTGCATTGCCGTCTTTGAAGCAAGACGCCAAGCTCCCAATTATCCTGAACCAACAGGAGCTCAAAGCACTTTTCGCTGACGATTTACAGTAATCTATATTTATAAACTGATATTTCAATTTTTCCTTTTTCGTCCTTTGCAATCTGCTTATATTCAGCTATTGGTAATAACGGGAGGTTTACAAATACCCTTGAGTGTGTCTTTTATATGCCATGTAAGCGCAGAACCATGTGGAAAGGATCGCGGGATACCGTAAACCAATTGGATTACTTTGTATATTTGAATATTAAGAGTTAATTATTGAGTTATTCAAGGTTACCATTGCCAACCCAATCCAATGGCTGTAATATAATCGGTTTTGGAAGCCCCATCAACCGGTTTATTGTCAAAGTTATAGGTGAAACCCAGCCGGATGTAAAAATCGTCATCGAATGGCATTTCGTATTTTGCATCAAAATTAAAATCGGCGCGCCATCTGCCAGATTCGGTGAAACTGGGGTAAGCAATAAGTTTTGTCGACAGGGTAAGATCCCCAATGTTGAACAAGTTTAATTCCGTACCCAAAAATCCCTCCCAGCTTTGCCTGTCATCGGGTTTGGTTATAATTTCATTTCCTGTTGAATCAACCGTTGTTTTAGGTAAATATGTTTCGTTGTTGTAATTGGCACCCACTGAAAAACCCCAGTAGGATCGGTTGGTATGGATAATAAATTTACCCAATCCGGCCTTACCTGTAGACCTTAGATCAATTTGTTGTTCTGTATTCGCTAAAAAGTCTACCGAAACTAATGGGTACCAGTCTTTAGGCAAAAAGTATTTAAATCCAACGCTTCCGTCCTTTCTGTCAATATCTTCTGTTCCATCCTGACGTGAGAATAAGGAATTGTATGTGCCATCCAGACTCCACCGTTTGGCAACATAACCCAATGTGGCTCGGGTGGAGAATTTCATGTAATGGTTAGCTTTAGTTAGATCTACTCCGAAATCAATAGATGCATAAAGCTGATTCCAAAATCCTTGATCCAGATCATCTAAAAAAACGATATCATTATGATCCACCTCAATTTCTTGGCCAGTATCTGTCATGATCATAATCTTTCCAATGCTGGTTGTTTTGACGTGGCCATTGTAACGGCCACCATCGGAAGTGGTGATCAGGAAATAGGTTTCCGTAAAGATTTCTTTGATTTTTTCCCATTCAATATTAAAATCAGAATCACTGTAATCCGTTTCAGCAGTAAGTACACCCCGTGACATGGCTTTTACCTCTCCCACAAGGTAGTTGCCGTTGTAAAAAACAAGGGAATCTATTTGCGCATTTGAAAAATTTAATGACATAAATCCTAAAATAAAGAAAAGTAAATGTAAATTTTTCATGTTTTTCATTTTTTATGTTTAATCTTCAATTAAAATTTAATCTACTTTATGTTTGGATTAAAAATTTAGATTATTCTTACAAATAGAAATCAATGAGGCAGTATAAAAAGTATCACCTATTTTGATTTTAGTATTGAAAAATCCTTAAAGTAAAAATCTCCTGATAACTGGTCAAAATTGTTTTGAGTTTCCTACAGAAAATTACATCAGTCCTTCTGCCAGGTTTAGTAAAGAATCGAGACTCATGATATCATTTCCTCCCCTGTACTCCCAGATCAAACTCCTGTACTATAAGGGATTATATACAAAGGGAATCATATGAATAAGATATTGTTTGTCCACCTTAAAAAGTCTCCGTCCCAGAAAAGTAAAATCCCTCCGATTTATATCCCCAACCGAAATCAAGGGTGATATTGGTCCTGAAGTGTTTGTTGATCATGAACCGTAACCCAAAACCAGCACCGGGCCTTACATAATCAAATACAGAAATATTACGGGTATCGTTTGATGCGGTGGTTGCATTCAGGAATAAAACACCACCCAGGATTTTGGAGCACTGTGAGATAGGGAACCGATATTCCACCTCACCGTAAATCATATCCTCACCCCGGTACCTTCCTGCAATGTATCCCCGACCCGACCGGGCCCGCTGGTCTTCACCTAAAGCCATTAAAGTCATGTAAGGCTGGCGGCCGCTTACCTGGAATTGGCTAAAAACCCAGAATCCCACCAGATGACGCTTCATTTTTTTCGATAACGGGAGATATGTTCTGAACTCCAGCCACAGGGAGGATGAATTTTGGCTGCTTCCCAGGAATTCGGGATTATAGCGAAAATTCACATTGACAAAGTAACCAGTGAATGGATTGATCAGGTTATCGCGTGAATCAAAAACATAGCTCAGGCTTAAACCTGAGAGGGTATATTGGGCCGTGTCAAATCCATAAAGTTTGGAGTATACATAATGCGGAGTTAACTCGTAAGGCTGCTGATCGAGTTGCAGGGCATTGTCTTCTATATTGTAGAAATAGTCCAAATGATAACCAATCCCGGCATAATTGTTTTCCGCCAGTTTATAATTAAAAACCTCATGGAATTTTAAATAATTATAATCCATGGGATAGCCATCATCGATATCTCCCGTTTGTGCTCCCTGCCATGTAAATGAATTGTCAGATATTATTGAATCGGGAGCGTTTGTTCCTAATCCCCAGGTGTATGCATTGTAAATAAAAAAGCGCCAGTCGCCCTGCAGGAAGAATATATTGTTTTTGGAATAAATGTTTGACTTTGCGAAAAATAGAAATTGGTTTTTAGTGGTATAGGCGACATTAAAACCGATGGAAGAAACCCGGGTTGAGGCTTTGTCACCAAGATAAAAACCCACCGATCCTGCCACTCCCAGCAAGAAACCGTTCACCGGATTAAAAGAGATATTCGGCAATACAAGCAGCATGGTTTTTCGTGGCGGCTTATTCCTGGGCTTGTTACCCCTGATTAAATCTCCCAAATCTTTTTGCGTGCAATCATTTTCAGGCTTTATCGAAATACTGTCGGCGGTCTGGCTGAATGACGTTGTAAATAAACTAAGTAATGCTAAACCTATCACTAGAGGAAGAAACAAAAGTTTGATTTTACCTGAAAGTATGAATCGTATTCCTGTCATATTTTTGATCTTTTGCTATTGTCCTATATAATGATATTTCTTTATTAGTTGCATTATAAGAACCTTGTGGTCTAAAGTTAAGCCACTTACAACAGGGGAAGCTAATGTTAATGAAGATTTGTAATTTCAGTCATATTCATTAGAGATAAGGTTCGAATAAATTATGGATGGTACATAATAAGATGGTACCAGGCAGTTACCAGGTACCATCCAGTAAATAACATGGAGTTAAAAAATATTTAGTCGCTTTTAGGCATTTTGCTTTCATAGCGGCCACCACCATCAAGTGTAAGATCCACTCCTGTAACCCATGATGCTGCCTTACTCATCAGGAACATAATACCCTGAGCAATGTCAGCCGGAAAGCCTCTGCGCTTCATAACAATAGAATCATTGATTTTTTGGAGCATTTCCACCGTAAACCCGGCATCAAGAGTTGATTCTCCATTATCAACAGATCCGATGAGTACTGTGTTAAAACGAACTTTAGGTCCGCCAACAACCGCCATACTTCTTGCCATATTCAGCAAGGCTGCTTTGGCTGTACTGTATTCGATAAATTCGGGAGAAGGCGTATTACCCACTCTTGAATTAGAAAATACTACTGAGGCATTTTCTTCCTTTTCCAGGTAGGGCATACAGAACTTTGTCAGGTTATATGCACTTAAAGTGTTGAGTTTGTAAGACTTCACCATCTTGTCAGTATCGGAGCCCCAGATGGGTGTAGCAGCGCCCCAACCTACGTTATTTACAAGCCCTGAAATTTTTCCGAACCTGGCTACTACTTTGTCCACCAGTTCCCTCAATTGATTTTCATCGGTAGAGTCAGCTACCAATCCAAGCATTTCGTTCCCTGTTTTCTCCTGAATTTCGGCGGCAACTTTTTTAACGCGTTCCTCATTGATGTCAGTGATCACTACGCTGGCACCAAGATTTCCCAACAGTTCGGCCAGTGCACTACCTATAGCACCTGCACCACCTGTGATGATGATTACACGACCATCAAAACTGAATAAATCATTAAGCAATTCTGTCTTTTTCATGTGTAAGAAATATTTATATTATTAATTAATTATTAATCAAGTGTCTGAACACCACCACCGTTTACGAACAGTACCTGGCCGCTCACCCATTCCGAAACAGGGGCAGCAAAATACAATACCGCTCCGGATATGTCTTCTACTTCACCGAGCCTTTTAATGGGGGTTCCTGCAAGCATTTTCGCTTCTATTTCAGGTGTTAATACACTGGCCAGGGCGGCTGTTTTGGTAGCCCCCGGTCCAACACAATTTACCCGGATACCATATTGTCCATAATCGTAAGCCAGGTTGGCCGACATGTGATTCAGTGCTGCTTTGGAGCCGGCATAGGCGCTCATGTTCGGGCTCTTGTTAATGGATCCCATCGAAGTGATATTGATGATTGAACCATATCCGCCATCTCTCATATACGGCGCGCACAATTGCGAAAGTCTCCAGGCCGAAAATACATTCAGTTCAAAAACCCAGACAAATTTATCAACCCCGATTTTAAACGGATTTTCGCGACCGCCACCGCCGACGCCGACATTGTTTACCAGGATGTGAATACCGCCCAGTTCAGCATTCGCGCGCTCAACCAGGTTAACAAGGTCTTCATCCTTCCCTACATTGCACTCTACTGCAATGGCTTTACCACCCATCTGGCGGATTTCCTCCGCTACTGATTCTGCATCGGGCAGCTTGAGGTCACTTACGGCTACCGAAGCGCCTGCCTGGGCTAAAATCAAGGCACTTGCCTTGCCAATGCCATTACCACCTCCCGTGATAACGGCCACCCTATTTTTCAAATTGAAAAGATTTGTGATTTCCATAATTTACTTTTTAATGATTGAAAAATTTATTGAATTAATGTTTTAGAAGTTCTTTTTTAGTCATATAATCAACGATGCCTGCAACCAATCCGGCTATAATACCAACAATTATAGCAGCAGCAACGGGAGTAACCGATATCGATCCTGCAAATTTTTGCAACAGAATGGATAATGTTACGACAACGCCGAAAGTGAAAAAAGCATTTTTGATTATCAGCCAAAATACAAGTGGGAAAAAAGCGGGCTTGTTGGGTACTTTAAATGTAAAATATCCAATAGCTGTCAGAATAACAGCCAGTGATGTGGCCAGTATCACCGCTCCTCCCAATACCGTGTGGCCCCCGGTTGAAATGCTGTCGACTGTCAAAAAAAGATCCGATTTGCCTTTTACCTGGAAATAATTTATAATTCCATTAATCACTGCATTCATTACGCCATTCATAAGCGCCGCCTTAGTGAGCTTGTCTGATGTATTTTCTGATACCATAGTCTCAATTTATTTTTAGTTTACAATTTTTAAAATATTACTTTATAGTTGGTATTTGACCAACACCTGGAAGCCTGTCCAGGGGTTACTGGATTCATTGGGTAAGGCTCCGGTGATACCATCTTTCGCCCATAAGGCATGAAACAGAATACGCGTATAAAACCGTTTCAGAAAACTCCTGTCAACCATCAGCGTTATTTGATGTGCCAATTCCCTGGAAGCAAACGTATTGATCGCCAGCGGAAGGTTGTTCAGCTCGTCGGACCGGAAATAAAAATACTGTCCTGTTATGCGCCATCCCCTGGCAAGCATCTGAACCTGTGCCCGGTGTGCCTGTAGGTTGGTATTGTAAAGTATATTCTTCATGATCAGGCCTTGTATCCAGGTATCAACATCATTTCCGGAGTACAACAGGTCCCAGCGTTCGTAACGTTCGGTTTCCGGATCATCTCCGGTGAGGTGTGAGAACCTGTAGCTAAACGATGGTTTCAGTTTGGATGCACTAAAGGAATACCCCAACTCTGCAGCCATACCCCAGGCCAGTACCGGAAACCTGCTATTGGTCTGGAGCCCTCCTTCAGCCTTGGCAATGATAGAATTGCTACCTGGACGGGCGATCCACTCACCTCGTAAATTAAAAGCATTCATGCCTTTCCGGGTTTCTTGTTCTCCATCAGGGAACAATACCAGTGTGGTAGACCGGGGCACATTAAGATAGGTAAATCCGGCGGCTATACCATAAGGCTTTCCGTATTCCAGATTGATCCCGGTGAGTTGCGTTCTGGATTCCAGAGCTCCGAATTCATTCGGTTCAACAAAGAAGATTTCTGCTTTCAGGTTGTCGTACCGTACCTGCGCCAAGCCAACAAAATCGCCTGAAAAATTTGGCCAAATATCCATTGCACCTTTTTCGCCACCATTGTAGGCGATCTGGCATAACAACATTCCCGTGCCAATCCGATAAGGCTGCCTGCCCGCTGAAATGTTGTAGTTGAGCACATTGCCATTGGACGTAGTAAATGTTCCCACAACACCACCATAGAGGTTCTCCGTTTGAATGCTGTACGGGTTGTCAGAGCGATAAACATCTCTGCCGAGCGTTTGCATGAAAAGTGCCCGGTAACTGCCGTACACATAGGTGTTTTTTGCTATTTTGAAGGCCAGAGAGAGGCCGGCATTGATCGCATACTCAAAGCCGGCGAAGTTATCCTCTGGCGGGTCGTTTCCAAAAGGGCTGTATTCTGTAAAGAATTGGCCATTATTTAACCAGACATTGTCGCCCGCCACGACACTGGCCGTAGCGCCCAGGCCCAGTTTTAGGAGCACATTCCCATTTTCATATAGGTAAGGGAAACTGCCCCGGCGATTTTTTGCAAATATGCCCCTGGCCTCTTCCTGTAAGAGCCGTTCTGCGGCCGTTGAAACCTTAATAACCAAGATGTAACTCATGCCCGTGCTCACCTTAAGGTCATACGTTGTCGTGCCTACTTCCGGAATGGATTGAAGGCGTAACATAGCCCTATCCAAATCATCCATACGAACATAATCATGCGGGAATAACCTGAGTTTGTTCAGAATGGATGAACGTATCAATTCCTGTGCGGATTGATTCAGGGTGTCTTCGGTAAATTCAATGCGAATTTCATTGATACGAAAAGACGTGCTAAACCCTGTTCCATCAGCCTGCGCAAAAACACTTGCCGGCATCACAGCCAGCAAGTGTGTGAGGATAAATAGATGTCTAAAAAGTTTCATATGAAATGAATTAAACCTTAGTAAGCAGTAGCTCCGCAGTCCACAATTACCGTAGCCCCTGTCATTCCTGAGGAGGCATCTGATAATAAAAAGCAGGCTACTTCTGCCTGTTCTTCCGGAGTTTGGTTCCTGTTAAGGGGACCCTGAATTTTTGAAAGCATTTTGTCGTTGGGATTGGACTTTCTAAATTCCATCACATCTTTTATTGCCTGTTCCATCATGCCGGTATCCGTGGCTCCTGGGCCTTGAAAATTTACGCGAATATTTTGTGCGCCGTATTCCACAGCCAGTGACTTGGCCATGCCAGCCACAGCGTGTTTGCTGGAGACATAAGGGATCATGCGTCCCACACCGGTAATTCCTGCCATAGAACCATTGATCAGAATGGTACCTCCATTGCCCTGCTTTAAGAATTGTTGTATTTCTGCTTTACAGCAATAATAGGTTCCTGTAATGTTGATATCAATCACCTTGTGCCATAAGGCGTCATCGATTTCATGTGTTTTCACGGGACCATGGGCAATTCCGGCATTGTTGTAAGCCAGGTCGAGCGAGCCATAAGCATCTACGGTTGCCTGCACTGCTTTCTGTACCTGAGTCATATCGCTTATGTCACATTTGATCCATTTGCATTCACCGCCTGCAGCGTTGATTTCCTCACTCGTTTTTTTCATTGTTTCTTCATTCAAGGAAGCAATCATAATCCTTGCTCCACGCTGTGCAGCCAGCTTTGATGTAGCCGCTCCAATACCGGTGTCACCACCAGTGATTAAAATTGACTTGCCATTGAAGGCAAGTTTCCCAAGATTTTGTGAATTTGTCATAACAAAGAAATTTAAAAGGTTTAAGAAAAATTATAATTAAAAAATTGATTCATTGTCTTACTTGAAAAATATCCAGATATACTCTTAACCTGAAACCAGCCGATAGTTCCGTTAATTAATGCATTTAGCACCCCGCTGAAGATAGCAGCTTTAAAAATTTTGTTATAATGTTTTACCGAAACTGCCTTGGAATTAGTCATACTAAAAAATTTTAATAAAATTGAAAAGCAATAAATTCTGATTTTTATTTAATTTTTTATTTTCGTTTTGTAAAAACAAAAAAAAATATTTTTTGTTTCGGTTTTCGCAAATAAACAAAAAAAAATTATTTTTGTTTTTGGTTTTTTTAAAAAAAAACAACAAATTTTTTTATGTCAGCATATATTAAAGGGAAACAGTCGCGGGAAGAGATCATTAACAGATCAAGACAGATTTTCAACGAGCACGGCATTCATTTAACTTTAGCCAAATTGGCTGAATTTATGAATACCACTTTAGGTAGGTTGACCCATCATTTTGGAAATAAGGACCTGCTTTTTATTGCTATCGCCAAAGATTATGAACTTAAGCTGGCTGAGTTGCGAAATAACAGAAAGAACGACCAAATTTCCCTTGACAATTTTGTAAATACATTCACGCAGGTCATGGACCTTCAATATGATTACCGTTGTGCGATGCGGTATATTATATCATCAGTGAATAGCAGTGGTGATATGAAAAAACACCTACAGGAAACCTACTCAAACAATCGTGAGCAAATACGAAAAACAATCGAAGCCTACGTTAATGGAGGATCATTGCAGTCCAGGATTCTCTGTGAGGACACTTATAAAGTTTTTTTGTTTCAATTTACAAATTTGTTTACAAACTGGGTGATCAATCTCGAACTGTATGACAGTGATAAAGAGTACATGGCAATAAAACCGGTTTATCTTAATGGAATTATCTCGGTTTTTGTTCCATTCCTCACTGAAAAGGGCCGACAGGAACTGGCTGAAAATGACATTCTCACTAATTATTTTAAATCCTGTGATTAGCTCTTCGAATATAAATTTTAAAACTATGATGAAACAAAAACTATTTCTTATTGGGATAATCGTAAGTATTTTTTCGCACCAATTATTTTCTCAGCAAGACAGCACAAAAAAGTACCCGGGAGCCGACATTGATGTGAGACTGGACAAAGGAGATTTTATGGTGGGTGGAACCTTGGGCCTTAACCTGAAGACAGCAGAGAACGAAAACCAACTGCTCCAGACAGCCCTTACCGAAGATAGAGACAAGTTCAATCTTCGAATAGATGGCGCCTATGCTTTAAAAGACGAATGGTTTGTTGGTCTGGGATTTTTATGGGGTGTTACCAACCGGGAAGGGGATTATGAAAACAGCGACGGTGAAATTTCAAATATCAAGCTTCACAGTACGTCCTATTCTGTAAGGCCCTTCATTAAAAACCACCTTCCCCTGGGTCCCAGCAAACGTTTTAATCTGGTTGTCCAAACGGAACTTGGTTTTGTCATTGATCAAAGTATCGAAGAGACTACTACAGGCGATATCGTTTCCCGAAAACTAACCGATGAATGGGGTTTTGGTCTTGGCGTGAGGCCGGGTTTGCTGGCATTTGTCATGAAGAATTTTGCCGTTGAAGCCTCGGTGAATGTTGCTGGAATTGGTTTTTTAGTTACTGATATAAAACAGACCGATGAACCCGATGTGAGTATCCGCACTGCCGAACTGGACTTAAAAATTGATATATTACAATTAAATCTAGGTTTTATTACATATTTCTAATTTATTATGAAAAAGTTAACTATATTATCGCTCCTAACTGTAATTGTATCAAGCTCGTGCATTAAAGAGGATTATTTTGGAAAATCGTCCTTAAATAAGATACTCTCTTTTACATTACCACAGCAACTGGGTGCCAGCCAAATTAATCATGACAGTCTTTTGATTCGAGTTACTGTTTCTGAAGAGATTGATATTACAGCAATTGCCCCAACAGTGCTCACCATTTCAAATTTTGCTGCCATCAGTCCCGGTAAAGACCAGGTGAGGGATTTTTCAGAACCGGTAGTTTATACAGTCATTGCCGAAGATGGCTCAGCGGCCGGTTACACAATCTATGTAGAAACCGATGCACCAGAGATCCAACTACCCAATTCAGGATTTGATCAATGGTACATAACCAATTCAGATTATTACCAGATTGGCGCGGGTCCAACCGATACCATCTGGTGCACTGGAAATGAAGGCGTGGTGACATTGGGAGATGCGAATACTCTGCCAATATTAGTTAACAATGATACTGTGGCCCAGCTTACCACCCTTCAATTGGGTGCTCTGGCTCAGCTAGTGGGCCAGGGAATGGCAGCCGGTTCCTTATTTACCGGTACTTTTGAGCTTAATATCGCCAATCCGCCTGAGAGTCCACAATTTGGGACACCTTTTATTGCCCGGCCAAATTCATTCAGTGTAAACTTCAGGTATATTCCCGGGGATGAAATGACCAATGGTTTTGGTGATCCGATTGCAGGAAAAGACTCTTTGGATATGGCAGTATTACTTGAAGACCGGAGCAGTTTACCCTGGAAAAGGGTAGCCACAGCCTGGTACAGGACGGATGAAGCCACTCCTGAATGGACTGAACTTAAGCTTCCGCTGATTTATGGCCAACTCAGTGATCCTGCATATTACGAAATCCCAGCCAATGGGGTCTGGGGAACTGGAGATGAAAAGCCAACCCATATTTCTGTCATTTTTTCCAGCAGCGCACGCGGTGCATTTTTTGAGGGGGCGCCAGGTAGTGAATTGTTGTTGAATGATTTCAGATTATATTATGAGTAGCAGGTTCAAACGGAATGGTCTTTTTTTATTATAACTTCCTGCCCATTCTCACCAAAAAAGGTTAACAGGAACCGGATGAAAATGGAATTTTCCACAGTTGAAATAATTTAACCTGATGCATAATCCGGTCAAACTGACAGATTGAAACCGGAATAAAACGACCAGGTGTTCCGGGTAAAATTGACCAGGTCTTTCCGGAGTACTATGACCATAAATTCAAAATTAGTTGTTTTGCAATTAACGTTGTTTTTAGTGCATCTGCCATAATTTAAGCTCTTTTGTTTTATTTCAGCATTTGGCTTGTGATTCGGCAAAACCCGAAAGTGCTCAAATGTACGTTGGCCTCCGCCTTGTTGCTAACG
>JAFGPL010000086.1 GCA_016936215.1 Bacteroidales bacterium
ATACACCCTTTTAACCCTTTCTGATATTCCTGTAAGTATTTCATACGGGATGGTCCCGAGTTGTTCAGCAAGCTTTGTCATCGGGTAATCATCCCCAAAGATAATTACATCATCGCCTTCTTTGGCATCAGTACCGGTAAGGTCAATCATACACATATCCATACAAATATTGCCGATTACAGGCACCATTTTGTTATTTACAAGGAATTTCCCTGACCCGTTGCTTAGTTTTCTGTTTAGTCCGTCGGCATAACCAATGGGTACTATTCCTATGGTAATATTATTGCCTGTTTTGCCTGCCCTCCCGTACCCGATGGTATCATTTGCCTTTACCTTTTTAACCTGTAAAATTGTACTTTTAAGGGTGCTTACATTTCTTAGCTTCGGCTGGTACAAGGGGCTAAATCCGTACAACCCTATGCCCAGCCTCACCATTTCAAATTGTGCACTACCAAACCTTTCGATCCCCGAAGAGTTTAAAATATGCCTGATAAACGTGTAATCAAGCATGCTTTGCAAAACGGTGGTAAATTTTTCAAAAAGCGAAATCTGCATTCGGGTAAATTCGTCGTGCGCCTTATCATCGCTTGCTGCAAGGTGCGAGAAAACCGATTTCACAACAATATTCCTGCTTTCCTTCAGAAACCTTTTCAATTCATCTGTCTCGTTCTCCTGAAAACCCAGCCTGTTCATACCGGTATCAATTTTTATATGCACAGGATAACCGGCTTCCTGGTTTCTGGCCACAGCCATGCTGAAAGCGCTGAGGAGCGGAAAACTGTATATTTCGGGTTCAAGCCTGTACCGTATCATTAAATCGAAGCTTTCGGGCTCGGGATTCATCACCATTATTGGCAGTGTAATACCTGCATTCCTTAACGCAACACCCTCATCGGCAATGGCAACCCCGAGATAATCAACACGCTGATATTGCAACACGCTGGCAATCTCGTAAGATCCGCTTCCGTAAGACAAAGCTTTGACCATCACCATGACCCGCGTGTTTTCGTTGAGCAGCGACCTGTAAAAATTCAGGTTTTCAACCAGGGCATTTAGATTGATCTCGAGCCTTGTACGGTGTTTCTTCTCCTCGAGGAGCGAAGAAATCTTTTCGAATTCAAACTTACGGGAACCTTTTATCAAAACCGCTTCGTTTTGAAACGATGCGGGGTTAAAACCATTGATAAATTCACCCGTTTGACTGAAAAAACGTGAAGGGACCTTAAACAGATGACGGTTTCGCAGCAATGCAGCGCCGATGCCAATAAATCCCGTAATTTCTTTTTCAGACAACAACCCTGAAATCCTTTTGTAAAGTGTCTCCTCGTTCATACCTGTCTGGTAAAGGTCTGAAAGGATGACAGTTTTACCGCCATGCTGCGACTGTACCCGTAACATGTCAAGCGCAATGGCCAACGAATTGATATCGGAATTGTAGCTGTCGTTGATAATGGTACAGTTATTTATTCCTTTTTTAAGCTCAAGGCGCATGGCTATTGGCGGAAGAGAAGAAAACTGTTTTGCATTATTGCTGCTAAACCTTCCCGACTGCACGAGAAATGCCAGAACATGCATGGCATTCTCAACAGATGCATTGTCTGAAAATGGTATTTCAACCGTGTATTTTTTTCCTCCTGATATCGCCATAATCGTGCAATGGCCGTGGATTTTCACAGTTTTGACAATTCGCATTGGTGCATCGTCTTTTTCCGACCATGAAAAAAGTGAAACATTCCTGAGGTTTTCATCTTCGAGAATGGTTTGGTGCAAGAGTTCATGGTCTTTGCAATAGATAATGGTATGGCAGGAATAGAACAGCCGCAGTTTTTCCTGGATTTTATGTTTCAGGCCAGCAAAATTTTCCTGGTGTGCTTCACCGATATTGGTGAAAATACCTGTTTCGGGAAGGATCATTTTTCGGAGTTTCTCCATTTCCCCCGGTCTGGAGATGCCGGCCTCGAAAATTCCAAGGTTATGCTCACTGCACATGAGCCATAAAGACAAAGGTACCCCGACCTGTGAATTATAACTTTTCGGGCTGCGTACAATATTGCATTCAGCTTCAAGCACATGATAAAGCCACTCTTTCACAATGGTTTTTCCGTTACTGCCTGTAATGGCAACAACCGGTATATTGAATTTATTACGGTGCCATGAAGCAAGGTTTTGCAGAGCCTCAAGGGTGTTATTTATGAAAATAAAATTTGCCTGTGGAAATGAATTTGCGAAATCCCTGTCTTCAGATAAAAGAAAATTTCTTACTCCCTTTGTATACAGGTCGTTTATAAAATCATGACCATTGTGCCTTTCACCGGGAATTGCCAGGAAAAGTGAATCTTCGGGGGAGTTGATCCTTCGGCTGTCGTAAAGCAGGTTTCTTACAGGGACATCTTTTCTGATGATTGCCCTGCCCAGTACCTGTGCTATTTCGCTGACAAGATAGTCTGCCATGCTACATTAATTCCCATTCGGTGCCATCTTTTGTATCCCTGATGGAAACACCCATATTTGCCAGTTGTTCCCGAATTTTATCAGAGGTGGCAAAGTCTTTTCTAAGTTTGGCTTCGTTACGATAATTCAGTATTAACTCCATAAGCCCTGATGTAAACTCGTTGCTTGTTTCACCTTCCCTGTTCTCGATTTTCAGGCCAAAAATATCAAATACCAAAGCATGATAGAGTTTATTCATTTTATTTATGTCTTCCTCGTTAAGCGACTCTTTGCCATCCGAAACGGAATTGATAAGTGTGATGCCATCGAAAAGGCAGGATAAGGCCAGTGAATAGTTAAGATCATCGTTCAGGGCATTGAAACAGTTTTGTTCAATTGTACCAATATCCACAGATGATTTCCCGGCAGGTTTAAGATTTTCAAGAGTCTGGATCCCTCTCATCAGCCTGGCAAATCCTTTTTCAGCAGCCTGAAGTGCGTCGTCTGAAAAATCGAGTGTACTGCGATAATGCGCCTGCAGCACAAAAAAACGGATTGTCATGGGGCTGTATGCCTTGGTAAGCTTGGGATGTGTACCGGTAAAAAGCTGGTTTAGGGTAATAAAATTGTTCAGCGACCTGGCCATCTTCTGCCCGTTGATGGTTATCATGTTGTTATGCATCCAGTATTTTACATGGGCTTTCCCGTTTGCTGCAACCGACTGTGCTATTTCACACTCGTGATGCGGAAACATCAAATCCATTCCCCCGCCGTGGATGTCAAATGTTTCACCCAGGTATTTGGTCCCCATCACAGAGCATTCGAGGTGCCATCCGGGAAACCCTTCGCTCCATTCAGAAGGCCAGTGCATAAGGTGCGTGGGGCCTGCTTTTTTCCAAAGCGCGAAATCAAGCGGGGAGTGTTTCTCTTCCTGTCCCTCGAGGGTGCGTGTATTTGCAAGCAATTCTTCGGTTTTTCTCCCGGAAAGGATACCATAGGTATGGTCGCGGTTGTACCTGTTAATATCAAAATAAACAGAGCCATTAATTTCATAGGCATACCCGTTATCAAGAATTTTTTTGACCATTATTTGTTGTTCAATGATATGCCCTGAAGCCGTTGGTTCGATGCTAGGCGGCAGCGTATTAAGGGTAGCAAGCGCCTGCTGGAAGGCATTTTTATATTTCTGCACGATCTCCATCGGCTCAAGCTGTTCGAGCCTGGCTTTTTTAGCAATTTTATCTTCACCTTCCCCGGATGCCTCATCCTCGAGATGGCCGACATCGGTTATATTCCTGACATAACGCACCTTATAGCCCATAAAAAGCAGGTAACGATATAGTATGTCGAAAGTGATGGCCATACGCACATGGCCCAGGTGCGGTTCGCTGTATACCGTGGGACCACAGACATATAATCCTACATAAGGGGGATTAACCGGTTCAAATAACTCTTTTTTCCTGCCAAGCGTGTTATAGAGATAAAACTGGTGTAACATAACGTAAAAACTTGCTGATTTTGGGCTAAAATTAATAAACTATTTTTATTCAGCCCTGTTTGTAAGAAAAATAGATTAAAATTGCATTGCATTAAAAACCTTGATACAATGCTTGATTATTCAACATTTAAAACCGTGGTAAAAAACACCCCTCTTATTTCGATAGATTTAATTGTTTACAATGCATTGCACAAGATATTACTCGGATGGCGTGTGAATTCACCTGCCAGGGACACCTGGTTTGTTCCGGGGGGAAGGATAAATAAAAACGAAACCGTGGCACAGGCATTTTCCCGCATCACGGCTGCGGAACTCGGGAAAGAATTCCATATCAGCGCCGCGCAATTTATGGGGGTATATGAACATATTTACCCGAAAGAAAATTTTACCGGTAGTAATGATTTCGATACACATTACATTGTATTAGGTTTCAGGATTGACCTTACCGAAAACCTGAACAACCTTCCTCCTCAGCAGCATAAAAATTATAAATGGGCAGATGTTAAGGAGATATTAAACGATTGTGATGTACACCAGAATGTGAAAAATTACTTTAACGGGCATATTCATCTTTAATCTGGAAAAAGTAACAATTACTCGATTATTTCGGCATACTTCTGGTACGAGAAAGTAAACCGCTTGAGCATTTCTTCATAAATCTCTCCCGATTCAAGCATTTCGTCATCTCCGTCTTCATACATCCAGTTCATGAAAATTTTCTCAATACGGGGATTATTCTCAAAATCGCGGAAAAGATCCAAAAGCTGTTTCGAAACACTTGTATTGAAATAATCAAGGTTGAATTCGATTTTAATTTCTTTCACGTCAATATTGGCGGCCCATTCTTTCAGCGGTTGAAAGAATTTTATGGCATTCTCCGGTAGTGCCCTTCCTTCGAATTTTATTTCACCGCTGGTTTTAAAAATTACCGTTGGGTTTGCGCTGTCACCTTGTATCATCAGATCTTCCATATACCAGATTTTGCGGTTAAAAAGTAATCAGTAAAAGTACAAAATTGTATGACCGGTTTTCAATTTTTATTGACTAATATCGTGATTCATTTGATGAAACCAAAATATCAGGCAGTTAAAATCAATCTTAATCGTTGATAAAAATAAAACAGCCATGAATAATTTAAAAATAAAATTATTAACAATTTGTACAATAAACTTTTACCTTAATTCCGTAATTTATTTTGGTTTTTCCTACCAAGCTTCGACTACCCGAAGGATGTTTATTACCAATTATATAAACAATAACTTGCGGATTTAAGGTTTTAAAATGATTTTTCAGATTAGCTTTCTTACTTCTACGGCTTTGAGGATAATGCTGACCATTTCGTCAACAGAGAGTGTCATGCAGTTAAACGAGAGGTCAAACCTGGTATAATCTGTATTTTTGCCCTCAAAAAACTCTCTGAACTGACGGCGCTTACGGTCAATATCGAGTGCATATTGTTCTGCTTCTTCGAGTGAAATATTATGTTTGGTGCTGGTCCTTAAAACCCGCCACTCGAGCGGGGCTTCGAGGTTTATATGCAATGATTTCGGTATATCGTGGGTAATGACCACTCCGGCACGCCCTACTATAATTACATGGCCTTCGCAACCAATGTTCCTGATAACCCGTGCAATGGTGTTCCTGATTTTCCTGTCGCTTTTATAGTATTTTGTGGAATGGGCTGCAATCACGTCATCCAGGATACTTTTATGTTCATATTTGAAGACATATTGTATTTTTGAAGGGTCTAATTCAAGTTCCTTTGCCGATTCGCTCATGATCTCTTTGGTGATATACTTCCACTCTGTATCTTTGCCTTTAACATACATCTTTCTTGTAAGCTCCTCGGTAAGTTTTTGTGCCAGCTTTTTGGCCGGGCACCCGTATTCACGCGAAATAGTGATTACCGGGCCTGGCTCCTTGGCTTTCCCGCAATCTTCCTGAAGACGGTCGGACATGTACTTAAGCAAATCAACTTTCATGCAGGTATATTTTGGTCAGAGTTCTCATAAAATTAGTATTTTAAATGTTATTTTTCAAATTTATTAATAATTTTAGTCCTCTTATAACTACAATTTACAAGGAATGGAACAGGTTTTAAACCGGGAAACACTTAAAGGGTCAATTCGCAGCATAGAAGACTTTCCGAAAGAAGGGATTCTATTCAGGGATATCACTACCCTTCTCAAGGAAAAAAGATCTTTTAATTATGTAATAGACTTGTTTACAGAGCAATATAAAGACAAAGGCATTTCCAGGGTTGTGGCAATCGAATCGCGGGGGTTTATCCTTGGCGGGGCCATAGCGCATCGTCTTGGTGCCGGTTTTGTGCCTATACGCAAACCCGGTAAGCTGCCTGCAGATGTATATTCACGAAACTACCAGCTTGAATATGGTGAAGATTCGCTTGAGATACACAAAGATGCCCTGGAATCTGGCGATACCATCCTGCTGCACGATGACCTGCTGGCAACCGGCGGTACCACAGTTGCTGCGCTCGACCTGATACACAGGTTCGGTGTTCAAAAGGTTTTTATCAGTTACCTCGTGGAACTTGACTTTCTAAACGGAAAGGACAAATTAAAAAATTACGAGATTTTTTCTTTAATACACTTTTAAATTTTAGCTATGCGGGCAAAAATAATTTTCGGATTGATTCTCATGCTGTTTATCGTGGTTTTTACGCTGCAAAACTCCGTTTCGGTGCCGGTAAAATTTTTTGCATGGAAACATGAAATGCCGGTCGCCCTCATTATTGTTATATCGCTTGCTATAGGGGTTATCCTGGGGCTTTTATACTCTTTCACCAGAAAAAAACCGGAACAGACAAATACCGTTGATTCGCCGCTCACCTGAACATTATCAGGGCTTTTTAAAACTCCGTAGACCGATTTCTTGGTTATTCTAACTAACCAGTGATTTTCCGGTCATTTCTTTGGGAATATCGAGCCCCATAACATTGAGCAATGTCGGAGCCACGTCTGCCAGAATCCCGTCTTTTACCGATTTAATATCTTTATCAACCACGATACAGGGCACAGGGTTTAGTGAATGCGCTGTATTGGGTGATCCGTCATCGTTTAAGGCATAGTCGGCATTGCCATGGTCGGCAATAATTACGGCAGAATAGCCGTTGTCTATGGCAGTCTGAACAACCTCACCAACACATTGGTCAACAGCTTCCACTGCCTGCCGTATTGCTTCATAAACACCGGTATGGCCCACCATATCGCCATTTGCAAAATTAAGGCATACAAAATCTACATCAAGTTTTTTTAATTCGGCAACGATGGCATTTTTAACTTCAAAAGCACTCATCTCAGGCTTTAAATCGTAGGTGGCAATTTTAGGTGACGGGATCAGTATCCTTTGTTCATTCTGAAACTCTTCTTCCCTGCCTCCATTGAAAAAGAAAGTAACATGGGCATATTTTTCCGTTTCGGCTATCCTTATCTGCTTCAATCCATTGGCTGCAACAACCTCTCCCATGGTATTGTCAATGTTTTGTTTGTCAAACAGCACTTTAATGTCTTTGAAATTCTCATCGTAAGTAGTCATTGTGATGTAGTGCAGGGACAGTGTTTTCATTCCCGCCTCGGGCATGTCCTGTTGTGTAAGCACACGTGTAATCTGCCTGAGCCTGTCGGTCCTGAAGTTAAAACATATCACCACATCATCATTTTCGATCAGGCCTACAGGTGAACCATCTTCATTTACCATTACCACCGGTTTGATAAACTCATCTGTAACGCCATTATCGTAAGATTCCTGAATGGATGCGAGGACATCTCGTGATGGTGTTCCTTTACCATGAAGCATAAGGTCGTAACCTTCTTTAATACGTTCCCATCTTTTATCCCTGTCCATGGTATAATACCTGCCTATTAAGGAGGCAATCTGTCCGTTGGAATGCTCCAAGTGACCGGTCAGGTCTTTTACAAAGCCGTAACCGCTCCTGGGATCGGTATCCCTGCCATCGGTAAGGCAGTGGATATATACTTTTTCAAGTTCGTAATCTTTGGTAATATCACAAAGCTTGTAAAGGTGCGTACTTAGAGAATGCACCCCGCCTGTACCAATAAGGCCGATAAAATGAACCGCTTTTTTGTGTTTTTTTGCATATTCAAGCGCATTGATCAGCACCGGGTTTTGTGGCAGTGCATTATCCCTTATTGCCTTATTGATCCTCACGAGGTCCTGGTAAACAACCCTGCCGGCGCCGATATTCAGGTGCCCCACTTCAGAATTTCCCATCTGTCCGTCGGGCAGGCCAACATCTTCTCCGCATGTTTTAAGTGTTGAATGCGGAAATTCTTTCATTAATTTATCAATATTTGGCGTATCTGCCTGTGAAATAACATCGCTCTTATTTTTGTTTCCAATACCCCAACCATCAAGAATAATAAGTATAGCTTTTTTTTTCATTATACGACTCGAATTTTGAATATGATTTTTACGGAGCAAAGTCCGTGATTTACCTCTGCTCTAGTGACATACAGGATGGCCAACAAAAACAGTCTCAATCTTCGGGGCGCTAAATTAAAAATTATCGGTTAAAAAAAAGAATATTTATTATTAAGGATTGATATTAATACACGAAAGGCGCAATTCGGGTAATAAACGAACGGATGGATTATTTTGCGAAAAAGGATTTATAAAACAATAATTGTTTGATAATGAGAGTCCCAAATCCTTTAATGGAGATTCAAATAAAGCCGGTGAAAAAATTCAGGATTTACTATCAATGTCGTTTAGTTAAGAAAATCTTCATACATTTTATACCGGCAAATACACCAAATGTGTCATGCAGTGATAAGGCTTTTTTTAAACCCGGGATTAATCCAAATTATTCATTTTTAATGCATAAGACATAGCTATATCCTAACTATATCCAAGCCATACCCAGGCCATATCCGGAATGGTTTCAACCCATAATAAACATATGAATATGATATACAGAGCGATATGTTATCGAAGTACTTTTATTCACATCCGGAATATGCTTCTCTTTTGAATAATAATTCCGAATGGCAGATGGAGACAAAAAGCCTCAGCACCTGCGGAAAAATTCACCAATCTTATAATTAATAATACGGTTCAGGAAAATTCTAATGAATTTTCATTATCACCGTGTAATGATTAGTAATACTGTCAATAATTATTTACTTTGCTTTGCCCTGGTTTGCCACTGCTTCAGCAGCTTTCTTTATCTCGTCTTCATCGCCAAGATAATAATGGCGTATGGGTTTCAGTTCGTTGTTTAGTTCATACACCAATGGGATACCGGTGGGTATATTGAGTTTAAGTATTTCATCCTCGCTCATATTATCGAGATACTTGACCAGCGCCCTGAGACTGTTACCGTGAGCGGCAATAATCACGCGCTTACCTTCTTTTATAACAGGGGCAATTTGCCCGTGCCAGTATGGTAAAAACCTTGCCACAGTGTCTTTAAGGCTTTCGGTAAGCGGGAGGTCTTTTTCGTCAACATCTGCATATACCCTGAGTTTACCAGGAAACCTCTCGTCTGATTTTTTGAGCGCGGGAGGTGGAATATCATAACTTCTGCGCCAGATGAGTACCTGCTCATCGCCGTATTTTTGAGCGGTTTCGGCCTTGTTCAAACCCTGAAGAGCGCCATAATGCCGCTCATTAAGCCTCCATGACTTTATCCAGGGTATCCACAACTGGTCCATCTCTTCAAGGCTCAGCCACAAGGTCCTAAGTGCCCTTTTAAGCACCGAAACGAAAGCCACATCGAACTCGAAACCGTTATCCTTTAACACCTTACCGGCTTTTTTAGCCTCTTCAATCCCTTTTTCAGAAAGATCAACATCTGTCCAACCTGTAAAAAGGTTGAGTTTATTCCAGACACTTTCGCCATGTCTGAGCAGTACTATTTTATACATTTGGTTTTAAGATTTAAAAATTAATTTTTCAATATCAGTTTTTTATCCCGCTATAAGTGTAACCTATTGATTCCACGGCATTTTTAATTCTGTCAAGGTCAATATTGTCACCAAAGATGGTTACCACACCAGTATCGGGATCGGCCTCACTGCCACTTATACCCTCAACAGAACGAATGCTGTTTTCTACATTCATTTTGCAATGGTTACAGGTCATACCTTTAACCAGGACTTTAATTTCCTTCATATTTACCGAATTAAAATTACTTAAACTTTTTGAATTATTGGCCCTGGCCCTCTGAACAAATTTCATGATATATCCATAAACTATCAGGGCAACAAGCAGGATACCCGAAGACACGCTTAACCATTGCGGCAAAAGGCCATGTTCATGTCCGGTATGATTTCCGTGAATTGCATTCAGAAAAAGGTCGCGTGGTAAAAAGTAATCAGTAAGCATACCGAAAAATAATGCCCCGCTGATTATCGAGATCAGATAAGTTGCCAGGGTTTTTCTTCCCATCACTTTTCCGATTACTGTAATGGTTGCAGCATTGGTGGCTGGACCGGCCATTAGGAATACAATGGCTGCACCGGGTGATATTCCTTTTAGCATTAAAACAGCAGCAATGGGTACCGAACTGGTAGCACAAACATAAAGGGGTACCGAAGCAGCAAGAATGATTATCATCCCAAGAAAATCGCTTTTTATATAAGAAGCAAAAAAGTCATCGGGGACGAACACTGCTATTAAAGCAGCAATAAGCAGCCCTATTACAATCCATTTCGCGATGTCCATAAGAAATACCCCGAAAGCATATTTAAAAACCCTGATTACCGCATTGCCGGTTTCACGGTTATTGGCAACAGGTGCAGTAGAATGTTCCGTAAGATTTTTATCTTTTTTATCGGCATAATTTGTAAGAAAACCGCCAAATATACCTGTGATAAATGCAATTACCGGGCGCAAAACAGCAAGCGGCCAGCCCAGCATCGAATAGGTAACGAGTATGGAGTCTACGCCGGTTTGTGGTGTTGATATAAGAAAAGAAACCGCTGAGCCTTTTGAAGCACCGTTTTTATAGAACGATACACCGGTAGGTATTACGCCGCAGGAACAAAGAGGCAATGGCACACCAAGAAGCGCAGCATTGATCACCGATCTTGTGTTCCCCCTGCCAAGAATTTTTCTGATTTTACCATCGGGAAAAAAAACATGCAACACCCCGGCAATAATAAACCCCAGGATAAGCCAAGGGGCCATGTCGTAAAGAATTATTAAAAGCTCTTTTAAATAAGATTGAAGAATGTTCATAATTATTTCAGCGTGAGTGGATCATCTCCTTGTTTTCGCAACAATTAAACTCATACTGAATGGTAACATGTGTAATGTTGAATTTGTTCAATAATATTTCATGTATCACGTCCTTGATTTTATCAGTCTGGCTGATACGAAGATCGTCTTTCAGATCGAGATGACATTCAAAGTGAATGTCATTATCGGTAAGGTTCCAGGCATGAACATGATGAATATTATCAACCTCGGGTAGTTTTTCAAGTTCTTTTTTTACCTTGTCCAGGTCAAGGCCCTTAGGTTTAGCCTGCATAAGAATATCCACGGCCTGTCTGATTATGGAAAACGTTTCTTTAACAAGGTATAATCCTACCAGTATGGTAATGATGGCATCTATCCAATAGATTTTAAAAAAATAGATAAACAGTGCGCCTGCCACCACTGCCAGCGAAGAAAACGTATCACCGAGAAGATGAAGATACGCTGCTTTAACATTAATATTTTTTGTTGAATCGTGCCTTAAAAGCAATACAGATACCAGGTTTGCTATAAGTCCTATAACTGCCACCACCAGCATTATGCCGCCTTTAACCGGTTCGGGGTTTTTCAGCCTGAGTACCGCTGCGATAAAAAGATAAATAATAATGGCCATCAGCACTACAGCGTTGAACAAGGCGGCAAGTATTTCAACCCTGCTGTAACCGAAAGTTTTTTCGGTGTTGTGCTTTTTATGGCTTATACGATGGGCAACATAAGCGATAAAAATGGCAGTGGTATCGCCAAGGTTATGCAATGCATCCGACAAAAGTGCGAGGCTGTTGGATACCAGTCCGCCGATAACCTCGGCAATGGTGATAACCAAATTAAGGATTATGGAAATAATCAGGTTTTTCCCTTTTATATCATGATGTGTATGGTGGTGTGAATGTTCCATGTTAAGGTAAAAACTGTGGTATGATAGCAAACCGGATTTCTAACCATCTGATTTTACCGGCCTTTTTAGATATACCAACACCAGTCCTAAAATCACAAGCGGAATACTAAGCCATTGCCCCATGTTCAGCGCCATACCGCTTTCAAATGCTTCCTGGTCTTCTTTAATAAATTCTATAAAAAATCTTGCCAGGAAAATAAGAATAAGGAACAGCCCGATATAATAGCCGTCTTTTATTCCTTTGCCCTTTCTGTAGTAAATCCATAATAAAAGCAGGAAAATAACCAGGTAGGCCCCGGCTTCGTATATCTGTGACGGATACCTGGGATATGCAAATACCTGCGAAGTAAGCACCATACTTCTTTCTGGCCTGGATATCTGGTAGTTCATAACAGAAGGGTCGGGATGAAATACATCAAGCTCATAAAAATTCCTGCTCAGGTATTTTTTCAGTAGCATCTCAGCAAACTTTTTCACTGCCAGTTCATCTTTTACTTTATTTGAGAACTCAATACTCAACTTTAGCGAAACAGCATTAACAGGTGTTATGGTATCACTATCGGATTTTTTATAACTGATTTTTCTTACATTATTGTCTCTTGCAATCAGGCTGTTCAGGTCATTAACAAATACAAATCCCGATTGGTTATCTGTGACCTTACCATAAATTTCGGAATTCATCAGGTTGCCTGTCCTAATCATAACGGCGGCAAGCGCCACGACAATAGCAAGCCTGTCAAGGGTCCAGAGGTAAGACATTTTTGTTTTACGCGAAAACAGGTATATACCGATGAGAATGCCAACTGCCGCACCGTGGGAAGCAAGACCCTGGTACCCGGTAAACCTGAAGTCCTTACCAATTGTGCCTTTCCAGGGCAGAATCATTTCAAGGGGATGCTGTATGTAGTAATCAAACTCATAAAACAGGCAGTGCCCAAGCCGCGCACCTATAATGGTACTTACCACCACATAAATGGTAAGTTTTTCAAGTATCCCTGTATCAAGGCCTTCCCGTTTCAGCATCCTGAGAATAATGAAATAACCAATAATAAATGCTACAGCAAACAGCAGGCTGTAATATCTGATTTCAAAAACCCCCAGGTTCAGTAACTGGGGCTTAATATTCCATATTATAAAATTCAGCATAATTGAAAATTTTGATCCCTGCAAAGCTAATAAACTAATGACTAACTTAGTTAATAAAAAATAACATATGTTTACGGTATCAATTAATAATGCTTTAAATTATTGTTATATTTTTGTTGTTGTTTGCAATATAGGATAAACCCAGGAGTTATTGAGTATGTAATTTTATAATGAACAGACTATTGTACCGGAACTTACTTAAAATCATATTTGCAGTATATATAACAGGCCAGCTTATGCTCGGATGGTCGTGTGCCAAAGTTGGTTCACCATCTGGCGGGTCTTCGGATAAAACACCGCCAAGGATTATTAAAAGCACACCGGTTAACTATCAGAAAAATTTTGAAGGTGACAGGTTCCAGATGACTTTCGATGAATTCGTTACCATTAAAGACCTGAACAACGAATTGATTATTTCACCCCCGCTGAAAGAAAGGCCTGTGAGTAAATTGCGCGGTAAGACATTTATCCTTGAAATCAACAACGAACTAAGAGACAGCATTACTTACACATTTAATTTTGGTAATGCCATCGTGGACTTTACAGAAGGAAATCCGCTGGCAAACCTCGAATTTGTAGTGACCACCGGTGATGAACTCGACACGCTTTGCCTCACAGGGGAACTAACAGATGCGCAAACGCTTAAGCCTTATGAAGAACCAGTGCTGGTGATGCTTTATGAAAACCTGAATGATTCGGCTCCACTTCAGGAAATACCGCTTTATATCGGAAGAACAGACAAAACCGGGAAATTCAGCATAAACAATATTAAAACAGGCACCTATAAAATTTTTGCGCTGAAAGACGCAAACAGGAACATGATCTTTGACCTGCCCGATGAATCAATTGCCTTTATAGACTCATCGTTTGTTTTCGACCCGGCAAAAACCGATTTTTCAGAAAATATCGTGATTGATACATCCCTGATCGCCGAATTTGTTGATTCCACAATTTTCAGCGATTCGCTCATGACCGAGTTCGTGATTGACAGTATAAGCGGGGATACCATCATGATCCCCCGTGAAATAAAATATGCCCTGCATGTAAACCTTTTTATGTTTACCGAAGAAACTAAAATACAGTACATCACCACCAAAGAAAGGCCTGAAAAAGCAAAAGTGGTTATTTGCTTTAACCGGCCACAATTCGACACTGTCTCTATTACACCCCTTAATTTTGAAGAAATGCCGGGTGCCATATTAAAGGAGGCATCCCCGTTTAAAGACACAATTGTATATTGGATAACCGATACTACCATTGCAAATATGGACACCCTTCTTTTTAAGGTTGAATATGCAGTGCTGGATTCACAGAACCTGTTAACAACAACAGCCGATACCATCAACCTGAGGACAAAAGAAAAGAAGACACCTCCGGTATCGCGCAGACAGCGCAAAGAAGAAACAGCAACGCCAGAAAAGGTATATCTTAATTTACAACTCAATATTTCGAGAAACGGCACCATGAACCTAAACTCACCTGTTGTTATTAATATAGAAAAACCAGTTAAAAACTATACATTCGACAGCATCAGTCTCTTTAAGACCGTGGATTCGGTTGAACATAAAATTGATTACAGGCATACTGTTGATTCATTTACTAAAAGAAAATTTTTCCTGCATACAGAGTGGGAAGAGCAGAGCAGTTACAGGTTATTTATACTGCCCGGTGCCTTCACCGATATTTACGGGGTTTCAAATGACACCCTTGATATACCTTTCACTACACAATCCTTTGAATTCTACGGCAAAATAATCCTGCAAACGGGTAAAGACAGCATCCCATACATCATTCAGTTGCTAAGCGATAAAGACGTTTTAATTCGTGAAAAATGGATAGACCAGGCTGAAACCATCATCTTTGATTTTTTGCCGCCGGGAAGTTATAAGCTAAAAGCTATCCTAGACAAAAACAGGAGCGGGAAATGGGATACCGGCAATTACCTGAAAAAGATACAACCGGAACAAATATTTTTTCATCCTGAAAAGCTTGACCTCAGGTCGAACTGGGATATGGAGATTACCTGGGAGATACATTGACATTTGTTTTAACTTCAGGCTCAAAGATACTTGTTAAAGTTTTGGGTGGCTGGAGATGGTAAGCAATCATCCCGGTTTTTGCCGCGGCTTCAACATTTGCAAAAACATCGTCTATATAAAGTGTTTCTTCAGGTATTAAAATGTTTTCGTTAATAACAAGTTCAAAAATTCCCTGGTCGGGTTTCCTGATGCCAACACGGTAAGAAAAATATACTTTTTCAAAAAGCCGGTTAAATCCCTCTTTACCATATTGTTTGAGAAAATTCTTGTAACAGAAATCAACATGAATACTGCTGGTATTGCTTAACAAAAATGTGCGGTAACCAATTTTAAGATTTTCCAAAAGTTTCAGGTGTTCTGCAGGAGTGTCAAGCAGCATGGCTGTCCATGCATCGTCAATTTCATGATCAGTTACCTCATGGGTTATAAAACTTCTTATTCTGTTTCTGAATTCTGTTGCCGTGAGTTTGCCCTCTTCAAATTGTCTGTAAAAATCTGCCTGTTCACTAAGTCCATATTGTTTTCCAAATTCATTAAAACCAATATTCTCAAATGCCTCTGCCGATTTTTGCAGACTAATATTTGTGATTACCCCGCCCCAATCAAAAATGATATTCTTAATTTGTGAAAAAGGTTTATTGATAGCTACTGATAATTTCATTATTTTTAATTACGAAATACACAAAATAGCAAATATAGGATAAAAGATGAATGTAAACGGGAAGCATTATGAAACAATCTGGCTAAAGCCGGGGAACAAAAAAGAGGCAGAGATCATAGACCAGCGATTTCTTCCCTTTGAATTCAAGATTGTTAACCTGAAGAACTGTGATGATGTTTTTTTTGCCATCAGGGATATGCAGGTGAGGGGGGCGCCGCTGATTGGCGCCGCTGCAGCAATGGGTATTTATCTTGCACTTTGTGAATACAGCAATGCCGATACTTTGGACGATTATATTAACCGTAAAGCTGCCTTTTTAAAGTCTGCAAGGCCCACGGCAATAAACCTTGGTTATGCAGTAGAATTGGTTTTAGGTGAAATAAATAAAGTACAGGGATTAGAACAGAAAACAGAAATTGCCCTCAAAACCGTGGTGAAAATAATAGATAAGGAAAGACAAAACAGCCTGGATATAGGTCATCACGGATTACCCCTGATCGAAAGGATATCTGCCATGAAAAATGAAGAACCGGTAAATATCCTAACCCATTGCAATGCAGGCTGGCTGGCGTGTATTGATTACGGCACTGCCACAGCTCCCATTTACCTGGCACACAACCATGGTATAAAAGTGCATGTATGGGTTGATGAAACAAGACCGAGAAACCAGGGTGCCTGGCTTACTGCTTGGGAGCTGCAGCAACACGGTATCCCGTGTACCATCATTACCGATAATGCCGGCGGGCACCTTATGCAACACGGAATGGTTGATTTGGTTATTGTTGGTTGTGACCGTGCCTCAATAAACGGCGATGCAGCCAATAAAATAGGCACCTATCTGAAAGCGCTTGCCGCGCACGACAACAATATCCCCTTCTATGTAGCCCTTCCTTCATCTTCAATTGACTGGAACATTACCGATGGTTTGAAAGAAATCCCCATTGAAGAACGCAATGAGGAAGAAATAAAATATGTACAGGGTATAGTAAACGGAAAAACTGAAAATATGCTGATAACCTCCCCTGAAAGCAAAGTAGCCAATTATGGATTTGACGTTACGCCCGCAAGGCTTATTACAGCATTAATTACCGAAAAAGGAATTTGCAAACCGGAAAAAAATAGTATCTTAGAACTCTTTCCCGAAAAAATTGAAATGACAATAAAATGAACAAAATAGCAATTATTGGTGGCACAGGACTTGAGAACTTTAACCTGTCAAAAGATGCCGAAAAAATTACAATAGAAACTCCCTTTGGTATGCCCAGTTCTGAGCTTCAGACGGGATCATACAATGGCATGGGGATTGTTCACCTGGCACGTCACGGCAAAGATCACAGCATACCCTCATCAAGGGTAAACTACCGGGCAAATTTGTATGCACTGAAACAACTTGAATGTACACATATCTTATCAACATCTGCCTGTGGAAGCCTGAGGGAAGAGATATGTCCCGGGGAATTTATTGTTTTCGACCAGTTTATTGATTTCTCCAAACTTCGTGTTTCAACATTTTATGAAGATAATCAGCCGGGTGAATACAGGTATACCCCAATGGCATCGCCATTTTCAGACGATTTACGCGACGACCTGATAGAAGCCGCGGTGACCTTAGGATTGACCATACATACCAAAGGAACAGTTATCACCATTGACGGGCCAAGGTTCTCCACAAGGGCAGAATCGAACCTTTATAAAGCCTGGGGCGCTGATATTGTAAACATGACCACCGCCCCTGAAGTAATCCTTGCCAATGAGCTGCAAATACCCATTGCCGTTGTTGCCCTTTGCACCGACTATGATTCCTGGCGTACGGATATCAACCCTCCGACCACAACAGATATCAGGGATATTATTGAAAGTAACAGTGATAAGTTTCTTGAACTTATAAAAATTGCCTTGTCAAAAATCTGATGCGATGAAGCATTTCTGATTAATTATCTGTTTATTGAACAGCCATTTATAAACAAATGAATACTAAAGAAGGTTATCTGAAATTTAACTGTGTTTGGGAAGATGCATCGTTTGATTTTCCGGATAATCTGTTTGAAACCATCAACCCATGGAGGAACAAGCTGCATGAAAAAGGGCTTGTTGGCTGTAATTCTGAGGGTATCGGGTATGGGAATGTTAGTATAAAAACCAGTGATGGCAGGTTTATAATTACCGGCACAGCAACAGGTCATAAGAAAACATTGTCAAAAAACGACTACGCGTTAATAACCGGTTACAATATCTCAGAAAACCGTGTTTTTTGTACAGGGAGGACAAGAGCCTCGGCAGAAACCATGAGCCATGCAGCAGTTTACGAAAGCAATGGGACTATTACCTCGGTAATCCATATACATCAACTGCAATTATGGAATAATTTAAAAGGTGTATTACCAACAACAGATGCTGCCATTGAATACGGAACCCCGCAGATGGCTTTTGAAATAATGCGGCTATTCAAAGAAACCGGTGTATCCCGTCAGGGAATTTTTGTGATGGGCGGGCATGAAGAAGGAATCATCTCTTTTGGCAAAAACCTCGATGAAGCAGGGAAAGTGATATTGGAATATTTTAAAAGCCTGGGTAAATAACTATTTTAGACACTGATTTTTGCCCTTCCCTCTTAGGACTTGATATTACTATTGCATTACTATTTCTGGAGAGGCGGAATTGGAAAAAGTTGCGAGCTTCGAAAAAAGAATGAACCAAGATATGCAAAACCCTGTGAACTTCAGAACTCCTGATCTGGAATTGAAAAAATAGGAGTTTTAGGGGATTTTACCGCAAAATAAAAAAGCGGTAAATTTGGGGATGCAA
>JAFGPL010000087.1 GCA_016936215.1 Bacteroidales bacterium
AAAGTTTGGTATGCTGCTTGAGGTTAAATTAAATACAATATCAACTAAAAGACCATTTTACCATACACAGGATCGTGACCATATTGATAATATTATCCGGTTTTACCTTGCCATTTGCCGGGTCATGCCATAGCCAAGACCCACAGTTCTTCGAATAAGGTACCGCGTTTATCAAAATACTAGTGGCAAATAAAAGCGCGCTTAAAGTATTGATTTCCAATAGTTATTTAATAATCGCTTATTTATTTTTACTTTTTCAGGATTTTTTGATGATTGTAATAATTTTTGCATTATCTTTGTGTGTGAATATTCACTTATTTTTTTAAGATTCAATAACCGAATTAATTCAAAAGCAATGGAATTTACTCCTCGTCAGTTAGAGATCATTGAGGCAGCCGGTAAGATACTTACTACCTCCGGTGTTAGCGGATTAACCATAAAAAATCTGGCAAAAGAAATGCAGTTTTCTGAAAGCGCCATTTACAGGCATTTTGAAAGCAAGGAGGAAATTATTATTGCCCTGCTTAATTATCTGGCTGATGAAATTGACATAAGGCTTTCGAAAATAAATCATTCATTAAATGCTGAGGAGAAATTCAAAGTCTTGTTTAAGGAACAATTCGATTTTTTCAAAGCGAATCCACATTTTGTAGTAGCTGTATTCTCAGACGGATTAATGGAAGAAAGCCAGGTTATCAACGAGTCCTTACTGAAACTTATGAATGTAATGATGAAACATCTGATGCCGTTAATCATGGAAGGCCAACAAAAAGGTATTTTTACCAATGCTTTAACAACCGAAGAATTGATTCATATCATTATGGGAACATTTAAACTTCAAATGTTCAAATGGCGAATAGCAAATTTTGAATTTGATATCAAACGAAAAGGTGATAATATGGTACATTCAATACTTGCACTCATTAAAAAATAAACACAAAGAAGAAAATGTATAAATCTCTTAAAATAAATATTTTATCTATCCTTTCATTGCATATGATATTAATTACATAGAAAAAGAAACAAAAAAAATTTAAACTATTATGTTAGTAAATATTCGCTTACATAAAATAATTAAAACAAGGATGATGCTTGTTTTTATGCTGTCCGGTTTTTTTACAGCCCTATCGGCACAAACACTTACGCTCGAGCAATGCATTGACACAGCGTTGCTATATAACCGGAATATCAGATTGTCAGAACAGGACATCAATATGGCTGCTGTAAAGAACAGGGAGGCCTGGAGTTCTTTGCTTCCAAAGCTTAATGCCATGGCTGACTATCGGTATTATACAGATCTGCCTTACCAGCTAATGCCAGCCTCAGCTTTTGGGGGACCGGCAGGTACTTACAAGGAAGTTCAGTTCGGCGTTCCACAAAATCTCAATGCCAATCTCCAGTTCGCAGTACCCCTTTTCAATGCCGCAGCTTTAAGCGCCATTAAAAACACCAAAACAGCTGCTGAACTCGCAGAGATTCAGAAAATTAAAACTGATGAGGAGGTGGTGATTGAAGTCACCAATGTCTACTACAATGCACAGATCCTTTTAAACCAGTTGATTTTTTTGGATAGTAATATTATTAACACAAGTAAACTGGTGCAAACCGTTACTTTATTGTACCAACAACAGGTTGCTAAATCAACTGATGTAGACAGACTTAAATTACAGTTAGAGCAGGTAACAACGCAAAGAATTACGGTGTTTTCCCAGCATCAGCAAGTATTAAATACACTGAAGTTCCTGATTGGAAAATCAATTTCAGATTCCATATCAGTCTCACCGGGTGAGAATTCCCTGGTTGGAGAAATTTTTCAGCCACGTGTTACCACTGAGATGCAGCTCATCGATAAGAAACTGGAATTGGATTATGCAGCGCTACGTGGTATCAAAAATTCCAGGTTGCCAACCCTTAGCGCTTATGGAGTATACGGAACAACAGGTTTTGGCACCACAGGGAGCAATAGTTTTTTCAACCTCCACCCAATAGGATATGTCGGCGCTCAATTATCGGTGCCCATATTTAATGGCTGGAGCACCAAGCAAAAGATAGCCGGTAAAAAAATAGAAATTGAAAAAACAGCAATTCAGAGAGAGCTGATAACCGAAAAAGCCAGTCTTGAGCTGATCAATGCCGAAAAGCAGTATACTCTTGCCAGCAGTAATATTGAGGTTGCCCAGTCTCAAATTGAACTGGCAAAAAAGATATACTCCAATACCCTGTTGCAAAACCGGCAGGGTATTGCAACCATCACAGATGTGCTTCTGGCTGACAATGCGCTACGCGAGGCACAGCAAGGCTATATCGTTGCCATGGTGAATCTTCGCAGGGCCGAGCTGGAGTACAAGCGGGTAACAGGAAATTTATTATCAACAAATATTAATAAACGCTAAATCGAATCCGATGAAAAAGTATATCTATATAATTATAGCAGTGGCAGTAATAGCCATCGTGGTAATTCGCCTGAAAAGCAATAAGGAAACTACTGCAAACAGGGTATACCAGTACGATAAAGAACAGGTAATCAAGGTTCAGGTCATAAAGCTGAAATCTGACAGCGTTAACAACAATATTTTTTATGCCGGAACCTTTGAACCTTACAAAGAAAGTAAGATCAGTGCGGATATTCAGGGTAAGATCAATTCAGTTCCGGTGGATGTTGGAACTACTGTCAGAAAAGGGCAGGCATTGATTCAACTGGATCACTCGTTATTAAAATTGCAATTGCAGGCTGTTGAAGTACAAATTGAAGGACTGGAAGCCGATGTAAAACGCTATACCATTCTCGCCAATGCCGACGCGATTCAGGGCGTTCAACTTGAAAAAGCGGTTCTGGGATTAAAAGCTGCCACGGTGCAAAAAGCCACTTTAACTGAACAAATTAAAAAAACTACAATTGTAGCCCCTTTTAGTGGAATTGTTACCGCTAAATTTACAGAAGAGGGCGCTTTTGCCATGCCCGGTGCCCCATTACTACAAATTACAGATATCTCACAGCTGAAATTTACCATCAATATTTCCGAACAGGAACTATTTCAGTTCAGGCCCAATCGAAATCATACGCTCACAGCCGACATATATCCTGAAGCTGCTTTATCCGGAAAGGTTATTATGATAGGCAGCAAGGCAAACATGGGAAACGGATTTCAGGTTCAGTTTTTGGTTAATAACACAGCTGACCTGAAAATAAAATCAGGGATGTTTGGGAAAGTCAATGTAAGCACCGGAGCGAATGCTAAACAAGTAGTCATACCGGCTTCAAGTGTTGTGGGTACCAACATTCAGCCACAGGTTTATACTGTAAAAAATGGTAAAGCCATTCTACAACCGGTCACCATTTCATCACGGTTTCAGAATAAAGCAGTGGTATCAGGTGGTCTGGCCGAAGGTGATGTCATCATTACCAACGGATTTATCAATCTTTATGATGGAGCAAATGTAAACTTCGAGTAAAACCAGCAAATATGAATATTACCGAAATATCAATCAAAAGGCCATCGCTGATCATCGTTCTCTTCAGTGTATTAGCCTTATTAGGGATAATAGGCTACAAAAACCTCAGCTATGAGCTGTTACCCGATTTTAACCAGCCGGTAATTGTAATTAAAACAATGTACCCGGGAGCCGAACCCAGTGAAGTGGAATCGTCTGTTTCCAGAAAAATTGAAGATGCATTGTCAAATCTTGAAGGTATAGATTACCTGGAGACAAAGTCAATGCCCAATGCCTCAGTCATTGTGGCCAATTTAAAATATGGTACAAATCTGAACAACGCCATGCAGGATGCGCAGCGATATATCGACAATATCAAGAAGGATCTGCCGGCAGATATATTAAACCCGGTTATCAGTAAAGTTTCGCCAAATGATTTGCCCATCATGTCGATCAGCGCAACAAGTAATTTGCCTGCAACAGCATTCTATCAGAAAATGAAAGATGACTACCTGCCTCAGATTCAACAACTGAAAGGTGTGGCTGAAATAACCCTGCTTGGGGGTGAAGAACGCGAAATCCAGGTGAAAGCAGATCAGAATAAACTAAAACTGTACAAAATATCACTTTATCAGGTAGTAGAAGCAATCAATCGCTCAGGGCTTGATTTGCCGGCCGGTAAAGCACAAACAGATCAGGAATACAATTCAGTTCGCCTGACCGGTAAATTTTCAGACGTAAATGATATCATGAATGTTCAGGTGGCCATGCCCGTTCCGGGGAGCCCTGTTTATGTCAGGGATGTTGCTACCGTTATTGACGGGGTTAAAGAAATCAATTCCGTAAGTCGTTACAACGGTATGAACGGAATAGGACTTTTGTTAAAAAAGCAAGGAGATGCCAATGCCGTGGATGTTTCACAATTAGTCAGGGCTAAACTTGAACAAATTGAAAAGGTGAATACCACGCATGGGGTTACCTTTACCATTGCCGATGATTCAACGGAGAATACCATTGCAGCTGTAAACTCAGTGGTTCACGACCTGATCCTGGCAGTTATTTTAGTTTCATTGGTAATGCTTTTATTTTTAAGAAGTTATAGGAATTCTCTGATTGTTTTGATTTCCATTCCCACTTCACTGGTTACCGCGTTTGCTGTTATGTGGTTAATGGGCTTCACATTGAACCTGATGACCTTGCTTGCCATGTCGTTAATAATAGGAATTTTAGTTGACGACGCCATTGTGGTGCTGGAAAATATCCAGCGGCATCTGGACATGGGTAAGGAAAAACGAACGGCCGCCATGGATGGTCGAATGGAAATAGGATTTTCGGCCATGTCAATAACCCTGGTAGATGTGGTTGTGTTTTTACCCATATTGTTTTTACAGGTATTTGTGGCCGATATGCTTAAACAATTTTCCATAGTGGTAATTACCTCAACACTCACCAGCTTGTTGGTAGGCTTTACTTTGGTGCCCTGGCTGGCCTCCCGGATCGGAAAAAAGGAAGATTTAAGGCCAACAAACTTTCTGAACCGGTTTCTCATCTGGTTTGAGGAGCAATTGAACCGGTTTATTGAATGGTATGGACATCAATTACAATGGGTGCTTGGTCATAAACTCATTTTTACCGGAATAGTCCTTTTGCTATTGTTAATGACCGTGGTTATCATGAAGCAGGGCATCATCGGAAAGGAAATGATGTCGACCGGCGATCAGGGGAAGTTCCGTTTAAACCTGGAGTATGATAAAACAACTACAGTCCGGGAGAACAATATCAGATCCCAGGCGGTTGAATACTTCATTTTGCAACAACCAGAAGTGTCTACACTTTTCAGCAACATTGCAGGACCCAGCACAGGCATCGGTAGTTTGGGGGTTGGCTCGGCCAATTTATCAGAATTCACCATTCAGTTAAAACCGGAAAAGGAAAGGGATATAACTACCGAAGCGTATATGAAATCACTTCGTATGGAGCTTAACAGGCAGTTCCCGGGAATTAACTTTTCAATGTCGGTTTTAGGCTTACTGCCAAAATCATCTCCAATTAAAATTACACTGAGCGGAAACGACCTTGATTTGGTCATGAAAACCGGGAATGAACTAAAATCAGCTATTGAAAGAATTCCCGGGGCTGACAATGTTCAATTATCCGTTAAGGAAGGAAGTCCTGAATACCTGATTATCCCTGACAAGGACAAGATGCAAAGATTAGGGCTAACTACTGCCTTTGTAGGGACAAATCTGAGAACGGCCTTTACCGGAAATGAAGATGCCACCATAACAGAAAACGGGATAGAATATCCTGTCAGAATATGGTTAGATGAATTTGACCGGAAAAATTTTGCGGACGTACAACGTCTTACCATAGTAAACCAAATGAATGTTCCCGTTGAAGTGTCCCAATTTGCTGAAGTGAGGCAAGACAATTCACCTTCATTGCTTGAAAGACTGGACCGGCAACCCTCGGTGACACTGACATCCGAATCTTTTGGCAGACCATCGGGAACACTGGCTGATGACGTAATTAACTATCTTCAGACCAAGCCAATACCTGAAGGTGTTACCTTAACATGGGGAGGAGATATTAAAACGCAAAATGAAAGTTTTGG
>JAFGPL010000088.1 GCA_016936215.1 Bacteroidales bacterium
CACTACTTAGTGTCTGTCTTTAAAGTCCTCATACTTCGTTGCGCTCGTCCTCAAAAAGGTCATTTACGCATGTAAACTCCCTTTTTTCCGGTTTCGCAAGCCTTAATATCGAACTTTATGAATCAAACACCTGACTATATGGACAGACACTATGGATGGTAGAGACCTTGCACTATTATTTTATCACCCGAATCATCCACCTCAAATAGATGAGGAATCCTGACATAACGACCGTTTTCACTCTTATGGCTGTGAACCGACATAAGCAGTTTTCCCTCTAAGGTTCGGAACAACATGCCGTGACCAAAATTTGGCGGGGTGATTGGTTCTTTTTCCTGAATCCATGGGCCATCCAATGTGCCGCTTTCCGAATAAGCCACCCCCTGAACATAATCGCTGAAAACCCAGCTTGTCCAGATCATTCCTAATTTACCTGTTTGCGTTTTGAACAGATAAGGCCCGTCGGTTACCTTATTGGGGACAATGCGTTTGTTTTGGTCTTTTTCCTTGCTCCACGGGGAATCATCAGCAAAAAACATTATTTTTCTTTTCCCGGTCGTACCGCTTAAATCGGGTTTCAGTTCAATTTTTTCCATGGTACCGTTCCAGTTTATCAGCCATTCACCGCAATAAACCATATAGGGCTTACCATCTGTATCTACCCAAAAAGTACCATCTAAAGTAGGCAGGTTGGCAGGCAAATAAGTCTCATCTTCCATAGGGACATAGGGGCCATCGGGTTTGTCACTAACCAAAACATGGCTGGCGCGCCGGTGAATCGCGTTTCCTTTTACTGTGTCAATCACTACATTTCTGTTGGTGAAAGTAGCAAAGTAGTAATACTTGCCTTTGTATTGATGTAATTCAGCTGCCCATATCATAGGTCGAGGGCCCATCCACGATTCAGGATCAGTCTTGGTTACCACGTATGGCCCCGACCATTTGGAGAGGTCTTTACTTTTCCATAGCAAGCCTCCCGTTCCTGTCATATAATAGGTCGAGGTACTTTTATCAGCCAGAATAGCGGGATCACTCAAATGGATGGAATCCAATGGAATGTTTTCTTTAACTTCCGGTTTCCATCCCTGTGCAAAGGTACCTGTAAGGCTCAGCAACAAAAAAAGTGTCGTTGGAATTTTCATTATGTTTAGAATTGCAGGTTCATTTTATAGTGTTCAGCAAGCTTTATAGCTTCTTTTTTTGTTAACTGAATAATCGCTCCATGTTTGGGAGAAGTAAAATTGGTGGTTTTCATTGTACCATCATTGAAATGACCTATATCGGTAAAGTTAACAAAATCATTAGTTTCGACAAAGCCAAAGTTGTGTGGCTGAATGCTGAAAACGTCGTACATTAACACGTATTTATCACTATCAATGCGTTTCCACACATTGGGTGCCTCGCAGGCACCGGGTTCTTTATCCACCCATCCGGGTTCGTATTTATAATCTTTGTTGATGTAATCTGAAACAGCCATTTTTATACCACCGGGCCTTTCCTGTGCCACATACATCATACAATACCGGCCGTCGGGCATTGGGGTGATGTCTGCATCCAGAATCTGAATGGTTGAATCGGGATATTCGAATAATGATTTTGGTTTAGTAACCAGCTTGGTAAAATCGTCGTCGGTATAAGCATAAACCAGCTTCGTAAGTCCATGCCCCATGCGTAAAGTGAAATAGATCATCATTTTTTCTTCAACCTGATCGTAAATGGTTTGCGGAGCCCAGGCACAACCAATTTCGTCGAAGCCCTCAAAAGCTTCGTTAAAAAGGAAATTGCTGTGTGTCCAGTGAATGAGATCATATGATTTCATAAGCACAAAACCACGATTGTTTCCCCAGTCATATTTTTCCTGGGGCCTTTCCCAGGTGGTTTCGCGATACCCAAGTTGTTTGGCAAACAGGTGAAGGTCGGTCATTGCTATATAAAAAGCTCCATCGGGACCTCTCGAAATGTGCGGGTCACGAATACCTTTTTGACTGGCAATGGTATCGCCTGCAACGATTGGCTGGCCATTGTTTGCATCAGTAAAGGTATAGCCATCGGTACTGATAGCCATAAACAGACTATGTGTAGGGTCGGTAAAATAAACCAGCAGGTAGGCTGCCATACCATTTTCTTGTGGCGATTTCGGCTGGGCGAAAGAAGATACAGTAAACAGCAGAGAAATTGTAATTAAAAGCCATCTGAATATCCGAAGTCGTGTTTTCATTTTTTATCTTTATTGTTTATTAATCACACCTATCAACTCCTTTGGTAGTCATTATAATGGGTTTATACATACTATTTTTATAGAACTCCAGTTTTTCGATACACATGCTACGACTGTAACTTCCTCCATCGGTTTGGATGCCCCCGTTGTGGTATATAAAATACCAATTGCCTTTGTACTCAATAACCGACTGATGATTGGTATTGCTGTTTCCGGCAATTTCGTTGATGATACCCTTATAAGTATATGGTCCGTCAATTTTGTCGCTAACCGCATAAGCAATACGTTCTGGAAAGCCAATTGCAAAAGTGAGGAAATAAACATCGTCTTTTTTATGGATCCAGGGTGCTTCTGTAAACGGAAAATCCATTTCACCTTCTATCGAAATGGTTTTTACACCATAAACAGTGTCGTATGAAATCATATCTTCATTCAACTTTACTGCCCAGCATGCGCCATTGCCCCAAAACAACCATGCCTGGCCATCGTCGTTGATGAATGCCGCCGGATCAATAGTGCGCCAGCTATGTTTTTTCCCCGGACTGTTTTCGTTAGTCAACAAAGGTTTTCCCAATGCATCCTTATAAGGGCCTTCTGGACGGTCGGCAACAGCAACGCCAATACCTGTTGTGTTGGTGCTTACATACCAGTAAAATTTACCGTTTTGTTCAATAACATGTCCTGCGTAGGCATATTCACCTTTGTTCCACACAAAATCTTTAGCATACAGTGGTATGTCGTATTCAATGAAATTTTTCATGTCGGTGGTGGCAAAGCAGCACCAGTTTTTTATTTCATAGAACTTCAGGCCTCCTTTGGCATCTTGTCCCGTAAAAATAAAAAGGGTATCGTTATGCACCAGTGCAGCGGGGTCGCAGGTGAATTTGTGTGTAACCACCGGGTTTCCTTTTGCCTCCCATTGTTTAATAATGTTTTGTTGGGCGTAGCCGTATGAAATGCTGATGAAGCATATCAAGATTGCGAATGATTGTTTTAAAAAAATGTTCATGTCTGAATTGTTGAAAAATTTATTATTGCAGATTTTTTATTTTTAATCGGTGTTACATCGTCAATAAGGCAAAACGAACCGGTTTTACCATCAGCAAAGTAGCCAATTTCAACTTCAATGTTTTTCACTTGATTGCATTTAATTAAACGGATATTTATTTTTTGCTGAATAAAGAAACTTCTGCTGATTTTACCCCTTCTGCACTTGCTTCAACATTAATTTTGCCGGGTTTGTTTTCTATTGTTTTTATAATTAGCATGGCTTTTCCGTTAAATAGCTTTCGGTATGTGGCCACAAATGGTTCATGCGATTGTGGATTACCATTACCAACACCGGCAATTTCGCCAGGGCCTTTTATTTCGAAGTTTATCATATCGTCAGCCAGCGGACAAATATTTCCGTTTTTATCATAAGCCTCTACCAGAATAAAACTTAAATCCTCACCGGTAGCTTCTAATTGGTTTCTGTCGGGAGTAAGCTTTAAAGTGTAGGGTTCACCAGCTGTACGCACTACTTTTTCTCCAATAATTTTCCCTGCTTTGTATGCCACTGCTTTTAGTTCGCCGGGTTCGTAAACCACATCGCGCCACATCAAACGGTATCTTTCTGTTGAAATGTCCGATTTAGGTTTCTTAGACTGTTTACCCAATGATTTTCCGTTCAGGAATAATTCAGCTTCGTCGCCATTGGTATAAACAAATACAGGAACTATTTCACCCTCATGTCCTTCCCATTTCCAGTGTGGTAAAATATGAATTAAATCTTTTCCCGGCCTCCAATAGCTCTGGTACAGGTAATACCGGTCTTTGGGAATACCACACAAATCAACAATACCAAAGTACGAACTTCGTGATGTAAAGTAAGGTGTAGGTTCACCCAAATAATCGAAGCCAGTCCATACAAATTCACCGGCAATATATTTATCGTTTTCCTGCCACATAAAATCATCATCGCAAACTTCGGCCCACGAAGGTGCATGTAAATCATAAGAACTTACCTGGTTTGATTTGGTAAAATCTGTAGGCTTTTCAGGAAGAGGTAGTTCATAAAAGCCCCGTGTGCTGAGTGTTGATGCTGATTCACTTATGATAACTGATTTAGACGGGTCTAGTTCCCTGGCAGGTTCCCAACGCTGACTGTAATTCCAGGCATGAACATCGTAATAATCAAAATGCCTCCAGTGTACATTTTTGTCCTGATCGCAGGCCATTGTTACCGGGCGGGTAATATCATATTTCTTAACAAAGCCTAGCATAGCAGCCAGCCTTTCTAAGCCAAAATTGGCATTGCCTTGTATATCGCCCATTTCATTTCCAACACTCCAAATAAATACAGATGGATTATTTCTGTCACGCATTACGAAATTTTTAATTACCCTTTCTCCGAATTCATAAAAATCTGTATCCTCAAAAATATCTGCTTTATTATCATATTTGTCAAAGGCTTCATTAAATACGAGAAGTCCCATTTTATCACATAATTCAATCAACTCGGGAGCACAAATATTATGACTGGTGCGAATGGCATTACAGCCCATCGTTTTCATGATTTCCAGTTTACGTTCCATCGAACGTTTATTAAAAGCAGCCCCCAGTGGACCGTGGTCGTGGTGAAGGTTTATACCCCTCAATTGTAATCGTCTTCCATTGAGGTGAAAGCCATCATCGGCAGTAAATTCAAATGTTCTGAAACCAAAGGGTGTTTCGTTAGAATCAATAATTTTACCATCAATTTTTACATTGGTTTGTAAGGTGTATAAAACCGGATTTTCTACATCCCACATTTGCGGCCTGGTAACTGTAATCCAGTTGGCAAATTGAATAACACTCCCGGCTGCTACGGTTCTTTCTTTCGATGTAGCACTTTTAATTTCAATTCCTTCGGGACTAACAAGCACGGCCTCTACCGTAACTTTTTTGTCTTCAGACCCCGTGTTCTTAACATTTGATAAAACGCGCATTTCAGCATAAGACTGAGTTACAACAGGTGTTGTGATATACGTCCCCCAGATTTCTTCATGAACCTTTTCGGTTACCATCATTTCCACCTTCCGGTAAATGCCCGCTCCGGGATACCAGCGACTATCATGCTTCCTGTTATCAACATACACGGCTATGCTGTTTTTTATACCATAATTTACAAAGTCTGAAATATCAACGTAAAAGGTGCTGTAACCATAATCCCATTTCCCGGCCAGTTTCCCGTTCACAAATATTTGGGGAGATGACATGACACCATCGAATTTTACATACACCACTTTTCCTTGGTCTTCAGAATTTAAAGTAAATGATTTGCGATACCAGCCTTCACCCTTCCAGGGTAATTTTCCGGTATTGCCATTTTCTTCCTCGTTAAAAGGACCGGTTATGGCCCAGTCGTGGGGCAGGGTAACATTTTCCCATGCAGAATCATCGAAGTTTACTGATTGGGCATTTTCGGGATTGCCTTTGATGAATCTCCAGTTGTTATTAAAATTGTTCCAATTGCTCGAAAATACGGAGCTTGATGCAATTATTGCCAAAAAAAGAGCTAACAAAAGTTTCCCGTATATTTTTTTCATGATTCCATTTAATTTATTTAGCGTCAATGTTTACAACTGTACTTTTTAATCCTTCTGAAACTGCTTTAACTGTAATTTTCCCGGGTTTTTTGGCCTGAACAATTGCCAGGCACAAACCGTTAAAAGCTTTTCGCTCTTTTGCTTTGGGTGATGATAAATCCCTCATGTTCCCGTTTTCTACACCAATAATTTCAGCGCCTTCCACTTCAAATTCTATCAAATTATCAGCGGTCGGGACTATGTTGCCATCTTTGTCCAAAACTTCAACTGTAATATGTGCCACATCGGAGGGATTGGCTTTTATCTGATCACGATCAGCAGATAAGCGGATTTGGAATGGTTCACCGGCAGTAACCCGGCGATATATATATTCTTTTCCGTCTTTTTTCCCTTTGGCGACCAACTCGCCAGGTTCGTAAACCACATCCCAGGACAAATGCAGATCACCGGTTGTTGTATACACCTTGCCATCTTCAGGCTTGTTCCAACTTTCGGTATTTCCTTTACGTGGAAATTCCAGGTATTTTTCTCCATAAGATTTCCCGTTCAAAAACAATTCAACCGTATCGCAGTTGGTAAAACAAAGTACAGGTACTACCTGTCCTTCGCGACCTTTCAGGCCTGCCTGTCCGGCAGACAGGTTCCAATGAGGCAAGAGGTGCAGCGTTGGTTTTTCTGTCCAGATGCTTTTAAAGAAGTAGTAACCGTCTTTCGGGAAACCGCAATTGTCGAGATAACCGGAAGAAGCGCCCCGCGAAGGCCATCTCCACGATTCACCGTAATAATCAATGCCTGTCCACATGAAATCACCAATCACATAATCATATAACAAGGTGAATTTCCATCTTTGTTCAACATCAATGATGCGTCCGTGTGTATATCCGGCCTGGATTTTGTCAGGGTTGTCACCCATATAGTATGATCCGCGAATTCCTCCCATGCCGCCTGACTCTGTGGCAACAACCCTCCGGTCGGGATGTTTTTGTTTGTCCTGGTGATAGTTCAACTCTCTGCGTTCGTGCCAGCGGTCTGGATAATTGTAACCCACGATTTCGTCCTCGAATTCGGCAAGGTATTCTTCTGTTGCAGGATTATCATCAGCTACAATGCGGTCGTTACCGGCTGTAACCAAACGGGTAGGATCAGCTTCTTTACAAATATTAATGAGTTTTCGCGCAATTTCAGGCCCTCCTTTGGACGACTGGTCAGGCACTTCATTACCTACGCTCCACATCACAACCGACGGGTGGTTCCTGTCCCTGTAAACCATAGCTTTCAGGTCTTGTTCGTACCAGTCTTTAAAGTAAAGCTTATATGAATATTCCCTTTTGCCATGCATCCATTCGTCAAATGCTTCGTCCATCACCAGGAAACCCAGTTTATCGCATAAGTCATAAAACTCGGGCGCCATAGGATTGTGCGCTGTACGTATGGCATTGCACCCGCCTTCTTTTAATATCTCCAACCGGCGTTCCCAAACCCTTTCGGGAACGGCAGCGCCAACAGGCCCTCCATCGTGATGCAGGTTTACGCCTTTCATTTTCACCTGTTGCCCATTCAGCAAAAAACCTTTATCAATATCATATGCGATGGTGCGGATGCCCAGGTTGGTAAAAACACAATCGGTTTCTTTACCATCAACCAAAATTGCAGATTTAAGGGTATAAAGATTGGGTGATTCAACTGACCATAAAAGGGGAGATGCAATTTCAATTTCGTGTTCGGCTTTAAAACTGCTTTTTGCATTAACAGTTACCTGTGTTAATCCAAAGGCCAATTCATTACCTTCCTGATCCAATATGGATTGTCGGATGGTCACATCTTGAATGGCCTGGTTGTTTTCATTTGCCACCTTAGCTTCAAGGTGAATTGCAGCTTTTTCATTTTCAATGGATTTGGTATAGTAAAACACACGCCATTTTTTAAAATGCAGTTTGTCTGTTTCAACAAGCCTTACATGCCTGTATATCCCTGAACCCGTGTACCATCGGGAATTGGGCTGTTTTGAATTGTCAACGCGCACGGCAACTAAATTGCCTTTGCTTTTTAGCAGTCCTGTCAGGTCATAAGAGAAACTTGAATACCCATAAGGGCGTTTTCCTAAATATGTGCCATTTATCCAAACTTCGCTGTTCATATAAATCCCATCGAATTCAATGGAATATTTTTTATCAGGATTGTATTTCAGAACATCGAAAGTTTTTCGGTACCAGCCTGTTCCTGTAGGGAAAAATCCAATACTTCCGCCCCCAGGGGCATCTTTATCATTTTCCAGCTCAATGCTCCAGTCGTGGGGCACATCCAACATACGCCAGTTTGCATCGCTAAACTCATTTTTCGAAGCATTTGGAAAATCACCCGGGGCGAATTTCCAGTTTGCATCGAAATTTGTAATTATACGACTTTTGCCTTGCTGGGCAGACACCGCGATATTTGAAAATATGATTATAACTGCTAATAAATTTTTCATATACTATCTTATCTTTTTAATTGCCTTTTCAACTCATATTTTGGAGTAAAATTTATTGAAAGATTAGTGTTTAAGGATGGTTCTTTTTTTCAACCGTCCACACGGTTGATTTTGCAAGGCCACAAGGATTACCGGTGAACATTTTTCCGGCATCTTCGTCACTTTTTAACTGCCATTTGTACCAGGCGGTAGCTACTTTTGCAAATTCGCCTCCATGGGGTTGACTGTAGGTTCCTCCGTGGCCAACGTCCATATTGGCCATAAATACAGGAACATGATTAATGCGCTTGAAATCGTCCATTCCGTTGTGGTAGGCAATGTCCGACTCTCCTCCTAATAAATAAAGGGTGGAGGTGTGCAGTCTGGTAAGCTGTTCCTTCTTTAGTTGCGGCATACCGGGCATTCCATCGCCGGGGTTGGGCAAAATACCGCTGTTGCAAACAATAAGGGTTGTAACCCGGGGGTCAGGAGCTGTTTCAAGTGCTTGTAAACCACCGCACGACATACCGCTAACCGCAATTTTTGTAATATCTAACTTGTTGTAATATGGGCTTAGTCTGTTGTTGTTTTGGGCAATGGCCCAGTCAATAGCGTCAATCAGTTGCGATGATGTTGATTTTTTACTTTCTTTTACACTATCCTTAGGCATTGTTCCAATAGCAATCACTAAAAATCCATGCGAAGCAACTTCGCTTAGGAAATTAACATGTTCCCGGGGCGAGTTTGCACAAGCCCCGTTTCCCCAGGCGATGATGGGTAACGGGTTGTTTTCGTCAAAAACAGAAATGTTTTCCGGCCTGAAAATAGTATGAACCGGCAATGAAGTATCTGCCAGCATAATGGCACTGTACCTGCCTGTTCCGCCATCTTCAATAATTTTTGTTGTGTTTTCCTGTGCAAATATACCATGCGTAAAAACAGAATTTGCCAGGGTCAATACGAGAATTGCAATATATACTTTCACGGGATTATATTTTTTAGTTATGAACATTAAATTGAGATATAACTGGTAAAAAAACCATAACAGCTTAAAATTTGAGGTCTAAAATAATGATTGTACTTTTCATCATATAGCACATTTTGGACAAAAAGGACAATAAAATTAGCTAAAATCAGATTAATTCCATTGAAGCCATTAACTAATAAAAAAAATTGAAATTCCTGTATGAATTTATCCTGCATTATTCATATCAACTTCCGGGTATGAGGAATGCATGCCAATTTTGAACTGTGAAAAAAATAGTGCTGCTTAATCGTGGTAATATGTTGAAAAGAAAAGCGATGAAAAATTCGGGTTTAAAACAGACCTTGACCTGCGTCCTGTTTACTATAAAACAGACGATGCTTCGAAAGCACATCTGATTACCAACTTGCTTGCATATTGATTTGTGTCAACTATTCATTGTAAACTAAGCAAAACGGGTTAAATTCTGATTGACAAAAATATTATGTATCAGTAACACATAGAAATGCGTTATCACAAGTGTTTTAAATATATACCCGGGAATAATACCTGTGCGACAGTATACCGAACCAACCAAAGGTTCCAGGGCTATTTATGACATACAAAAGTATAAGTATGTTTCATTCATTAGAAAAAAATCTGTAGTCACCCCTGCAGAAATTTGAATAAATAAAAGTCTTTAATATCATGTTTTTATTTAGCCAAATGGTTTTATTTTCATACTTATTAATGCCTGCCCAATAGTCAGGTTTTTGGTTCATTAAGTTCGGTTTCAGTACCCTCGATGTTTGAAAACGCGGGTTAAAAAAACACTTATGCTACTGTTGACATGTATTACAGTACCGATGGAAAAACTGAAACAAAATTGAATCTTCGGTTGAGGTTTCGGGCTTACTCCATAATGTCCTGAGCGGTTTCTTAAGCCTGCGTTTGGGCATTTGTTCAATCGGAGAAGGCAGTGTAAGTTTTAAGAATTTCAGGTATAATGCGGTGAAAAAAGATATGAATTAAGATAATTTATCACTACTGTCCGACTAAAATATTTTTCAAATTATAAACCCTCTGAAATAAAAAGGTTTAATGATATTACGCCACCTACGG
>JAFGPL010000006.1 GCA_016936215.1 Bacteroidales bacterium
AGATGTTTATTACATGAGATCGCCTGCCTGGATGAACCAGTCAGACAGGCTTCGCTTAGTTCGCTATCGCTCAACATGACAAAAGATGCTTTACTTGACACTATAGTCAAGTCAATTGTCATACTGAACGAAGTTAAGAACTTATTTCATGACCGAAGAAATCTTATAAAGATGAGAACAAAATTCTTTAGCCACTCAAATATTTATTTTTGTTTCCTTCAAATTCAGGGTCAGAAACTTCAATTGAAAGATTTTCCAATGTCACATGATAAAATGGATAAAGAACCTTTGTACAATGCCCGGCAAGCCAATTGGAATGCATTCAACCACCATATGCTAACGCTTCAACCGTTGCAACAAAACCAGTATAAACTAAATTATTCAACCTGGCGAGGTATGTGCGCAATTCCACAGTTTAATAGCACCTTCGATCCGGATGACAGCAGGTCTAACAAAAAAATATATAATGGGACAGCAGTTCGATCATAACGGCACACCATTGAAATCTGGTATGGAAGTATTTGTAAACGACTCCCTGATTTTTGTCAATGAACTGCCGGGGGCAGACAGTTCACAGCCAATACATGGTTGCTAAAATAAATTCATGCAATTAAATACTCAGGAGTTTTGGACAACCTCTTTTACTTTTATCAAAATAAAAATTAAAAAGTTTAGTAATTTTCAGAAATCCAAATGTAAAATTAAATGCCTTAAATGAAAACCAACCGCAAAAACTTTATCAAGTCAGGCTGTATGGCAGGTGCAGCACTTTGCTGTCTTGGCACTATTTCTTTGGGTGCAAAAGCTAAAGAACATGGGCAATCAGAACAAGAGCAACCCCAACCCCTGCTGCAGCAGGATTATATCATAAAATTAATTGCAGGTTTGAGTGCTGGGCTGGAAGATGAAGAAATCAGGAAGCTGATGAAAAACTGTGCCATTGTGCATTACAAAAACCTTAATATGGACAAGGTACTGGAAGAACATATCGGAAACACGGAAGGGTTCCTGAATTTCTTATCGGAAAAATGGGGCTGGAAGATTGACTATAATATAGATTCGGGAATAATTATTGCCGATGAAAACAAGAATTATTGCGTATGCCCGATGATGAACCATAATAACGGCGATATCCCCCCGACTGTCTGCTATTGTTCCGAAGGGTTTGCAGAATTAATGTTTTCCGCTGTATTTAAACACCCCGTTAAAGCCACAGTTATATCTTCGGTAATCAGGGGCAATGAAAGCTGTAAATATAAAATCGAACTTTAATATTCAAATTCTACCTGTTATGAAAACAAAAACCGTTTACCTCGCGATAGTCTTTCTATGTAACCTGTATTATCAGGGACAAGGCCAGCCGTTGAAAGATTTTCCCTTGTCGTATATAAAGATAGGTACCGGGCCTTTTTACAATGCCCAGCAGGCTGACCTGCAATATATTCTTAAACTAAACCCCGACAGGTTGCTGGCCCCGTACCTCATAGATGCCGGAATAGAACCTTTGGCCCCGCGATACGGCAACTGGGAAAGCATAGGGCTCGATGGCCATACCGGCGGGCATTACCTCTCGGCGTTATCGCAGATGTATGCGGCAACAGGCAATACCGAACTGCTCAGCCGTCTTGGTTATATGATAAACTGGCTCGACAGTTGCCAGAAAAAGAACGGTAACGGATATGTGGCAGGTATCCCCGATGGCAAATCGCTCTGGAAAGACATTGCCGAAGGTAAAATTGATGTCAGCGGTTTTTCACTCAAAAACCGTTGGGTGCCGCTTTATAATATTCATAAGCTCTATGCCGGGCTTCGTGATGCATACCTGATAGCAGGCAATAAAAAAGCGCTTGATATTCTTATCAAGCTAACCGACTGGTGTATTGAACTTACCAAAAACCTTACCGACGAACAGGTTCAGCTTATGCTCCGCAGCGAGCATGGCGGGCTGAACGAGGTATATGCCGATGTGGCTTTTATTACCGGCGACGATAAATATCTTGCCCTTGCCAAAAGGTTTTCTCACCGGTTAATACTCGACCCGCTCCTGGCAGGCGAAGACAAACTTACCGGCTTACATGCCAATACCCAGATACCTAAAGTGGTTGGTTTTAAAAGAATAGCAGATCTTTCGGGTGACAAAGAATGGTCGAGGGCGGCAGATTTTTTCTGGTCTACCGTCGTCACGAACAGGTCGGTATCCATTGGCGGTAACAGCGTGAGGGAGCATTTTCATCCTGCCGATAATTTCTCGAGCATGGTAGAATCAAACCAGGGCCCTGAAACCTGCAATACATACAACATGCTGCGCCTTACAAGGCTCCTGTTCTTATCTGAACCGCAGGCAAAATATATGGATTATTATGAACAGGCACTTTTCAACCATATTTTATCCACCATTGAGACCGAACAACCCGGACTGGTTTACTTCACGCCCATGCGGCCGCGCCATTACCGGGTTTACTCAACACCCGAACAGTGTTTCTGGTGTTGTGTCGGCACCGGTATGGAAAACCATGCAAAATATGGTGAGATGATTTATTCGCATAATGAAAAGGATATATATGTCAACCTTTTTATTGCATCTACCCTTCAATGGAAAGAGAAAGGCATAACAGTTACACAACAGACAAACTTCCCTTATGAACAGTTAACCCACCTGTCCATCGGCTTAGTCAAACCTCAACAATTCGCGATAAAAATAAGATACCCTGCATGGGTTAAAAATGGTGAAATGAAAGTTAAGGTCAACAATAAGGAAGTACAACCTGCAACTTCATCTTCAGGATATATAAGCATTGAGCGAAAATGGAAAACCAATGATCAAATTGATGTAGAAATGCCCATGCACCCACATATTGAATATTTGCCCGATGGTTCTTCATGGGCATCGGTAATGCATGGCCCCATTGTCCTCGCTGCCGTCACCGACACTTCAGGTCTAACAGGTCTAAGGGCAGACGACAGCCGTATGGGCCATGTTGCCAACGGCCCGCTATATCCTGTTCAGCAAGCCCCAATGCTGGTCACCGAAGAGAAATATTTTACAGGGTCAATAAAACCTGTTCCCGGGAAAAAGCTCGAATTTAGCATGGAAGAAATTATATACCCCGAAAAATATAAACAGATAACCCTGAAACCATTTTTCGAAACGCACAGTGCACGATATATGGTATACTGGCCTGTGATAACACCAGACAGTTTGCAGAAAAAGATGGCCGAAATGCACGAAAAAGAAAAAGAGATGCTGGTGCTTGAGGCCCGCACAACAGACCAGGTAGCGCCCGGTGAGCAACAACCCGAAAAGGAACACAATTTTAAAGGTGAAAACACCGAATCGGGGATACACGAAGGCCGCCACTGGCGGCATGCTGCCGGGTGGTTTAGTTATGACCTGAAAAACCCCGGTAACATTGCAAATATTCTTCGGGTTACTTATTTTGGGGCTGACAGGGGCAGGGTGTTTGATATCTTTATCAACAATATGTTATTGACCACAGTAAAATCTGACGGAAGTCAGGGGAGCAGGTTTTTCGACGTAGATTACATCATACCGGATAACATACTCGAAAAATCCGCAGACGGGTTCATGAGTGTTAAATTTTCGGCCCACGAAGGTTCTGTTGCCGGAGGGGTATTTTATGTAAGGTTGATGAAAGATTAATTTAATACCTTAAATCCGCAAGTTAATTTTCATTTTCCCATTAGGCTTCGACTTCGCTCAGCCTGACAGTCACCCTGAGCGAAGTCGAAGGG
>JAFGPL010000089.1 GCA_016936215.1 Bacteroidales bacterium
ACTGGGGTTCATGCCAAATTCATCTTTGAAACACTGCCTGAAATAGCTGCTGCTATTGATGCCGATTTTATACATAATCTCTGAAATAGAGTACTGCCCGGTAAGCAGAAGTTGTTCTGCTGCCTTAATTCGGACTTTTCTTATATATTCATTTGCCGTTAAATTGGTTAAGGCTTTAATTTTGCGGTACAGGGTTGAATGGCTCATGAATAGTTCTGAGGCTAACTGTGATATATTCATTTCCTCGTCTTCCAGTCTTTTTTCGATGATCGAGTTTAATTTTTCGAGAAATTCTTTGTCGAGCTGATGTATGGATTCGTTGAACAATGCCTGTTTTTCTTTAAGTTTTGACGAATATGCGGCAGATAGTTTTTTTCTTGTATCAAGAATATTCCTTATTTTACTTTTTAACAGGTTGCCGCTGAATGGTTTGGTAATGTATGAGTCAGCGCCTGCATCATAACCTTCGCTTTGGTCCTGCAATGCACCTTTGGCTGTAAGCAGGATAACAGGTATATGGCTGGTGCGCACATCTTTTTTCATATTTTTTGTCATCTCAATGCCGTCCATCACCGGCATCATGATATCGGCTATCACCAGGTCGGGGATTTTTTCACAGGCAATATCAAACCCGGTTTTTCCGTTTACTGCGGAATAGACTGTATAGGTGTCGCTTAAAAAATCATTTATATAATCAACTATTTCCTGGTTATCGTCTACCACCAGAATAACGTTCTTAGCATCTTCTTCAATTGAAATTTCACCGGGCTGCATCTCACCGGGCTGGATATGGACCGCTTCGGGATAACTGTTGCTGGTGAGGAACCTGACCTTAAATGTGGTGCCTTTATTGAGTTTGCTGTCAACACTTATACTGGCTTCATGCAGTTCAACCATATTCTCAACGAGTGCCAGTCCGATTCCCGTGCCGGTTATGGGATGTGATGTGTCTTTGGCCTGGTAATATCTTTCGAAGATATGCGGCAGGTCTTGCTCTGAAATTCCGAAACCGGTATCGGATACTACTATTTCTGTATAGTCAATGTTGCTTTCATGATAGTTTTCCAACTTGAGCCTGATGGTTCCTTCCCGGGTGTATTTAAAAGCATTTGACAAAAGATTGTCTAATATGATGGTAACCACTTCCGGATCAAAGAACATTTCGATCTTGCTATGGGGGACAGACATCTTGAATTCTATATTTTTATTCTGGTTTAATTCGCTGTATTTAATTCCGGTATTGCGAATGTATTCCACGAAGTCTGTTTTTAATACCCGAAGCTTCCTGTTTTTGTTGGTAGTCTTTCTGAATTCCAGTATCTGGTTGATAAGCTGGAGCAAACGGTTGGCCACCCTGTGAATAGAGTTTAATTTCAAGGCTTGTTCAGGAGGAATAGCCCTGTCCGACAATAAATCTTCCAGCGGGCCTAATATCAGTGTCATGGGGGTTCTCAGTTCATGGGTTATATTGGTAAAAAACCTCAGTTTTTCCTCGTTCATTTCCTGTTCCTGCAGGCGGCTTTTTTTCTCGAAAAGAAGCGCGTGTTCAATGGTTAATTTATTCTTATAAAACTTAATAATATAAATAATGGTAATAATAACAATCAGGATATAACCTGTTTTGGCCCACCAAGACAGCCACGCGGGGGGCCTGATTCTTATATGCATAGATGTGATTTCATCGGACCATTTGGAATTATGCAACCTGGTTTTAAGGTTGAAAACATAATTGCCGGGTTTGAGGTTCCGGAAGGTAACGTATTTGTCCTGGTTGATGAAATACCAGCCGGCATCGAGCCCATGCATCTGGAATGCAAATTCTACCTTATGCGACAGTGCATAATCCAATACATTAAAAAATACCTGAAAAGTATTCTGGTTGTAATTTAAGATCATGGTATCTGAAAAGGGGACATCTGTAAGTTCGTTAAGGTTCTTTAAATTATCTGTTACCAGAAAATTTGTGAAAACAGTTTTTGGAACAGATATACCGGTTTGTTCCATTACATGGTTGAAATATGTAATTCCGTTCTGGGAACCGAAATATATAGTGCCATCATCTGTTTTGGCTTTCGAATTGTGAATGTAATCACCGCGTGTAATACCATCGCTTACTGTAAAATTGCTGATGTGCATGGTGTTTAAATCTATATGGCTTATGCCGTTGGTAGTGCTGAGCCATATTTCATCTGCCGTTTTACCTTCCATAATTGCGCGGATGTCATTTTCAAGTAACCCGAAACTTTTATCTATGCGCAATACCGTGTTACTGTTGTGATTTTTAAATAAAAACAGGTCGTTCTGACTTGCGACCCACATGCGGCCTTTTGAATCTTTATATATATCCTTTATGCTGTAAAAATCGAAGTAATTACCATATTGATACAGAAGATTGAAATCTTTGTCAAACACACCCAGTCCTCCCCCAAGTGTGCCTACCCATATATAACCCAGGGCATCTTCGGCAACAACCCTAATGTTGTTGTCCCTTAACGCGGCATTGGATGTTGTGTAAAATATGGTTTTTTCCGTTTTGATATTGTACATTAACAAGCCGATATCGGTGCTTATCCAGAGGTTATTCCTTGAATCTTCAAACAGGTTATAGATCGGGATATTTTTGATCATCTCAAATGAAGCGTAAGGGACAAACCGTTCATTTCCTGAAATATACTTATATAGTCTCCCGTCATCTGTGGCAGCCCAGATATTTAGTTCTGTGTCTTTGTAAACATATGTGATATTCTGAGGTATAACAGCATTGTTAATATTGCTGAATTGCTTTATCTTTTTATTGTTTTGATAAACACCTATACCCCCTGAAATATTTGCTGCCCAGAGGTTACCGTCCCTGTCAACACACATGCCGGGTACAGTTTTGCCATTTAGGCTGTTAGTATTGCCAACAATTGGCAGGTAGCTGATTTTCTTAAAAAACGGATCATTCCTGGGTATAAAATTAACACCACCCCCTAAACCACCTATCCATATATTACCAAAGGAATCAATAAAAACAGTTTGGGCAGATCCGCTGGATAACCCATCGGGTGTATCGGAAACAGGAATGCGTTTGAAGATAACTTTTTCCGGGTTAACTTCAGAAGAAATTTCGTTAAGGTCCAATACATTAACACCACCACCTTCGGTACCGATCCAAAGTTGTGAATCCTCCGATTCTGCTATCCTTTGAATAAAATTGTGCGAAATGGAATTCGGGTTGCCGGGATCGCTTTTAAAATTAATCATTTTCTCTGTTTCCGGGTCAAATAAACAGAAACCGTTTCGCGTTCCTATCCATATATTGTTTTGTGAATCTTCGAATATACAGGTAACAGTATTGTCGGGAAGCGAAGAAGGATTGCCGGGAATGTGCTTAAAATTCACTGCAGTTCTTGTTCCCGGGTTCATAATACTAAATCCTTCGGTTACATGCCCAATGTAAATCTTTTCTTCGTTATCAAACAATACATACCAATTGTAGTCCGATCCCAGTCCTTTTACATTCGACTGATTATAATGAGTGAAAAAACCGGTTTCTTTGTCAAAATAATCAATTCCTCCCTGGTAGGTTGCAATCCATAAATTTCCTTTATCATCGCCGGTAATATGGGTCACACCGTTGGCCATCAGTGAATTTGGGTTCTGGCCTGTATTGTCGTGATGATAATGCTTAAAAATTTGTGTTTTATAATGGTAAGCGTTAATCCCGTTTTTTTCAGTGGCAATCCAGACAATATCATCAGATTTGTCAGTATAAACACAATTTAAAACATTGCTGCAGATGGTATTATTATCAGTTTCAGAATGCCTGAAAACTTTAAAAGTATTTCCATCAAACCTGTTCAACCCGTCCTTGGTGCAAATCCAGATAAAACCGTCATGATCCTGGGCAAAACCGACAACATTGTTATTTGATAATCCGTTTTCGAGGCCGATTTTCTCAATTACATATGCCGAAACACTAACCGCGGAAATGCATAGGGAACAAACAAGCAGAAAAATATACCTGTAGAGACTTTTCATTGACATAATACATTTTGAAAAATGAATTTAAAATTAATGAAAAAATAAAGGGCTTAGGTGCATTGCTTATTTTATAATTATTTATTGACGAGAATGTGAAAAAAAAATCCTTTACGATTATATAGTTTTGTTAACATTAAGCAATTGAATTATTTAACAGGAAGATTTCACATGTTGAACCGGCTATGGATATTTCTAATTATTTGTATTACAGCTTGTACAACTGGTTGTACAGTAAAAAAAGAAAATGTTGAACAGAAGCAATTATTTGATTTAAACTGGAAATTTCACCAGGGAGATTATATTTCAGCCATTGAATTTGATTTTAACGATACCCGATGGCGCAACCTTGATTTGCCGCACGACTGGAGTATGGATGAAAGATTGAGCCGGAAAAATTTTCTTGTGGGGGAAGCGAATAATGCCATAACCAATGTTGGGTGGTACCGAAAAAGGTTTATTCTTCCCCCCGAATGGCAAAGCAAATGTATTGCCGTATTTTTTGAAGGTGTTAAAGCAGAAATAAAGGTATACCTGAATGGTAACTTACTTGAGTGTAAGTCCGGTTCTCCGGGTTCATTCCATTACGAACTTACACCGCATCTGGATTATAAGGAAAAAAATATAATTGCCGTAAGGTTAAGCAGTTTACAACAACAAAAAGATGGCATGTGGCCCAGGGGGACTGGTATTTCCCGTCATGTCTGGCTTCTGGTTGCCGATAAGCTTTAGTCGCATGTTACGAGGCAAACAAGAGGGTATAAAGTACAAACATTGAAGTTAAATATTTCAACCAAGCATGAAAAATATTTTTAGTGAGATATTCAAAATATTTGCCTTTCTGGCAGTTATATGCTTTGCATCCACCGTCGGTGCACAGGATGTTCACAACGGGGTATGTGTCCTGGCAGACTTTGAGTTTGATTCAGTAAAGGATACCTCTGGCAATTATACCGGCACACTAAAAAATGGAGCCGAATTGGTTAACTATAACAATACATCTGTCTTAAAACTGGGACAGAACAACGGATATTTTGATTTTGGGCAAGGTTTTGGGGAGGTGATTGCCCGGCTCGACAGTTTTAGTTTTTCAACAAATGTTTTTATCCCTGCCTCGACAGATTTAACGAGAAATGGAGGCTTTGTCTGGAATTTTGCCAATTCGGATAATATGGCATCTTCAGCGAACGGAAACCTGTTCTTCAGGGCTGGTAACTCACGATATTCGATTTCAAAAACGCACTGGGCCGGGGAGTCGAGTGTTGTGGCTGGAATTCAGTTACCAAAAGACAGGTGGATTAATGTAACTTATATCCAGCATGATAATGAGGGGAAAATATATATAGACGGAGAACTCTCAGCCAGCGGAAGCATCAACATCAAACCAAAAGAACTTGGGGCTACAGCCTTTAACTTTTTAGGGCGTTCATGTTACGCCGGTGATGACTATCTTATTTCAGCACAGTACGACAATTTCATCGTTTGCCAGGGTGCACTGGGACAAACAGATATAAATGCAATTTGCGGAAAACTCGGGGCTTTAAATAATATTCATGACAGCATTGTATTGCTTCAGGCTATGGAAAAATTAGAGATACCCGGTGCCGATTTTGTAAGGTCGAACCTGATCCTGCCATCTGTAATTGGCAGCGGGGTTAATGTAAGCTGGGTTTCGTCAAATCCTGCAGTGGTTTCGGAGAAAGGAATGGTAAGCCGTCCTGCTATTGGTTCCGATCCTGTGAAAGTTAAACTTACAGCAACCCTTGTGTATCATAATGTTTCAAATACAAAGGTTATTGATGTTGTTGTCCTGCCGAAATATTCCGACGCCATTTCTGTTTTAAAGGATATTGCCAGTCTTAAGATATCCGGAAATGTTAATAATGTGCGTAGCGCTGTTCATTTGCCAATTACAACAAATGAGGGCTCAATGGTTACATGGGAATCAGGTTCACCCGAATACTTGAACAGCACCGGTAAGGTCTTGAAACTTTCTCCTTATGGCAGTGGAAAGAAAAAGGTTTTACTTACAGCTACCCTTAAAAAAGGAGAAGCTGAGGCAAAAAGGGTATTTGAGGTCTGGGTGGCCGAAGAAGAAAACAGGGATGCATACCTGTTTGCATACTTCACGGGGAACACCACCGACGGGGAACAAATACGGTTTGCAGTCAGCAGCAATGGCGTTGATTACATTCCTCTCAATAATGGAAACCGCATTATAAGTTCCGATACCATTTCGATAAAGAAGGGTGTTCGCGATCCGCATATCCTAAGGGGAGAAGACGGTGAAACATTTTATATGGTTGTAACCGATATGAAATCGGCAGAGGGATGGTCAAGTAACCGGGGTATTGTTTTGTTAAAATCTAACGACCTGGTTAGCTGGACGCATTCCACGGTTCATTTCCCGGCCAGGTGGCCGGAAACATGGGGTAATGTCTTGCGGGTATGGGCGCCGCAAACTATTTACGATCTGACGGCAAAAAAATATCTGGTTTATTTTTCACTTTATACCGGCGATAATACATGTCCTTACGACCGCATTTATTATTGCTATGCCAATAATGATTTTACTGACCTTGAAGGGGAACCGCAATTGCTTTTCGACAGAGGTACTGCCACAATTGATGGGGATATTGTTTATAGTGAGGCAGACAGCCTGTATTATATGTTTTTCAAAAACGAATCCATCGGGGGGATTAGCCAGGTTACCGCTAAAACACTCACCCATCTTGAGGGAACAGTTCCGGGGTCACAGTGGGGCGCCCCGTCACCGCCATTACAGCAAACCAATAAGGCTGTCGAAGGTTCCGGGGCCTTCAGGCTCATTAACTCAGATGAATGGATACTGATGTATGATTGTTATACAAGCGGCCATTATCAGTATTGTGTTTCCGGCAATTTGAAAGATTTCACTTTTGTAAAAGACAATTACGATATTCATGCACGGCACGGCACAACCATTTCTATTTCAAAAGAAGAAATGGAAAGGCTTATCGTTGAATGGCCGGCCGGCGATGTGCCGGTTCTTCCGCAGGGGGCACGAAACCCGATGATTAAAAAGAACGGGATAAGGATCAATACAGGTGCCCAAACAATTGATATTGCAGTACACCATGGCACTGATTTAAAAAATTTTGACCCCGGGCTTTATGCTAATCCGGGTACTCTAATCAAACCCGAAGGTCCGCAGGATTTTAGTTCAGGTAGTATCGGCTACTCCTTTACACTGGATGGAGAAACTGTAATGTATACGGTTTTTGCAAAGGTTGAGGTTAATCCTGTCCTCCCCGGTTTTCACGCCGACCCCGAGATTCTGTACTCAGAGAAAACTGGACGTTTCTACATATATCCGACATCCGATGGTTATCCCGGTTGGGGTGGGTATTCTTTCGATGTTTTTTCATCACCCGACCTTGTAAACTGGACCAATGAAGGTACCATTCTTGATTTAAGCACCGACCAGGTAAACTGGGCTACCGGAAACGCATGGGCGCCCTGCATCGAAGAAATAAAACATGAAGACGGATCATACCGGTATTTTTTCTACTTCAGCGGTAATGCAGGAATTAAGAAAATTGGGGTAGCCATGGCCAATGACCCTGCCGGGCCGTTTTTAGATTCCGGGGCACCGATGATTTCAGAATTACCGGCCGGGGTTGGCGGACAACTGATTGACGGCGATGTGTTTACCGATCCGGTTTCGGGCAAGGGCTACTTCTACTGGGGAAACGGATTTCTTGCAGTCGCCGAATTAAATGATGATATGGTTTCCATAGATAATAATACCATAAGGGTTATTACCCCTGCAGGTGGTACTTTAAACGACTATGCCTATCGTGAAGGGACTTATGTGTTTTACAGAAACGGGCTGTACTATTTTCTCTGGTCGGTTGATGATACAGGTTCTGACAATTACCACGTTGCATACGGCACCTCTGGTTCACCGACCGGGCCTGTTAACGTTGCCGCTTCACCCATTGTAATTAAGCACGATGCCGGCAACAAAATATATGGTACAGGTCATAATTCAGTGCTGCAAATACCGGGTAAGGATGAATGGTACATAGTATATCACCGTATTAATGAAAATTACTTAAGCAATGGTCCGGGTTATCACCGTGAGGTTTGCATAGATAAACTCGAATTTAACCCGGATGGCACAATAAAAAAAGTAATACCCACACGCAAGGGTATTGATCCTGTTGATATCCGTTCAACCGGCTCATCAACTGTTAATATATTTGATTTCCATGATATTAAGTTTCCTGAAGGAGAAATTGTGATCCGTAATGTTTTTGATTTAACAGGAAGACTGGTTCATAAAGAATGCGATCATCTTGCAAATGGTATTTATATTGTCTGCGAACTTTATGAAAATGGTGAATACAAAACATATAAACATATCGGGTACCTGCAATAATCCGGAATAAAACCATGTTAGCATTTTGCGCCATCAATATCATTAAGGTTGCTTATATAGTGTCTGTCTTTAAAGTCCGCATACTTCGTTGCACTCGTCCTCAAAAAGGTCATTTATGCATGGTAAACTCCCTTTTTTCGGACTTCACGCGCCTCGTCTGCGAACTTTAAAGAACAGCCACACGACTTTATGGACAGACACTAT
>JAFGPL010000007.1 GCA_016936215.1 Bacteroidales bacterium
CAATGAATGGAGCGTTAAAAAAGAAATGCTGTCTGAGCCCCGACGAAGGAGGGGTGAGTTCATTTCTTTTAGCGAAATGAATTGATTTTTAGCAATTTTATCTGGAGTGGCGGCATTTTTGCGCCACCGCACGCTGTCGCTGAAGCTTTAGCGTAGGCGCCCTAAGCTAAGGCGACACGCGGTTGTTTACTTTTTTTTGCTGCAGAACTTAGCGAAGCCTGTCTGACTGGCTTATCCAGGCAGGCCTGTCTGACTGGCTTATCCAGGCAGGCGATATCACGACCATAGGGAGTAAAAAAAGTAAAAGCCCTGCCGGCTTGAGGCATATTGTTCTAAAAAGAATTTTATTCGGATACCAGTGATAAAAAAAGTTTATCATTGGTGTCCTGGCAGGTTGGTTTACCCACCAATCAAAGGCTAAGCGGTAGCCAGACTTGTGGCAAATTATTTATTAGAATATACCGTGCTAAAGACAAAAATCTTGAATTATGCTGTAATCTTTGGTTTTATTGAATGTAAAAATAGTTTACCCGTTCAGCAATGATTTTTTTTGTATTTTTAAACTGTTTTTTAGGCCATTTCATTATTCGTTAACATGAGAAAAACATTCATTCTACTTATTCTGCTTACACTAACAAATACTTTCGTAAACGCAGAAATTTATTATGTTTCCGTTTCCGGAAATGATGATAATCCGGGGACCTTTGATAAACCCTGGTGTACATGGCAAAAAGCATTTGATGTGGCAAATGCCGGAGATACGGTGTTTTTTCGCGGGGGTGTTTATTATTCTTTAGCCCCTGCTTTTATTAACAACAGCGGGACAAGGGATAATCCTGTTTATTTTGCAGGTTATCCTTCTGATATTGCCCAGGATAACTGGCCTATTCTCGATTGTTACCAGCATTGCGAAAATTGGACCAAACCCTGGGATTTTTATAATGCAGGTATCGTACTGAAAAATGTTCAATATATTCATCTGAAGAATCTGGAAATAAGGAACGTATACCAGTGTGACACCGTACTGAATGGTGCAATTACAGCTTATGGAACAGCAAATATTACTTATGAGGAACTCCGTGTCCATGATGTTGGCCAAAGAGGCTATTGGCATCAAAGCGGGGCATGGAGCAGGTACGATTCCCTGTATGCGGTAAATGTGGATAGAAATTCACCGGCTGAAGCCACACCGGTGTTTCCCCAGCCCGACACCACCCGGTGGATAAATTGCGATACCTGGAATTGTTGTGATACTTTATCATATGATAACAATCCGGGTAATGGTGGCGATGCCTGGAAGGTTATCAGCTATGTTGGAAATTATTATTACTGGGAAGGATGCCGGGCATGGAATTACTCAGACGATGGTTTTGACCCCAATAAAGGAGAGAGGGTCTTTGTGAATTGCTGGGCTATGGCATCTGGTAAATACCAGGAATTTGGAATTGAGGGAAATGGCTTCAAAACATCAGCATGGAGAAAAGGTCCGGATTCAGCATATTATTATGTAAAAGACCCGGCAAGCAGGCGTTTGGTAAAGCAAATTGGTTGCCTCGCAATGTTTTGCCCCGGAACAGGTTTTTATCATGGTGTTGAAAGCGATTCAACCGATAATGCTTACTGGATAAATAATACGGCATATAAATGTGGTATGGGGATGGGATCGAGATCGTATGGATTGGATAGTATTGGCGACATATACAGAAACAATCTGTCTTATGCATCTACCTATGAAACAGCAACAGAAATTCCCTATGACCTTGTAATCTTAACAAAATACGCATTAAGCAATAATACCTGGGAATGGGAGCCTTCCTACCCAAACTTTTACGATAAAGGCATTGTTTCTGATGATGATTTTGAAACAGTTGATTCATTAACACTTGTGTCACTTTTTACTGCTCCCCGGCAACCAGATGGTTCATTACCTGCCAGGTGGCCTCTTCGGCTAAAAAGCACCTCAGACCTTATTGATGCGGGAATAATGATACCGGAACAGGACAATATTAATTTCACAATATCGTATTATGGTAATGCTCCTGATATTGGTTTTTCAGAATTTGACCCGGAATATATTCCAACCAATACAATGTCGGGATATTTTACTGTAAAAAGCTTCACCAATCCATCCAATGGGCTGGTCTTTATTGATTTAGGCTTAAACTTAAAAAATATATCTTTAACTGTTCATGATATATGCGGCAGGCTAACAAAACAATATTCATTTCATAATCAAAGAAATATTGAAGTAAACATTGACGGTGCACCTGGAATATATATTATAGCAATTACCTCGGAAAACAAGACCACCAGCCTAAAGTTGATAAAAAAATAATGGTGCGATAATTATCGAAGAATAATTCTTTCAAAATCAACAAGGCGAAAAGGAAAACAAGTGATAAATACTTTACTTTCCGATACAGAACTTATTGAAAATATTTCCCAGTATCTCGTCGGTAGTGATCTCACCGGTGATCTCACCCAGGTAATGGAGTGCCTCACGAATATCCTGGGCAAGGAGGTCGCCCGGTAATAGGTTTTCCAATCCCTCCATAACACGCACGATTGCTTCGTGCGCCATTTTCAGCGCTTCGTAATGCCGGGCGTTGGTGACAATCACATTTCCCGTTTCAAGATCATTGGCATGTACCTGTTTCTTTAAAACTGATTCAAGCTGCTTAAGATGATCACCATTTTTAGCCGATAGCGTTACTATTGGCGTATCTTTGCCAGCCGTTGCTATTATTGATTTCTTTATATTATTTGTGACAGATTTGTCAACAAGATCAGATTTGTTAATAATCAGCACAAGCTTCTTATCGGTTTCCTTTATTTTCTGCCTTATTTCTTTTATCGGTTGAAGTATCTCATTTTCATCTTTTGTAGGGTCTAAAACCAACAGGATGATTTCAGCCTGGCCGATTTTTTTCCATGTGCGCTCAATGCCGAGTTTTTCAATGGTATCTTCAGTATGCCGCAAACCGGCAGTATCTATAAACCTGAAATGGATGCCGTCTATGGTGATGGTATCTTCGATAACATCGCGGGTAGTACCTTCAATTTCTGAAACAATGGCCCTGTCTTCTTTAAGCAGCAGGTTGAGCAGGGTTGACTTGCCCGAATTGGTCCTGCCGGCAATGGCCACAGGTATGCCATTTTTAATTGCATTGCCAAGTGCAAAGGAGTCTTTAAGGGTTCTTAACAACTGTTCAATTTCCCCGGTGAGTTGTTTAAGCTGGCTTCGGTCGGCAAATTCTACATCCTCTTCGCTGAAATCGAGTTCGAGCTCTATCAGCGACACAAAATTGAGCAGTCTATCCCTGAGTTTTTTTATCTCTTCGGTAAACCGGCCTTTCATCTGGTTCATGGCTACCTTGTGAAACGACCTTGAGGTGGAGGCAATGAGGTCTGCCACTGCCTCTGCCTGCGAAAGGTCCATTTTACCGTTGAGAAAAGCGCGCAGCGTGAATTCGCCGGGTTGCGCCATACGTGCCCCTCTGGAGATCAGCAGTTCGAGCAGTTGTTGCTGAATATACAGGGAGCCATGGCATGATATTTCTACAACATCTTCACCCGTATATGAATGCGGCGCCCTGAACAGCCCGATAACCACTTCGTCAATTACTGTCTGATTGTCAGCGATTGTCCCGAAATGCAGGGTGTTAGGCTTCTGTTTTGCCAACTTCTTACCGGAAGGAGAAACAAAAACGTTGTCGCTTATTTCCACAGCTTTATCGCCCGAAAGGCGTATCACTGCAATAGCGCCCACTCCCTGGGGAGTTGCCGGTGCGCATATCGTATCGTTTTGCAGCATTGTAATTTTTTTCTATATTGGGGCAAATTTATAACCAATGTTTGGTAAAACCGCCAGAAATGTACTGACATTCTTAATAATTGTATTTTTTGCACCCCAAATATGGCAGAATGTGCAGATATAATACGTTAAATAACTATCCGTATTTTCTTTATTAATGATTTTGTCTAAAAATTATCCCCGGGTAGTTCATCATGGACGAAACTTTCATCCATTCCTTTCAAAACATTAAACAGGAAGACAGAATAAATACTTTCCATTTACAATTCAATGTCGTTTAGTTAAGGAAGTTTTATTTTCCTCTCCCCTGTCTGACGTCAGGCAGGCTGCACCCTCTCCAAATGAGAGGGAAATAATTTGGTCTTAACTAAACGACATTGATTTACAATTATCCAAAAAGAAAAAAGGCCGAAATAAAGCCACTATTCAGATTTATAGGGCATCTCTAAAAACCCGATCCATCATCGCGAATGCAGTGCGGCGATCTGTTAAACCGTAAGTATTTGTTGAGATTACTTCGCTACGCTCGTATGACGGCTTCTTTTTAGCGGGCTTTTAGAGATGCTATATAACATCCAGTTATTTTTTCATGAACTTTATCGTTTTTTGTACTTCATTTTCTTTGAAGACAAGCATATACAATCCTTCTTTTAGTATTGAAACATCAAGAATGATTGTTCCGTTTTCATCATGGTGATGTGAAAGTCCCGACATTAGCTGTCCTGAATAATTATACACCCTGATGGATGCCGGCCGGGCTATTTCCCCGTCTGATTTCAGAATGAGGTAATTGTTAGCGGGGTTTGGAAAAACCTGCATAAAGTATTCCTTACCATTGGCATTTTCTTCAATACCTGTGTTTCCTGAGATGGTTTTGGTATACAAATTTCCTTCGGCATCGTACCTGTAATTTACGGTGTAAAGTTCACCGAATTTTTCACTTTTAAGGTTACCGTTTTCGTCGAATGTATAACTGATTTTTGACTGACCAAACAAAGAGAATCCGGTAAATAATATTGCCTGTATGAATATCAATCTTTTCATTATCTCTATTTTAAGTTGTAAGGAAGTAATAACTATAGATCACATGTAAATTTTCCACCCATGTTGAATTCACCAAAAATTCCCAGTCCCGAGCTTTTCGAAGAGTCAATATATTTCAGTTCTTCGTTAATATAATCTCCTGCAGCTTCAAGACTGTTATTGAATGGCATAAACTGCCAGAATGCCCCTCCCACGTCTCCTTCTGCCAGCTTATCTATTGCTTTGGCCCCGCTTACCGGAAGGGCTATAAAATCGGGCACAAGATCGAATAGCGGGTGATTGGTGATATCTTTGATCGTATTTACGGCAGCAGAACCATAAGTATCCCAGTTGTTTGAACGGTGAGGAAGATTATCAGCATAGGGATTCGCTGTTCCTCCTGCGGTGCCGTAATCGTTATCACATGGAGGATCGAAATCAAGTGTGTTGACAGTGGTTTCCTGGTCATCAAGGCCAAGCGGATCAATTCCTGCAACAGGATTATTGCGGGCGTATAGATACTGGTTTGTGCCGGTAATCATACCAAAAGGATCGCGTTGTATAAAACGGCCGGTTACGGGATGATATACGCGCATTCCGGCTAAAATAAAATCATCAGTGAGCCTTAGCGCCCCAAATCCTCCGAGAAATGTAAAGCGGTTAGGCAAAGACTCTGATTTTCCCAATATCTCGCCGCTGGCAGAATAGGCATATTTGTTAAGCGTAAGACTGTTTTCATCTGTTAAAGCCACCACATGTCCCAGCCGGTTAAGGTGAAAGAAATATGCTTTCTTATCAGAAGTTTGCATGGCAACCAGCTTTCTGCCCTTATAAAAATAAAGAACAGTAACAGTCCCTTCAGCATCTGTTTCAAACAATAACCTGCCTTTATGGTCGTAAAAAAGCCTGGTGACCGTATTATCAGAGATTATTTGGCGGGGATACCGCATTGCATCGTATGAGATACTGGCATTTGCATCACTGCTTCTGAATGTGCTGATTAAATTCTCATGACTGTATGAAGCTGAAAGAATATCTGATTCACCGTCTGATGCATGAATCATATTACCATCTGCATCGTATGAAAATGTATACCCGTTATAAGCTGAAACCAACTGGTTAAGATTGTTGACAGTAGTTGCAGAAATCTGTTTCGGAGCATCCGATATTTCTATAGCAGGATGAACTTCAATTTCAGAAACAACGCCATTTAAATATGTGACATTTTCTGAAGCAATAACTTCCTCGTTTTTAAAATGTATTACATCAATAAGGATATTGTCTTTATTATAGTTGTAAGCAGTGTTTGTGTTGTTGCTTCTGGTCTCGGCAAGTGTGTAACCTGCCGGATTGTATGTATAGTCAATTGATTTATTGTCCCAGGAAATTCCGGAGATCCTGTTCATTTGGTCAGTAGTAGCGGTAAGGGTAGTGCCATCGGGATAGGTTATTCCTGTTATGTTACCGTTTTTATCATGTGTAAAATCTACTTCAAGATTTCCGGGATAGCTGATTTTTGTTACAAAACCCATGCTGTTCCTGGTGTAGCGCGTTATACCTCTTGAATCGCTGTATGCAGTCAGTAAACCATTATTGTCATATTCATAAGATACATATGTTGTGGTACCAATCTTTTTTTCTGTTACCAGGCCATTTTCGGCATATACGTTTTCTGTCTTTATCCCACGGGCATTGGTTAATGAAACCAGCCTGTTATTAGCGTCAAACTCATACATGGTATTGTTACCGGCAGCATCGGTTATCACACTTAGTTTGCCATAGGTGTCATAAGAAAATCGCGTGCTATTGCCGTTTTTGTCAGTAATAGATTCTGTTTGTCCGAGTTCATTATACTGATAAATGATCTGTCCGTCTTCATTGCTCCTTGAAACGACCATTCCCTTATCGTTGTATTTGTATGTTTCGTTCATGCCGTATTTTCCTGTAAAGCCTGAAATAAGGCCATTTTCATTGTATGTAAACCCAAGCGACCATCCTTCGGCATAATTCATAGATAGTATCCTGCCGGTATTATCCCGCTCAGCCGAATAGGTGTTCCCGTTTTCATCAGTAAAACCGGTTTGCGCGCAGCAGTCATAATTTATTTGGCGCGTATTTCCATCGGGCATGGTAATGGTTTCAAGCTTGCCGTTGTTGTCGTAAACAAGCTGATAGATATTCCCGTTGAAATCGGTTTGTGACACCGGAAAGAAGCCAAATTCACCGTACTGAATTTTTATCATATCGCCTGCAGGATTGGTATAGGAATTTATATTTCCGTATTCATCGCGCCCGAAGTTATTGGTATGGCCTTCAGGGTTGATAACAGCAGAAAGCGCCCCATTGGGGTCGTATTCAAAAATTGTGGCTTTGTTGCCCGGCAGTTTGATTGATTCTAACTGGTTGTTAGAATTGTAAGTCCTTGAGAATATGGTATCGCCTGTACTTCTCACCGCAGCAAGCAGATTATGGCTGACGTCGTAAGTATAATTTGTTGTATTATTTCGTAAGTCTTTTTTGCTGATGATATTCCCGTTGGGGTCATATTCAAATAATACTGCAGTGCCATTATACCATAATAGTGAATCAGCAAGGTTTTTATCGTTATAGAAGATTTTTTTGGTTTCCCCGTTGCTGTTGATTATGGCTGTTACCAGGCCGTTTTTTATTTCGTATGCACGTGTTTTAGACCCGGGATAGGTAACGGAAGTGAATATGGTTGATGAATCGAGAAATGAAGAATGGTAGGCAATTTTCCTGTTTTCGGGGTCAAAAACCGCAGAAAGCATGCCTGCTGTATCCTGGCTGTAGTCATAATCGAACATGGTAGATTTACCCGAAACAACCGCAGATGAGATATTGTACATTGAATCGTAAGTGTAAGAAGTGGTTATCCCGGCAAAATCAGTTGAATTGGTTAGGTAACCATCAGCATAGGTGAACGATGCAAACCTGCCATCGGGCAGCACAATAGAGTCAACAAGGTTGTTTAGATAAGTCAACCTGTAATTACGCCCGGCCCCATCGGTGATGAGTGCTGGTTGCCAATTACCGTTGTATCCCAGTGTTATCTTTTTATCATAAGGGTCTTCCAGGGAACTTAAAACATAAACTGAATCATTCAGATTTACATAACGGTTGATTTCGGCCCCCCTGTTTTTTTCAACGACCCATTCGCTGCCATTCCAGTGTAAAAGAAACCTTCTGTTATTTAAGCAAGGCAATGTAAATTCGGTGGCCCCGGTTGTGATATTTGTCCCGTTTGTGAAAATAAAGCGGGCGCCGGTGCCTGTTGTCAGTATTACCAAACTATCTTTCTGAAGCAATGCAGATTCATAGCTGAACCGCCATTTTTTACCAAAAATACCTGCTGAAGTATCCGAAGTATGAAGATAGTTGCATGCAAGTTTTAATTCGGGCCCCAAGCCTTTTTTTCTGAAAAGCATGTCGGTTAAGAATAGTTTCAGGTTGGCAACATTCACCGACCAGACGGGCATTCCCATAAAGCTGCAGGTTCCGGGCTGACTGTTGCCGAAAAGATCGTTAGATATACCGTTATCGGTTGTGTAGTCAGATAAAAATGCACTTAATTCATCGTTACTTATTTCATCGGTATCAAATCCGTAGTCCTCCAGAAGTTCCAATACGCCTTCAGCACCAAGCAAAGATAAAAGGCTGGCCATCTCTTCGGGTGATACCGGCAGTCCTTCATTAATGCTTTGCCGCGTGAGCTTTACATTGTGGTTTACAGCTTTTGAAAGGCTTATACGTGCAAATCCATTGGTGGTGCCGGCATAAATATATCCCCCGTCAATCAACATAGCGTTCCAGTATACACTGCCAATTCCGGTATCCTGTAGTTTAAACCATGTTTTTCCATTATCAACAGAGTAATGTATGCTTCCGAAGATAGAATAGGCACTGGAAATTGTAAACATGTGTGGTGACCTGGCCGCGGTAGGCGAGGGGTTTATCGGGGTGGTTTTGCGGTAATCGTCATAGTAGGGCTCATAGTAATAGGTATCGGGCTCGTCTATCACCCATGTCCCGTTTTGATATTTATACGATGCAAGATAGGTGGCACCGATATCACCGAAATACAGATACAATTCGGGTGCACCTTTTGACAGAACACCTATGGTATATTCGTAATCGGTTTCGGAAAAAGGCAGTCCGCTGTTTTTCAATTCCCATGTATCGCCGTTATCTTCAGATGCAAAGACTCCAACGCGCCCGACAAAAACATATAATTTTTTATTATGTAAACTGAAGTTCCCAAAGTTTCTTCCAAACCCGAAAGTGCGGTCACCAACTTCAATATTTAAAGGGTGGAAAGTATCCCCGTCGTCAAGCGAGCGGTAAACGGGACTGGTAACGCCCTGGTTTTTTGCCACTGTAATAAAAATGGCTGAATCAGTAAGAAAAATATCACTGCCGCTCGTCACGAAAGGCCAGAGGAGTTTTTTCCATGTTGCACCCTTGTCGTCTGAAATAAAGTAGCCCCAGCCGGGGTCTTTGGAGGCGCGGAGCAAAATCCTCGAACCATTGGAAGTTACCTGGAATATCTCCGAAAAATAGCTGCTGGTATTCCATGTTTGCCCCTTATCTGTTGATGAGACAAGCAGCATTTGCACGATGGTGCCGTTTTGTATACGTTCGATACCAAACCATGTGTCATCTACTTTAACAAGGTCGCGGATATCCCTGTCGGGACTTATCATTTCCCATTCGGAAGCATAATTGGTGGCGCATAATGACAAAAAAAGAAAACCAGTCAGGAATACTCTTGAATACACTTTCATCATTCAGATTATTTAATTTTATTATTCATTATAAGGACTGAACTGTCCATTTAAATTTTAGCCAAGGCGTTATAAATCAACATAAAATGCTTAGGTTAGGATTCCGGTGGGAAATAATCTGCAACTCTATAGATCAAAAGATATCTTTAAAATAGTTATTATTATTGAATCTTTATACGGGGATTGAGAAAAAAGTTTTGCAAAACTTTTAAAAAAGAAGTTGTATAAATTACTTTTTATACCAAGAATTATGAGGTTGCGCCTTGAAAAAATAATTTCGGAAATAACACCTCTGCAATAAGCAATTGAAAGACAGAATAGAATTCAGAACAATTTGTGATCTTGCTGTTTATTTATTCAAAGAAAAACAATCCCCCTGGCCCTCCCGTCATTTCTGACGGGAAAGGCTTTTTTTTATTGAGGGGTAGTCTATTTGTTTCACCTTTTCATGAATCTGACACTCTTTTGATTTTCATTGTCAGAGAATACAAGAATGTAAAATCCTTCTTTAAGCGATGAAACATTTACTTTATAATAATCTTTTTCCAATTGAATATGAGGTAGTTCCTTTATGAGTTTTCCTTCATAATTGTATATTTTGTAACTTCCTGATGAAGAATTATTTACCTGTAACCTGAGATACAGATAATCAGTAACCGGATTTGGAAATACCTCTATACCCTCGTCATTCACTTCGAGGATGTTGGTTGGCACTTCCAATAAGATGGTTTCTGAATAAACCAGGTTATCCTCGCTGTCTTTCACTTCCAGCAATACCTGATGGTTTCCACCGGAATTGAACTCGTAAGCAACCGAATTTCCATTCAGGCTCACCCCGTTATCAAATTTCCAGCTTACATGATAACCTGCATGCACGGGGATATTGAACCGGTAGGTGTTTTCATATTTCGTAAAAGTCCATGCCGGGAAGAGATTTTGTAACATGAATATACTGAAGGCTGATGTATAGGTCTGGCCTGTAACCGTATTGGTCACATTTACGAAATAAAGCGTTCCGGGGCATAATCCTGTAACAGTGGGTGCAGTCTCTCCTGTTGACCATAGTATTTTGTAAGTGGTATTTTGTATTCTTTCATAATACCACCAGGCGCTGCAGGGGGTTAAAATGTCTATACTGGCAGTGCCGCTGCAATATCCGTCGCCAAAAGCAAAGGAGGTATTCAGTACCACCTGTTCGCAATAGGGCGGGGGCATAATGGTGTCTTGACCGATTTCCTCAATGCAGGTAATTTCAGCAATGGTGCCTGCCATACAGATGCTGGCCAGATCATATCTTTCAACATAAGAGACTTTTACCCGTTGATTGTCCCTGAAAATAAATGAGGTGTCAATTAGTATTGGTTCAAGACGGGTGCCATTGTCAAGTTCAATAAGATACCCGCAACCGTCAAGGCCGGTATAATCTTTCACTGTACCGGTATGTTCACAACCATGCTGTAATTCAATACAGTCAACTGTTACAGATGGTAAGACTTCATCGCCAATATAAAGTGTATCACCGTATGTTTTTATACCGTACCATATCCGGGCGCTGTCGGGCAGGTAGATTTTCGGGATAATTTGCTGTACATGAAGCGTATTATCCCATTCTGTTTGGATGACATCAATTCCGTAACCTTTATAATTTCTGTAAAAAGTACCTGAATAATCGCAGCGTGGTATATTATCCATTCCTATAAAATAATCGTTCATTGATGCAGAACAGGTGAAACCGTCGGCATATTCAATCCGCAGTGCAACAGTGTATTCACCCGACCTGTAATACGTATGGCTGACAAAAGATTCTCCCGAAGTATATCCGTCACCGAAATCCCAGTAATACCGCAATGCATCGTACCATGCCGAGTCGGTATCGGGCGGCCTGAAACTCATCACAAGACGGGGGTCGTAAACATTGCAGAAAAATTGGTATTTATGGGGATCAGACTCAAGTAAATAGTGACCGATACTCAGTTGGCATTCGTCATGAGTCCTTACGATCAGGTATTTTGTCTTTTCTGCTTTGCAACCATTTTCTGTCCCAATCTGAAGGCTGATGCGGAAAAATCCCGAATCGTTGTATTCATGTAAAGGATTTTGCAGATTTGCAGAATCTCCGTCTCCAAAAGTCCAGTTCCACGAGGTGATATTATTTCCGGAAGAGAGGTCATAAAAACCATAAACAGCAACAGCATTTGAATTTGCTGTTGAATCTCTGTAAAAACCAAAATCTGCAATACAATCCGGAGGTATATTCGGAAAATGGTAGATCATCTCACAATGTTCGCAAAGTATTCCGGTTTTGGTTACCAGTTTGTGGCATATTTCCACCACCGAATCAGAGGCAGGTATAACAAAAATCGGGTCTCTTTCATCCGATTCAAGGCCGTTTGAGACAGTCCATTTATGAAAGACAGAATCATCCCTGCAGTAACTTCTTGTGAATATTTCATACGCATCAGATCCGAAAATCATTAAAGAATCACTTATGCTATACTGAAAACCGCAGGAGCAAACAGAGTCGGAAAATTGTTTGGCATTTACCGACAACGATATAATCGTAAGGATAATAATTGTTATGTGTTTTTTCATAATAGACGAGTTTGGTTTAACAGAAAAAAGATGAAAAAACTGAACAGATGGTTGCGTTTGAAATTGATTTTATTGAAACACAAATTTATGTTATAAATCAGTTACTTAATGAAAAACTACTGTGATTTTTTTTACTTACTGAACAAAATATTATACTTTTGACCGTTTTTAACTGAACATATGAGTATACTCGTCAACAGCAAATCGAAGGTAATCGTGCAGGGTTTTACCGGAAGCGAAGGTACTTTTCATGCAGAGCAAATGATTGATTACGGAACCAACCTAACCGGAGGTGTCACTCCGGGAAAAGGTGGTCAGAAACATCTTGACAGACCTGTTTTCAATACTGTACAGGATGCTGTTATAAATACAGGTGCTGACACTTCAGTGATCTTTGTTCCTCCGGCATTTGCTGCCGATGCAATTATGGAAGCTGCTGATGCAGGGATAGGCGTAATCGTATGCATTACCGAAGGTATACCGACTTCAGATATGGTAAAAGTAAAAGCTTTTCTTGGTGATAAAAGCAGCCGGCTTATTGGTCCCAATTGTCCCGGAGTTATTACCCCCGGAGAGGCAAAGGTCGGAATTATGCCGGGCTTCATCCATAAAAAGGGGTGTGTGGGAATTGTTTCCCGTTCGGGAACGCTTACCTATGAGGCTGTAGACCAAGTCACAAAAACAGGACTCGGACAATCCACCTGCGTGGGAATTGGCGGTGATCCGATTATTGGGTCATCAATGTTCGATATTATTAAATTAATGATGGATGATGCACAAACCGAAGGCATTATCATGATTGGCGAGATAGGTGGCAGCATGGAAGCAGAAGCTGCTCAGTGGATAAAAGAGTATGGTACAAAACCCGTTGTGGGGTTTATTGCCGGGAGAACTGCTCCAAAGGGCCGCAGAATGGGGCATGCAGGCGCCATCATCGGGGGAAAGGATGATACCGCTGCTGCCAAAATGAAGATTATGGCCGAATGCGGCATTCATGTGGTGGAATCACCTGCTGACCTTGGAAAAAAAATAGAGGAAGTTTTGAAAAAGTAGCAGTGGCAGGAGCAGTGGCAGGAGCAGTGGCAGGAGCAGTGGCAGGAGCAGTGGCAGTGGCAGTGGCAGGAGCAGTAGAAATACACACTGAATTTTAAATGATCTTTGACTTTAAACAGCGGACAAAAATTTAAAATACTAAATAACAAATCACTAAATCAAAAAATAAACTATGAAATTACTCGAAGGAAAAACCGCTCTTATCACTGGTGCTGCAAGGGGAATAGGCCGTGCAATTGCCATCAGGTTTGCCGAAGAAGGCGCCAACGTTGCATTTACCGACCTGGTAATCAATGACGATGCGAAAGCGGTGGAAAAAACCATCAGTGACCTTGGTGTGAAATGTAAGGCATATGCTTCCAATGCTGCAGATTTTAACGATACAAACAATGTAGTAAACAAGATTGCAGAGGAATTTGGGCGCATAGATATTTTGGTCAACAATGCCGGTATTACCAAAGACACTGCATTGAAAAGAATGACCGAAGAACAATGGGACATGGTGATTAATGTAAACCTGAAATCGGTGTTCAATTTCACCAAAGCAGTTCAGCCCGTGATGTGGAAGCTTGGCAAAGGAAGTATCGTGAATTTGAGTTCGGTGGTGGGTGTTGGCGGTAATGCCAACCAGGCCAATTATTCCGCCTCTAAAGCCGGTATCATTGGTTTTACCAAATCTATAGCACAGGAGTTTGGCATCAGAAACATCAGGTGCAATGCCCTGGCCCCCGGATTTATCATCACCGAAATGACAAACCAGTTGCCGGATGATGTTCGCAAACAGTGGGAAAGTCACATACCGCTTAAGCGTGGCGGTACTCCTGAGGAAGTTGCGAACGTAGCACTGTTTCTTGCATCAGACCTGTCGTCGTATGTCAGCGGACAGGTGATAAATGTTTGCGGGGCAATGAAGACCTGATATTGTAAGAATTTTAAATGTTATATTTATAAAAGAGGCTGCGTAAAAAACCTTTTTTTAACACGATTTGTCATGTTGAGCGATAGCGAACTAAGCGCAGATACTGAAAAAAATCGGGACGGAATGGCTAACCTTCAATACAGAATATTAATTTAAGTAGTATATTCAGAAAGCCTTGCAATAGTATAAGGCATGGAAAAGACGACAGGTATTCCTATAGATGATCCAGTATGGAGTATATCTTCTCAATCGAATCATGCAAGTCTTTCCTCATTTTTTTTGTGTAAGGATTGTATTTCTGCAGGTCGCAGAACAGTTGCCATGAGTCGTTGCAGGTTTGCTCGATAATTTCAAGCAGCTTTTTATATCCTAAAGTATTGATACTGGTGGTTTCAAGTTTAAGGTCGGCCAGTACGCGCCCGATGTAGTGGGTTATACCCTGGGAGTATGCCACCATTTTATCATGTTCATCGGGTGTCATTTTTTCAACCCGCATGTTTTTACTGTTAAAAAAATTGACCCAGTATTCAAAATCTTCCTGAGGGGTTCTTATTTCCGACATTACCATTGGAAGCCTTTCAGCAGCATTATAATAAGAATCGGGGCCAAACATAGGATGCGTGGCAATGATGCTGCCATTTTCCGGAAGGTATTTCTTCATCCACATGGCCGGCATCACTTTTACAGAACATGTATCGAAGTATATGCAGCCCGGTTGATGAAATGGCCTGGTTTGTATCAGAACATCCTCAAGCGATGAAATGGCTACACAATAAAACAAAGCATCGCATTTGTGCAGTGATTCAATGTCAACGATTTCAATTCCCGTATTTACTTCATCGGGTTTTAATCCCCTTCTTGAGAATACCTTTACCCGAAAATCTGTTTTTAGTATATCAGCCCATAATTTGCCAAACCTGCCATAACCATAAACCGACACTACTTTTTTCGACATTTTACCTGAATTTTAAGCTGCAAAAATACAAAAGAATCGCAATTAACAGCGGAAAATATTTGTATGAAAGGGACATAAAAAAAGAGGCTGTCTTAAAAGTCGCTCCCGATGTCATCCTGAATTTAGTTCAGGATCTCAATTAGCTGTTTACTAACCTGTTTGAGATTCCGAAACGCCTGCCCGCCGAACTGTTAAGGCAGGCGGGAGTTCGGAATGACTAAATGGCGACTTTTAAGACAGCCTCTTTCCTTCTATCTTTAGTAATCATTAGTAAGTTCTGATCTGTCCGGTATTTCTTATCACTATTTCTGGCTTGTCGTCAAATGCCGTGACAAGACCGGTTACCAGTACATGTTGCCTTTCGAAATAACTTTCAGGCCATCTGCTTAACCTTCTGGCAATCCAGCCGGGAAGCACAACACTGAAATCATGGTAGGGATAATAAGCCCCGAAATAGAGGATGTATTCATCGGTTTTTCCGGTATAAAAAACTTCATAAACTTTTCCATATACATTCATCACTTCACCGTGGTAGAAAATGGCGTCGTAAGCCGAAATTGTCGGAATCCTGTATCCTTCGGCATATCTCCAGTGGTTTACCATCGGGTAGTACCTTGAGTATTCGATACGCATGGAGGGGGTCCAGTATATTTCGAAACGTACCGGTGAGCGGTAAGGATAGTGCCTTGACCTGTAATACCTGTCTCTCGGCGGGCGGTTATAATGGTGGTGTACAACCCTGGTTTCCCTGTAAACACGTGGAGATTCGTATCTTACACCACTATTGGAACCGCGTGGGGCAGTTCTTGTTACAGTATGGTTGGTTGATCGTTTCTGATGTTCAACCTGCCTGTGGTTGACATTGTTGTTTACGGTCCTGTTTTCAGAATGATGTTGTGTGCTGCTTCCCCTTCTTACCGTTTCCTGTCCATTCTGCGGTCTGGTTTGGGTTTGGCCCGTGGAATTTCTTGTAGTTACCTCCCTTCTTGAAGTCCCTGAATTGTAACTGCTGTGGGGCCTTTCCTGTGTGGCCGTATTGTTTTGCCTTGTTACCGGTTCTCTTCTTGTAGTACTGCTTTGTGATTGGGAACTGCTTCTTTGTGTGCTAACCTCTCTTTTTTGTGTAGTAGTACTTTTCTCTCGTTCCTCCCTGGCAGGTGTCGGGCTATTGGCGCTCCTCCTTGAGGTTTGTGTAAATGCAGTTGCTGCCATCAACAACATTGCCAATATAAATATTGACTTTTTCATGATCGTGGTTTTTATTTTGTCTTCAATACTTCGGTTGCAAAAAGCTTGCCAAAATAAAATATTATTCGAATGTTTATAATAATCAGTAATTTACAAAATCGTATTGGCGAAAAATCGAAATCGTACAAAGTTGGATACGGAAAAACCGGGAACAGGTTGTCTTTTGAAGTTAAAAACATATTAAAACCGAAAGTTTAAGAAAACAAAAGTATCATGGTTTGTTATTGAACTAAACCTAAAATCCATAAAAAATGAAAGAATTTACCACTTCACTTATTTTGGCATGGTTGCCAGTAAGTTATGCTTTTTCTCAAAACACACATGAAATTAAAGCTGAAGGTTTCAACTTTTCACCTTCTTCGATAAGCGTGAATGCAGGGGACACTGTCTTTTTCAATTCAGGATCATTTCATCCCTTGCTGCAGGTGGACCAGGAAACATGGAATTCAAATGGCTCAGGTGCCCTGGACGGAGGATTTGATTTTCCTGATGGTTTGGGCAAAGTAGTTTTTGATGTTGCAGGAACTTATTATTTTATCTTTCCAAGCCATATTTCTTCAGGAATGAAAGGTACCATAACCGTGAATAGCATTACCGGAATTCAGGAAAATGAAACCAAATTCGGCCAGGTAATTCTCTATCCTAATCCTTTTAACGAGTATATTAATATAAATTTTAGAAGTGATAAATCCGGAAGTATTTCAATTATGCTAATTGATGGTTCAGGCAGGACAATCCGTGAGTATCATGAAATTAAATATAATCAGGGCATTAACAACTTTCGGTTTTTAACAGGATCTTTGGCCCCCGGTATTTATACTCTTGATGTAAAAGGTGAGTCCTTCAGGCATGTAACAGCGGTTATCAAATAGAATATTGCCAGCAGAAATTAGTTATCCATTTTAATTATTTAGAATTTTTTCAAATAAAAATTTTCAATAATGTTATTTTTGTGCCTGAATTGAAAATTTTCACATCATGCCTTTAAATATTCCAGATAAGCTTCCGGCAGTGGAAATCCTGCAGGATGAAAATATTTTTGTGATGGGGGAGACCAGGGCTACGCATCAGGATATACGACCGATGCAGATTATTATATTGAACCTCATGCCGTTAAAAATTACTACCGAGACACATATTTTAAGGTTGTTGTCCAACACCCCGTTGCAGGTAGAAGTGATTTTGCTTCATACGAGGGAACATATTTCCAAACATACACCTATTGAACACCTCCAGACTTTTTATAAAACCTTTAATGAGGTTAAGGACAGGAAGTTTGATGGTATGATTATTACCGGGGCCCCTATTGAACACCTCGAATTTGAACAGGTTGATTACTGGAGAGAGCTTCAGGATATAATGGATTGGGTAAAGGTAAATGTGACATCTACCATGTTTATTTGCTGGGGCGCCCAGGCTGGATTGTACCATTATTACGGTATTCCAAAATACAAGCTGTCTTCAAAAATGTTTGGGGTATTTAATCATCACATCAATAATCCGAAAATACCCCTTATCCGGGGCTTTGATGAAGAATTTCAGGCACCCCATTCACGGCATACCGAAGTGCGGCGAAGCGATATTGAAAAAGTGCCTGAACTTGAAATTGTTGCTGAATCGGACGAAGCAGGTGTGTATATGGTGATGACAAAAGACGGAAGACAGATATTTGTAACCGGTCATTCCGAGTACGATCCTTCAACACTGAAAGAGGAGTATGAACGTGACCTGAAAAAAGGCCTGCCCATTGAGATTCCAAAAAACTATTATCCTGAAGATAACCCCTCTCTTATGCCGAAGGTAAGATGGAAGAGCCACGCAAACCTGTTATATTATAACTGGCTCAATTACTACGTTTACCAGATGACCCCCTATAATATAAACGAAATAAAATAGTTAGATTATTGAGTATATTAAAATATTGGTGTATCTTTGCGCGAAATAATTCCTTATTAAAGCCAAAGACTTTAAATCCTATTCTATCTTTTCCTAAAACTTATCAACAATCCCGTTTTTTTTAAGATATTTTATCTTGTTATTTGTTATCAGCGTTTTAGACTGAAATAAATGATTTTTATCAATTGAATATTTTGACCAATTTATCATTTTGAACAATATAGGGGTTATGAATGATTTGCACGTGAATATTATAATATCTTATTTTGAACCGAAAAAAATTGACTATATGAATTGTTTCACAGAGGTTATTTGTCCGGAGGCTTATCCTGCCATTAAGGAGCATTTTACATTTCAGGAAGAATTTAATCAGAGAGAGTATTACGACATCAGGTACATGGTTGCCCATTCATCTTCCAATGGTACTGAAGTCATCAGGCCTGATAGCGCCGAACAACCCGTAATATACGATTGGAGCGATAAAATCATTCTTATTGCCGAGGATGAAGAAACAAATTACCTGTTTCTGAAAGCTGCCCTGGCCAGAACAAATGCTGCTATTATCTGGGCTAAAAATGGTCAGGAAGCTGTTGATGCTGTAAAACACCATCCTGAAATTGATGTTGTACTCATGGATATCAAAATGCCTGTTATGAATGGTGTTGATGCAACAAGAATTATCAGGGAACTTGACAGGGAAAAAATAGTGATCGCGCAAACAGCCTATATTTCTGAAAAAGACCGGTTGACCTATATGGAAGCCGGGTGCAATGATTTTCTTGCAAAACCCATTACACGTGACAGGTTGTTAAGAATGATTTCACAATATATATAAGCCTAAATGGCCTTAACGCTGACTACACCCGCCCTTTTGTTTTCAGCAATTTCGTTACTTTTGCTGGCATATACCAATCGTTTTCTGGCACTGGCCTCGCTTGTCAGAAATTTACATGCCCAATACAAGCAAAATCCTGATGGCAGGATTTTCGGCCAGATAAAAAACCTGAGAAAAAGACTTTTGCTTATCCGAAATATGCAGGTACTTGGAATTACCAGTCTTTTACTATGCGTGTTATGCATGTTTCTCATCTATATTCAAAGCATTATGATTGCAGAATTTATTTTTGGTTTTGCATTGCTTTTGCTTATCACTTCGCTGGCACTTTCAGTATGGGAAATTCAGATTTCTGTTAATGCGCTTAACCTGCACCTGGGCGACATTGAAGATATGGACAAAAAGAATTAGCCTGGTCCCATTTCTTTTGGTTGATATTGCTTGTGCTTCTTTAGTCCGGCAATTTGATTTTAACAACTTTTCCCTCAAAGTAATCTTCCTCACCGATTATTGGTATATCGCCGCCAGAATGTTTATTTTTGCACAATACGTATTGCAGTATAAATACTTCAATTATTTGCTTAGCGGTTTATCATGGATACAACCATTTTAAAAAAATATAACGAGCTAAAAAAAGCTGTTATCGAGAACAGGAGAAATCCCAACATCGAAAAGCTCGATAATGCATTCAGGTATATGGTTGGTACGGTAGGCGATGCAAAAGATATTACCGGTGAATATGCCGTAATGTTTGCCCTTAATGTAGGTGAAATTGCCATTAAAGAGATCGGACTAGGGGTTACTTCGCTTATCAGCATTTTTCTGCACAAAGCATCTCTTTTCAAACCTGGTGAACAGCATAAAATCGTTAAGGAATATGACAGTTCGGTGGAGATTATTTTTAAAGGTCTTGAGAAAATTTCATATATCGGCTATGAAACAAATCCCTCTGACGCGGAAAACCTGAGAAAATTGCTGTTAAACCTTGCCAAAGATGTGCGTGTTATATTGATCTGTCTTGCCCGGCAACTACATATGATGCGCGAAATGAAGGCCATGACACACGAATACCAGGTAAGGCTTGCTTCTGATGCTTCATATCTCTATGCCCCGCTGGCGCACAGGCTTGGGCTTTATATCATCAAGTCAGAAATGGATGACCTCTATCTGAAATACACCGATAGAAAAACATACGACCAGATTGCCCGGAAACTGTCAGAAACAATGCGTGCCCGCAAGCAGTTTATCGAAGATTTTGTTGCCCCGGTTGATAAAGTACTAAAGGAAAATGGTTTCGATTTCGAAATCAAGGGAAGGCCAAAATCCATCTTTTCTATCTGGAATAAGATGAAAAAGAAGGAAGTAGAGTTTGAAGATATTTATGATCTTTTTGCCATACGCATCATCCTTAACAGTGAACCGAAAAATGAAAAATCAGATTGCTGGAAGGCTTATTCGTTGATCACCGACATTTTTCAACCCAATCCTTTACGTTTGCGCGACTGGATTTCGGTGCCTAAAACAAATGGTTATGAGTCGCTGCATACCACCGTGGTGGGCCCCGGCGGCAGATGGGTGGAAGTGCAGATACGTACGGTGCGCATGAACGAGATTGCCGAAAAAGGTTTTGCTGCCCATTGGAAATATAAAGGGGATAACGGTGAACGCGGCCTGGATGAATGGTTACTTAAGGTACGCGAGGTACTCGAAACACCACAGACTGATGCAGGAGAATTCATTGACGACTTTAAGCTTAGCCTCTATTCCAAAGAGATATTTGTCTTTACCCCGAAAGGTGACCTGAGAAAATTTCCTGAGGGTGCAACTGTACTGGATTTTGCTTACGATATTCATTCAAACCTTGGCTCGATTTGTACGGGAGCTAAAGTGAACGGGAAAAACGTGCCCATAAGGCATGTAATGCATAACGGTGACAAGATAGAGATTATTACATCAAAAAACCAGGTGCCTAAGCGCGACTGGCTGAATTTTGTGGTCACAACCAAGGCAAAAAGCAAAATAAGGCAGAAGCTGAATGAGGAGAAAGTAAAAGAAGCAGAAAACGGTAAGGAAATATTGCAGCGCAGGCTTAAAAACTGGAAAATACCCTTTACCGATGAACTTATAAGGAACCTGTTAAAAAAATATAAGCTGAAAAATGCCCAGGATTTATACTCTCTTATTGCTAGTGAGAAGATTGAACTGGGTGAAATAAAGGATTTTATAACGTTAATGGAAAAACAGCCAGGGGAAACCATCGCTGCACCCGCAGAGAAACCTGCCGAACCAGAACTAAAATACCATGCAGCAGATGATTTCCTGATTATTGACGACAAAGTATCAAATGTTGATTATAAACTTGCAAAATGCTGTAATCCCATTTTTGGAGACGATATTTTCGGTTTTGTCACCATTAACGAAGGAATAAAAATACACCGTACGAATTGTCCCAATGCTTCACGCCTGTTGTCAAAATATGGCTATCGGGTGATCAAAGCCCGCTGGAATAAGAGCGATGGCGTTACCTCTTTCCCGGTAGATATTGTTTTATCGGGTGAAGATGTGCCAGGTTTGCTGAACAGCATCTCAGATGTTATATCCAAAGAGCAGAAAGTGGCGTTGCGCTCTATTGCCATTGACAGTGATAATGGTATGTTTCAGGGAAGGCTTAAGCTGATGGTGCTCGATAACAAGCACCTTGATTCGTTGATTGCCCGCCTTCATAAAATTAAGGGTATATATAGTGTGAAGCGTTTCGAGGGTTACAATGCACAGGGAGGAACAGTTTAAATAAAAATTTATTATTTTTGAATCATTGTTTTTAAAAATGAATGCTTATAAACATATAATTGCAACGTCTGTTTTGGCAGTTATTATGCAAATTATTGCAGCACAACCGTCAGAATTTCAGGTAACTGATTCACTTGTTTCGGACAAAGATTTCATACAGTCCGGGGAATTACAGGGATTTTCATGTCTTTCAGATCAGAAAAACAATAGAATTCCTTTAAAAATGAACTATTACGCGGGTACTGGTTTCTCATGGACGGGATTATACGGATCGGGGCAGGGAATCTATGCAGGTGCTGATGGATCAATGAAAATCAGTCAGCGTTTCAGGGTAAGTGCCGGTTCTTTCGTAAGATTTTCCAGATATTCTCATATGCCCTCCTTTTCAGCTTCAGAACCAGGTGTCTCATTTTCTTCCTTTAACCATGCCACCCTGGGGTTTTATGCAAAAGGGGACTACCTGTTAACGCCAAAACTTACGCTTACAGGGATTGCCTTCAAAGAGTTTTCCCCTTTTCAGAATGAGCACATCAATCCGATGTTCCTTAATTCCAACAGGGAAGGGGTGTCATTTCAGTTAAATTACAGGATATTGGAAAACCTTCACTTTGGCGCCCGCTTTGATTATATTAAGAACGATCAACCTTATTCTATTTACAGAAACCGTTCTGTTATTGACAACTATTTCTGGTAGAAACTGCCATGGAGTTAATTTTCATAGCCCTGACCCCTGTTTTTATTATTGCTTTTTATATTTTCTATCGTGACAAATACGAAAAAGAGCCTGTTTTACAGCTTACGAAGGCACTTTTTGCCGGTGTGCTGATAAGTATGCCGGTTATTTTTGTTGAGCGGCTTCTGTCTGTTGTAGCCCCGATCTTCGGTCTCCTCCGCCCTGCATACGATGCATTTATAGTGGCAGCATTTACAGAAGAACTTTTTAAATTTATTGCACTATATTTTTTGTTCTGGAAAAACCCTGATTTCAGCGAAAAATTTGACGGTCTTGTTTATGCTGTTTTTGTTTCGCTCGGTTTTGCAGGCTTTGAGAATATTCTGTATGTTATCAATGGAGGTATTTTAGTCGGATGGACACGGGCAATTACTGCTGTCCCTGCGCATGCGCTTTTTGGTGTGGTTATGGGGTATTATTTCGGCATGGCTAAGTTTTTTCCTGCCATTAAATCCAGGTACCTGCAGCTCTCGTTTATGCTGCCCTGGTTGTTGCATGGTATTTACGATCTTATTCTCATGTCAGGACATCCGGTTTTACTATGGGTTTTTATACCATTTATTATTTTCCTCTGGATTACCGGTTTTAGGAGGATGAAGATGCTTTCCGACAACAGAAGCTGGACTTTTAAGGAAAAGAGCTAACGAAGCAATCAATCAGTATCACTTTACAATTTTCATATTCTGCAGAAAGTATACCTCGCTGCCTTTCCAGGGCTTAATGCAGATGTCAATATCCCCGTCACCGTCTATGTCTCCGCAGGTTGCATCAAAACTTTCATATCCGTTCAGTATTTCTTTTTCAGCCCACGTATCCCCGATACCATCGGTATTTTCCCATATAATGCAACGTTTTCTCAGGTCTGAAGTCATCGGGCCTGCACCGGAAAAAACATCCGGGTCATTATCATTGTCAAAATCAGCCACGCAAAGGCTGTGCAGGTCTTGTGTGGTTTCAAAGGCAATATGGTGGGTAAACCAGTTTATTCCTTTACCGTCTTTATTGGCATGCCATGCCATTTTGCATTTGCCGTTGTTCGACATGGCCTGCACGATATCTGTATCTCCGTCCTTGTCCCAGTCAAGTACAAAAACCCTTGAAGAATTTGCAAATTTCCCGAGGCTTTCAACATAGCTTATTGTACGGTGTATTCCCCATTTGCTTCCATCCCCGGCAAGGTTATCGAACCACACGTTAGACCTTACAATGTCATTGTCCCCGTCATTGTCCATATCGGCAATTCCATAAGGTGCAATCCCGCCTGTTACCCCGTCGCCGATCCTTACTTTCTTCCATTTTTTCCTGGGCGATGCAGAAAAGTTATACCAGAAAAGCCCTTCCTGCTCGCTGAGGGCAACAATGTCAGTTGTACCGTCGCCGTTAATATCACCGGCAATCATATCATATGCATAAATGGCGCCGTTTTCATACCTATCGAAAGGCTTTTTCGGATCACCGGTATTCCTGTACCATGTTCCGCCGGCAACATGGTCGAGCCAGCCATCACCGTCAACATCTATGGTTATCCCTCCCTTGTCGGTAAGACAAAGGTCGCCTATCAGGTGCCTTACCCATTTATCGGCCGACTGGTATTCAAACCACCATACCGAACCACCACCCGAACCGACAATAAAGTCGAGGTCGCCGTCTTTGTCCATATCAACCAGCGAGGACTGGCCAAGCAGTTCTTCTTCAGTTTCACCAATCTTATTTAATTTAAATTCAGGTATTTGTGCATTACTAAACGAAAAGGCAAGAATAGACAGTAAGATTAACAATGATGATTTCATGGTAGATTTTTTATTTTTCTTTACGGTTATTTTACCCTAAAAGATACAAAAAAAACATGAAGGAATTGCAGGCTTCAATTAAAAAATAATCCTTAAAATCATAGCACAGCAGGATACTCTAATGAATAATGAACCGGTGAAAATGATAATTTTTTATCATTGGCCCGATTTCAAAGATTGCAGGGATATAAAATAAAGATTCAATAACTTACCTTGCAGAAAAATCAAAATAACATGTTAGTTCTTTCGGGCGTTTTCTGCCATAATCATAGTACATATTCAACCTGCCCGAAGGCCCCATATTTTCAGGTTTCTGCGATTTGGTTCCGATGGGAGGGATGCCGTGCATAAGCGAAATATCCCCTGGGGGAAAGGGTGGGGCAGTGTTATAGGCATCTTTTGGGGAACCGGGTGTAAACAATCTCAGGAAAATATCTTCGGTTGCACAAACAATCCTGAAAGGCTGTTCTTTAGTCAGTATTTCTGCACAATAGAAACGGGAGTGGTAACCCTTGAACTCGGGATAAATAAAATCTTTTTCACCGGTAATGGTGTTATTGTATTTTTTCTCCCAAACACCCAAGGTGTTTCCTTTTACCCGGTTTTTCCATGCATGGTAAGGGCCATCACCCAACCATTTTATTCCTTTTACCAGGTTTTCGGGATATGAAAAACTGATGCCCATCATAGCCGATTCGTAACCTGCAGGACAATATTTCACTTCGAGTTTTAACCATCCGGAAGGGTAAACAGTCCATACAAGGTTGTTATAATGGCTCTCTTTGCCGAAAGTGTAATGAATCTCAAGATTTTCACCTGATGATTTGTATTCCAGTGCTTTAAAATCTGCTTTTCCATCGCACAGCACTGGACCGTTTCCAAACGGGATGATGCCTTTTTGGTTTTCAATTTCCTGAAGCAGCCCCGTATTCTTATTGATTTTTATCCTGATTTCATTTGCTGCAACAATCAGCATTGAATCATGCTCATTAACAGTAATTTTTTTCGAACCATCAGTAGTAATTATTTTTTCGGCTATTCTGACTGGTTTTTGCAATGGCCAGCTCCAGGTATATATTTCCCGGCCATGGGGATCAAAGGCTGAAAGGTATAAAATATCGTAAACAGACCAGTTTGCTGGCATATTAATTCTGAGCATGCCTTCTTCGCCGGGTGCTATATCGGGTGGTTCAATCCTGATAGGATTTGTAGAGACTTTTTCACCTCCAAAGGGATTTGTTATCTGTGCAAACTGACAATTAAACCTGCAATCTTTTAGATTAGTAAAAAATGACCTGTTCTCAATTTTAAAGCTGCCATCGAAGGCTGGTGTGATCTCTTTAGGCTCAAACCAGATTGGTGACCAGACCTCTTTCACCGTGAAAAAACTGCCTTCTTTCTCCCGGTATGGCCCCAAAATACCGTCTGCGGCATGATTTCCGTCAGAATCAAGTTCTCCGTTCCTGTCGGTCCTTACCACGGCTTCATCTGAAAAAACCCATAAAAATCCGCCGGCAGATAAAGGATGCCTCCACATGAGTTCCCAGTAATCATCCAGCCCTGCGCCATGACCTCCGTCATATAGCCCGTGTAGGAATTCGGTAGGAAAAAAGACTTCATGTCCCTGGAAATGTGTGCCATTGCCATAATTATAATTGATATAGTGCTGGGTATCCATACCTCTGAAAGTCTCCCAGGCATGAATTACGGGGCGTTTCTGAATGTCGAGACTGTCATATAAAGGCAGAAGGTTATGGTTGTGGCCGCCCTCGTTGCCGTTGACCCACATTACGATGGATGGGTGGTTCATATTGCTGAAAAGCATTTCTTTTACAAGCCTGGTTCCAACTTCTGTATCATAGGCATCGTGCCAGCCACCGAGTTCATCAAGCACCATCAAACCCAGCGAATCACAGGCATCGTAAAAATGGTTATCGGCGGGATAATGTGAGTTTCGGACAGCATTCATGTTCATGTCTTTCATAAGGTTTACATCTGCAATGCTCAAGTCTTTATTTAAGGTGCGCCCCGATTCAGGCCAGAAAGAGTGCCTGCAAATTCCCCTGAATTTTATTTTTTTACCGTTAAGATAAATGCCATCGCGCTCAAGTAGTTCTAAAGTCCTGAAACCGAAGTGCTCTGTTATGCAATGGACTATCTTTCCTTTCTGAAGCAGGTTGAATTCCACTTTATAAAGGTTTGGAAATTCGGGTGACCATTGATCCGGATTGTCAAAATTTCCCTGCAGGTTAACAACAGAATTGTTTTTAGCAATTTTTGACTGCATTATATTTCCAATTCTTTCGCCTTTCATGTTAAAAACCTGGGCTGTAATCTCGTCTGCGCCTTCAATATTTTCTAACCAGACTGAGGCTGTGAAACGGCCCTCATGTCCTGCTTTGATGGCCGCAAATGAAATATTCTGTTTTGGCAGGGCCTCAAGGCACACCGGCCTGAAAATACCGCCAAAAATCCAGTAGTCAGCAAACCTTTCTGCACGGTTAACCGAGTAGTTAGATGAGTGTTTGTCTACTTTTACCTCAAGCAGGTTGATCGCGTTAAATTTCAGTAAATTGGTGATTTCGTAGCGAAAACGGTAAAAAGCACCCTGGTGAATGGGCCCGGCTTTCTTGCCGTTAATTTTAACTTCGGTATCGGTCATTGACCCATCGAAGACAATATGAATGATTTTGTTTTTCCAATCTGGCGGTACCTGGAACCGATACCTGTAAAGGCCGCTCTCTTTTCCCCTTGCAGTATCTTTTGCATGGCCGTAATTATATTTGCCGAACCCCTGTGTCTCCCAGTTTGAGGGTACCTGAATGGTAGTCCATTTGCCGGAATTTCTTCCTGATGTACAGTAAAACTCCCATTCAACGGTTTTGTCATTGCCGGTGCCTGAAAGATACAACTTTTGTGTTTCCTGTGCGGTTGACAGCATAAAAACCAGCATAAAGACAATGGTATAAAAAATTTTCAAGTGGATTGATTTCATCATACAGAACATTATTTTTTAAAAAGTAGGAGCAATAAAACCTGATTTAACATAAAGTCTAAAAATTAATTCAAGATTTATTTGCAAATCTATGAGAAGAAAATTAATATTGCAATAAAAACGTTTACATTATTCAATTAAAATACAACCTGCTAATAACCTAAAAAACAATAATATGGCTTATGAAAACGATTACAAGGCGGTAAGCCTTTATGAGGTTGCTGATAAAGCAGGGGTTTCAAGTGCCACAGTATCAAGGGTTATTAATAATAGTCCCAATGTAAACCCTGAAACCCGCCTGAGGGTGCAGCAGGTGATAAAAGAACTGAGGTACACTCCCAACAGGGTTGCAAAAAGGCTGAGAAACAGAAATGCATCCAACAACCTGTTGGGAGTGCTTATACCGGATATTCAAAATCCATTTTATGTTGAAGTACTCAGGGGAATTGAAGATGTAGCCTATGAAAACAAATACGCGCTTATCGTTTGCAATTTTTCCCAGGATGAAAAAAAAGAAAAACTTTACCTGGATATTCTGTTATCTGAATCGGTTGACGGATTAATAGCTGCCCCCACACACGAGAACGACCAGAAGGTAATTAACATAGTAAAAAGCGGCCTTCCGATCGTATGTGTTGACAGGGGGCTTACGGGTGTAGATGTAGACCTTGTGGTAGTTGAAAACCGCAACGGGGCCTATTCTGCAGTTGATTTTCTGGCAAAGCAGGGATATAAAAGAATTGCCTATATCTCAGGCTTACCGCAGTTACCATCAAGCAGACAGCGTGAGTCGGGATATAAGGATGCGCTTGCAGATAATGGCCTGGTTTTCGATGGTTCCCTTGTTAAATATGGTGATTCACGTCACGAAAGCGGGGTGAAACTGTCTGAAGAACTTTTAAACCTCGAAAATCCTGCCGACGCGATTTTTACAGGAAACAACCTGATTACCCTTGGCGCTTTGGAGACCATTCACAAAAGAGGATTAAGGATACCAGATGATGTCGCTATCATTGGTTTTGACGATATGTACTGGTCTATTTCATTAAATCCTCCACTTACAGCGGTGAGACAACCGGCTTACGAGATCGGAAAACGGTCCGCCGAACTGCTTATCCAGCGAATCACAGACCCGGCGCGCCCTACTGTAAGTATGACTTTAAAAACAGAATTGATGATCAGAAATTCATGCTGATAATTTAGAAACAGATTTGTCAATTATGGACAGGATTATTTTCAATTACCCACGTCGTTTGGTCATCGGAGAAAACAGCCTGCAGCAGTTTGCCGCTGATTTTCAGTCTGAGGGTTTCCGTCGTTTGTTTATCCTGCTTATACCCGCGCTAATTGACAAACTTCAGCCCGTTATTACAGTTATCGGGCAAAATGGGATTGACATTAAAATATATACTTACACAAAAGAAGAACCTACTTTTGATGATTTTAATGATGTATTGAAAGATGCCCGTGCGTTTAAGGCCGACAGCATTGCCGGTATCGGGGGGGGCAGTGTCCTGGATGTGGCCAAACTTCTGGCTGCTATGCTTTATTCTTCTTTAAAGGCAGAAAATGTTGCGGGTAACGGTTTGATAACTGAAAGAAAGACCTTTCTCGCATGTATCCCTACCACCTCAGGCACCGGAAGTGAGGTTTCACCCAATGCGATCCTGCTTGACAGGAAAGATCAGTTAAAAAAAGGCATCATCAGCCCTTTTCTGGTCCCGGACAATGTGTACATTGACCCGCTTTTAACCGTTAGCCTTTCTCCTTTAGTCACAGCCTTTACAGGTATAGATGCCCTGACTCATTGTGTAGAGGCTTTTGCCAATCGCTATGCGCATCCGGTAACGGATACCCTGGCGCTTGAGGGTATTAAATTAATTTGCGCAAACCTGGTTAAAGCCGTGGAGAATGGCGGTGATCTTGAAGCGCGCTCAAACCTTGCACTGGCAAGTATGTATGGCGGGATGTGCCTTGGCCCTGTTAATACAGGGGCAGTGCACGCACTCGCTTATCCGTTGGGCAGTATTTTTAAGGTCGCACATGGACTCTCGAATGCGCTTCTCTTGCCTTATGTGATGGAATACAACCTGTCTGCTGCAGTATCCAGGTATGCTGATATTGCCCGGGCAGCAGGGTCGGTAAACCCGGGAAACGAATCTGAGGTTGCTGGTGATGGCATCAGGATAATCAAAGAAATGATCGAACGGTGCAGGTTACCTTTACACCTATCGGATGTAGGAATATCAGAAAATGATGTTGACAAAATGGCTGAGTCTGCAATCACCGTGCAGCGGCTATTAAAAAACAATGTAAAGGACTTAAACATACAGGATATTAAAGATATTTACCATAAAGCGCTTTGATAAGATGACCGGAAAGCCAGATAAAAAGTATAAAGGTGTTATCGTTCCAATGGTTACACCGCTAACAGCAGAGGGTAAAATTGACAACGATGCAGTTGCTGCCATCATGCAGAAACTCTACGAAGCCGGCGCTCATCCTTTTGTGCTTGGTACAACCGGCGAATCTGTCTCCGTGCCGGTTACCGAAAAATTGCAACTGGTCGGGGCGATTATGGATAATAAGATGAGCGGTATGATTGTATTTGCAGGCATATCCGGTAATTCTCTTCAGGAATCCGTAGAGCAGGCCCGGTTATTTGCAGAAAGAGGTGTTGATGCAGTAGTGGCTCATCTGCCATTTTACTTTCCGCTTTCCCCGGAACAGATGCTGAAGTATTTTCTGCATTTGGCCGCCAGGGTACCTTTACCGCTGATTATATATAATAATCCGATTACGGTTAAACAATCCATTCCCATAGATGTAGCCGAGCAATTAAGTTACCATAGCAATATTGCGGGCATGAAAGATTCAGAACGAGGCCTGGAACGTCTTGACAGATCGTTAAAGCTATGGAAATCAAGACCTGATTTTTCATTTCTTGTTGGCTGGAGTGCCCAGTCAGCTTATTCGATCCTGAATGGTGCAGACGGAATAGTACCGGGTACCGGCAATTTCATGCCAAGGCTTTATAAGAATATATACGATGCGGCAATGCATGGTGACAGCACAAATGCATTTGAATACCAGGAAAAAGCCGATCGTATTTCAGATATTTATCTGAAGGATAAAAATATAAGTCAATCAATCCCTGCACTCAAATACCTGATGTCGCTTTCAGGCCTGTGTCAGCCGTATGTGCTTTCCCCGCTGGTCGAAGCTGATGATCGTGCAAAAAGTATCATCAGGGAAGAAGCAGAGAAGGTTCTGATATCAGAAAATATAGAATGGAAATAATTCAATGAACGAGGAGAAAAAATACAGACCACTTCTTGCGGTAACGATGGGCGATCCTGCCGGGATAGGTCCGGAAATAGCTCTTAAAACGGTTCCTGACAAAAGAGTATTGGACATTAGCAGGCCCGTGCTTATTGCGAATGCTGAAATCATTAAAAACACAAAAGAAATGGTGGAACCGGGAACCAGGCTTCGTGTTATTGAAAAGATTAATGATGCTGATTTTCAGCCTGGTATAATTAATATCATTGACATACCCTCTCCCAATATTCAACAGGTAAGGCTGGGTGAAATATCAGCAGCAGCTGGTGATATTGCTTTCAGGGCTATCAAAACAGCTATTGACCTGGCTATGAATGGAGATGTGGACGGGACGGTTACAGGTCCGATCAACAAGGAGTCTATTAATCTTGCCGGTCATCATTTTTCAGGACATACCGAGATATATGCACATTATACCAAAAGTAAAAAGCCGGCAATGATGCTGGTAGATGATAACTTCAGGGTGGTTCATGTTACAACACATGTCTCTTTGAGGCAGGCATGCGATATGGTAAAGAGAGAGAGGGTACTGGATGTAATTCAGCTTGCATACCAGGAAACCATAAAGCTCGGCATTGATCATCCGAGAATCGGTGTTGCCGGTTTAAATCCCCATGCCGGTGATGGCGGATTGTTTGGTGATGAAGAGATAAACGAGATTCTTCCTGCCATTGAAGATGCCTGCAAAATGGGCATTCTGGCTGAAGGCCCGATACCGCCCGATTCGCTTTTTGCCCTTGCACGAGGAGGGAAATTTGATGTGTGCGTGGCTATGTACCATGACCAGGGTCATATACCTTTTAAACTTTTGGGTTTTCAGTGGGATGAAATAAAAAACAGTATGAAAAGTGTGAAAGGGGTGAACGTGACCCTGGGTTTGCCGATAATACGTACCTCGGTTGACCATGGTACAGCATTTGAAATTGCAGGCAAGGGGATCGCAAGCCCCGATGCCCTGATGAACGCGATTGAATACGCTGTAAAACTGTGTAAAAACAAAAGAATGAATGAGGAATTGAAATGATGGAAGTATTTGACAATGATTTGCTATTTACCAAATTACTAATGAGCTGATTTGATGATTTGAAGATTTGTAAATGGAGGTAAACCGGAAGTGTTGAAGAATAACAATAATACTGAAAGACAATATTCTTTTATGCTTTTGACAATTAGCCTTGAAACTTGTAACGTGAAACTTGTAACTATAAAATGATAGCTGTTATTGCAGATGATTTTACAGGAGCGGCCGAGATAGGTGGAATAGGAATCCGGCATGGGCTTAAGGTTGTGATTGAGACAAAATCAATACAGCACAGCGATGCCGATTTGCTGGTAATTGCTACCGATACCCGCTCATTGAATGCGCTGCAGGCTTCAGAGGTTATGAGTGAAGTAACCAGAAAAATCCTCAAATTGAAACCGTCTTTTATTTATAAAAAACTCGATTCGGTGCTGCGGGGGAATATTTCTGCTGAATTATCTGCCCAGATGCAGGTTACCGGTAAAAAGCGATCGGTTATCGTAGCAGCCAATCCGGCGCTCAGGCGCATAATCCGCGAAGGTGTTTATTACATTGACGATATTCCCCTTGAAAAAACCAACTTCTCGAAAGACCCTGAATACCCTGTTTATTCATCTTCTGTTAAAGAGATTGTAGGTGGAAGCAACTTGTTTACTTGTCTTTCACCCCAAAGCAATTTACCGGTTAAGGGATTAATCCTTGGTGACGTTACCGGCCAGGATGACCTGAAAAACTGGGCATCATGTATTGACGATTCCACCTTACCGGCCGGGGCTTCGGGCTTTTTCGATGCGTTGCTCATAAACAGACATATAACCGGAATCGAGGATTATTCATGTCCGGAAGAATTCGGAGAAAGAATCCTGTATATACTTGGAAGTGCATATCAAAAAAATGAACAGCAGCTTAAGACCATTGAATCAAGTGGATATGTGTTATCAAACATGCCGGTGGAGATTTATTTCAACAAAGATTTTAATCCTGCTCTTCTTGACAAATGGGTGGATGAAATAGTGCTTGGCATCAAAAACAAAAGAAAAGTAGTTGTTTCGGTCACGCATTTTTCGAATGCCGAACCAATGCTTTCGCAAAGAATAAAAGAAAATATTGGCGTACTGGTTAAGAAAGTTGTAGGAAAGATAGATTTAAATGAATTAATTATTGAAGGGGGAAGCACCACTTCGGTAGTGCTTAACTATTTGAATATAAATAAACTATTCCCGATTCAGGAACTTGACACCGGGGTCATAAGAATGAAAACTGAAGAAAAAAAAGGCACTTATATTACAACCAAACCGGGAAGCTATACATGGCCGGATATTCTTTGGATGAGACAGGATCACCGTAAATTAAACAACATAACACTATAAACCAAAATTTCATGGCAGGGCTTAAGGTACATATTATTGATTTCATTATCATCATAGGTTCGCTGATTGTTCCTTTTTTCATAAGTCTTAAACTATCGGGAAAACAAAATAACCTGAGTAAATATTTCACAGCCGGTGGAAAGTTACCCTCCTGGGCCATTGGTATCTCAATTCTTGCCACCCTTATCAGTAGTGTTACGTTTCTGGCATATCCGGGCGAAGGGTTTTCATCCAACTGGATTTTGCTTGTACAGGGATTAATGGTACCGGTTACTTTGATACTCATCATTGGGTTTGTTGTTCCCCTTTACCGAAAAGCCATAAAAATAAGCGCATACGAGTATTTTGAGAAGCGGTTCGGGTTTTTTGCCCGGCTGTATAGTTCACTGGGGTTTTTCCTGGCTCATTTTTCAAAGATGGGTACGGTATTTTTCCTGATTGCCCTCGCGTTTTCAAAAATGGCAGGGTTCAATACATCCGAAATGATCTGGATAATTGGTATAATCGTCATATTCATCACCCTTCTGGGAGGTATAGAAGCAGTAGTCTGGCTCGATGTTTTCCAGGGATTTCTTCTCGTTGGCGGGGGCATTGCGTCCTTGTTGATTATAATTGCATCCACCAATGGAGGGATAGGAACCATATGGGACATTGCTGTTGAAAATGGCAAAACAGGTTTTGGACCTTATGATATAAGCTTTACAAAACTCACCTTTTTGGTTATGGTATTGAATGGTATATTTTACGCTATACAAAAATACGGAACCGATCAAACAATTATACAGCGCTACCTTGCTGCCAAATCCGATAAAGCCGCTGTTAAGGCTTCTTTGATGGGAGTGCTTCTGAGTGTTCCGGTATGGGCTTTATTTATGTTTATCGGCACAGCCCTGTTCGCTTATTACCATGTTAACCCGGCTGAATTACCGGAAGGTATAAGGCCCGATGCTGTTTTTCCACAATTTATTATGACAAAACTGCCGGTAGGGGTGGTCGGGCTTGTGCTTGCAGCCCTGCTTGCAGCAGCAATATCAAGCCTCGACTCCGACCTGAATTGCCTGTCAGCCATATGTGTGGAAGATTATTATATAAGGTTTAAACCCTCAAGTACCGAGAAACAGCGTATGTTTTTCAGCCGCCTGATTGTAATACTTGCTGGCTTTGCTTCTATATTCATTGCCTTGTATTATACAAAAATAGGGGGAGAAGGGGTACTGGGGATTATATTTACCTTGTATTCAATCTTTTCAGGGGGAATTGCAGGTATGTTCCTGCTTGGAATCTTTACCAAAAGGGCCAACAAACAGGGTTTATATGTCGGCATTGCTGCAAGCGTTTTGTTTACAGCATATGCCGTACTTACTTCCACGAAATTTGAAATAGGTGAAAAATCGGTATTGTTACTTGATTTTGGTAACTTTAACTTTACACATCATAAAATGATGCTGGGAGTATACAGCCATGTTGTTCTTTTCGTGGTTGCATATTTTGCCAGTTTTTTGTTTAAAAATAAACAGGGTACAGATGCACTGACCTATTATGGATGGAAAAAGAAGATGGCTGTGTAAAAACAGCATAGAAAAATTCAGGATATTACATGTTTAAAATGTCTGATATACAAAATGACTTTAAAATTTAACTAAACACTTAAATAATGAAACACTTTTATCTGATGATTGCCCTGGTTGTATTGACTGCCGGAATGTCTTTTTCCCAGGTGAGGGTAACCGGACAGGTAAGAAACAGCGCCGGAGAGACACTTCCCGGGGTGAATGTGGTGATAAAAGGCACCAACACGGGGGCTATTACCGATATTGACGGCAAATATGTGGTGGAAGGTGTACCTGCCGACGGCATCCTGATTTTTTCTTTTGTGGGGATGCTTACAGAGGAGATAAGTGTGGGAAACCAGACCGTGATAAACATTACCCTGGTTGAAGATGTTACAACACTCGACGAAGTGGTGGTGGTAGGCTATGGAAGTGTGAAGAGGGCAAACCTTGCCGGTTCAGTAAGCGATATTAGCGCCAAAGAGTTAATAGATATCCCGTCTGTAAACCTCTCAAGCGCCCTTGAAGGAAGGTTGGCCGGGGTAAGGATCAATATTGCATCGGGTAAACCAGGTGCCTCAACATCTCTGCAGATACGTGAATCAAGTTCTTTTGGACTTATTGCAGAACCGCCCATTTATGTTATTGACGGAATAATCAGGGACCAGGAAGCATTCGATATTCTTGACCCCAGCGAGGTGGAAGCCATTTCAGTATTGAAAGATGCCTCCGCGGCAGTGTATGGTGCAAAATCGGCAGGAGGCGTGGTGCTTGTGACGACAAAAAAGGGAAAGGAAGGAAAGGTTAAGGTGAACTACAGTAGTAGTTTTGGTATAACAGAACCTATCAATATCACTGAAATGCTTTCTGCATATGAGCATGCAACCATGCTAAATGACAAATATGACATCCTTGAACAAAAAGGTGATAAATTTACCCAAAGCGAGCTTGACTATATACTGGATTCTTTACCAAATGGTGGTTATGACTGGTTGGACGGCGCCTGGAAAAACGCTACGGTTCAGCGTCATAACCTCAATTTCAGCGGAGGTTCAGAAAAGATCAGGTATTTTGTCGGGGGTAGTTATCTCGAGGAAACCGGAAATATTGAACGGGTATACATCAGAAAATATACGATTCGCAGTAATATTGAAGCTGAAATTTCAAAAGGGCTTACTGCAAACTTTGAAGTCAGTCTCGGAAACAGGACCGACGGTAGTCCGGTAAGCCCCTGGGACGGACAAAGCGACCTGCTTGAAGAAACATTCAGGCAACTGTTACAAAATCCCAAATGGATTCCCCCGACCATAGATGGAAATCCTGTTTATCATCCTAACATATTACCAAGAAATCCTTATGCGGTTTGGGAAAGCGAAAGCTATAATAAAGGTGAGTCGAACAGTGCAAGTTATGTTGCTTCTTTGAATTATAAAATACCTTTCATCAAAGGTTTAAGCGCTAAAATGCAGATCAGCCAGACAAGAAATTCCGGATACGGAAAAAAATATGAACCGAAAATATATGCAGCCAATTACACTGCTACCAAAAATATTATTAAAGTGACATCACCATTGGATTCTGTTTCACCGGTAATTGCGATTACCAATGCACAGGAACTGGAAGAAAGCTCCGAAAGATCATATTCCTACCAGGTTAATGCCCATATTTCATATAACCGTACATTCGGAAAGCATGAAGTTAGCGGTCTGATTGTTGGAGAAGTCGGAGAAAGCAGGGGTAACAGGGTTGGCTGGAAAAGGGAAGGAGAGCAGGTGATTCCTGGTTATGACCTTTACTGGGCTTTTAGCGAGCAGGATGTTCTCCTGGCCACGAATGTTTCTGATCATGGAAGCATGGGTTATGTGGGAAGGTTGAATTATAATTATGGTTCAAAATATATTGCTGAATTTGCCTTCCGTTATGAATCTTCGACCAAATTTGCTCCCGATGAACGATGGGGGTTCTTTCCCTCCGTATTGGTTGGTTGGGTAGTCTCCGAAGAGAAGTTTTTTAAGAAATTACTACCTGTAATCAATTTTATGAAATTCAGGGGATCTGCCGGACTACTCGGTAATGATGCCATTGGTGACTATACCTGGATGCTTGTTTATGGTCCTGTTGAGAAGCGTACATTTCTTTTTGGGGAGCAACCGGTAATCACACTTGAGCCTAAAAATGCTGCTTTCGTAAATCCTGGTGTTTCCTGGCAAAAAACCCAATTTTATAACGGGGGCGTGGATATGCGGTTTTTTAACAACAAACTTGTTTTTACCGGTGATGCATTTTACAAGTATACCTATGATATCATGGCTTCCATCGCAACCCGTATTCCTACAACAGTAGGTGTCCCTTCCAATAGCAAAGTCGGGTTCAATTACGGGATAATGCATGCATACGGGTTTGAGCTTGAACTTGAACACAGGAACAAATTCCCGTTTGGTATTGAATACAATATAAGTGGAAATTTTGCTTATGCAGAAGCCAGAAAGCTTAAAGTAGCACAATCACCAGGCGCTATCGGAACCTGGCATGATGAGCTTAAGACATCAGTAGACAACCAACCCGGGGCAATAAGTACCGGAATGGTTAGAACACAGGAAGAGCTTGATGATATTTTAATGGATAATCCGAATTTTTCAATAGAGTCTGAACAACTTCAATTAGGAATGTTGAATTACCTTGATATCAGGGGAAGTGACGGTTCTGAAGGGCCCAACGGACGGTTTAATTTCGACCAGGAAGAGGACCGCACAGTAATTGCAAGGAAAACCAGTCCACCTTTTATTTATGGTGTTTCCTTCGGCTTGCAATGGAAAGGGATTAAAGTTGATATGACTTTTAGCGGTAAATTCGGGCATGAGGTGTTTTATGACAAAAAATCATTGGCAGTTCCTACAAACTCAAATAATGTACCTGCGTTCTGGGCTGATCACTGGACACCCGATAATCCCGATGCAGCTTTCCCCCGGGCCACAGATTATGGTCTTGTCGGGAATTACTCTACTTTCTGGAAGCGCGACGGACACAGTCTCAGGCTTACCGACCTGAATGTTTCATACGCATTGCCGTCCAAATGGGGGCAACTCTTTGGGATTGAGCAACTCAGGGTATTCTTTAATACAAAATATCTATGGACGCTCGTTAACCCCTTTGATTATAAAGATGCTAATTTGTCAGAATACAATACTTATCCGATGACGAGGTCTTATAATTTTGGTGTAAATATCAATTTATAGATTTGCTTTTATGGAAAATATTATCATAAATAAAACAACTGCCATGAGATTATGTATAATCGCAGGAGCATTAATCATTTTTAGTACCTCTTGTGAAGTACTTGACAAAGAACCCCAGAATGCAGTGCCTGAACCTGCAGTGTGGAGCACTCCTGGTCTTGCCGCAGCTTATGTAAATAACCTGTATTACTACACCATGCCCGGATTTTCAATGAAATCAACAAATGATCCTTTTGACCAGTCTGCCGAACTTGCCGATGAGGTATATTATAATGCTGGAAGCAGCTATGCTAAGTATCAGTTTTTATATGGACTGATTGATAATGAATCTGTTCCCTTTTTTGGAAGAGATACATATTCCTACATCCGGCTGATGAATATTTTTTTCGAAAATATTGAGAAGGGTACACTTGACCAGGAGACCAAAGGTTTGCTGAAGGGCCAGGTATTTTTTCTGCGGGCATGGACCTACTGGAACCTGGTGAAATTGTACGGGGGTGTCCCGATGGTGATGAAACTGCAGGAAACATTTACAAACGGAGATATTGATGAAAGCCTTTATGTAAAGCGTAACAAAACCGGTGAGTGCATTGACCTGATTGTGCAGGACCTTGATTCGGCTTATTATTACCTGCCTGCAAAGTGGGAGGAAGATGATGATTACGGCAGGGTAACACGCGGCGCTGCCATTGCCCTCAAAGGCAGGGTGCTGCTTTTCTGGGCAAGCGAGCAGTTTAACCCGCAAAAAAAATCCGAAAGGTGGCAGCGTGCATACGATGCCAATAAATCAGCTATGGAAAGCCTTACCGAAGATGGGTATGGGTTACACCCGAGTTTCAGGGAATTATTTGAACAGTGCAGTGAAAAAACCAAAGAGGCAATTTTCGTGCGGGTTTATGATCTAAATGCAGGGACAGCATATACCCATGGTTTTGACAATGCTGTAAGACCATCTGATCAATCATCAGGAGGTGGGAGTAGAAACCATGTTACATGGGATTTGGTAAAGGCATTCCCGATGGCAAGCGGTTACCCGCTTTATACAGACAGTGCAGGTACGACTTATGATCAGGACAGGTTTTGGCTCAACCGCGACCCGAGGTTCTATTACACCGTTGCATACAATACCGGGAGCTGGCCGTTGTCGGGAGATGATACCTATAAGGTTTGGACATATTATCACTACAAGGAAGGAAATCTTATAAATGTAATGGGCAATTCAAAGACATATACCGGGTTCTATTGCCGAAAATTCGTGAACCCTTCAATAGATAAAGATGATGCTGGCTATGTTGCGACCGACTGGATGGAAATAAGGTTTGCCGAAATTATTTTAAACCTTGCCGAATGTGCCAACGAGCTGGATGGTAAATCGGACGAAGTACGAGAACTGCTTTTCAAGATAAGGAATGAACGCAACGATGTTAAGGTTGGCATGGGTTATATTGACGAAAACCTTACCGACAAGACAATCATGCGTGAGATTATTATGACCGAACGCCAGGTGGAGCTTGCGTTTGAAAACAAAAGGCATTGGGACCTTCGGCGCCGAAATATGTATGAAAATGACCTCGGCCCTAATATTAAAAAGCTCAATGGCACCCGGCGGACAGGATGGAAAGTACTGTTAAACGAAGCAAGGGTTGATCCCGTTAGATTCCTGACCATCAGGGATGGAGTGGATTTTAGCCTTGCACCCGTTTATAATGCTTATTTTAAGCAGGGTGTGGAAGATTCATTGGATACTCAGTATGCCATTAATTTCCCTCAGCCAAAATATAATTTTTATCCGTTTGCCAATGAAAACATGTTAAAAAATCCCGAACTTGAACAAAACATATTCTGGGGAGGAACATTCGACCCTTATGAAGAATAATTACAAGCAATAAAACCAAGATTGAAATGAAACGATTAATGAACAATACAATCATCTCCATAATGGTGTGCCTCTTTTACACATTCATTTTCTCATGCAGCGATGATGAAAATGCTGAAGTGTTCAAATCCAGGCCTGAATTGCTGGGAACAATGGTCGAAATTCCTGCCGGCAGGTTTATACGTGGCAGTGATATCGGGTTGGATATGGAACGGCCAATGGATACCATTATCCTTGACACGGCTTTTTTAATGAGCGCCACTGAAATTACCAATCTCGAATTCTGCGAATTTCTTAACCAGGCAGGGGTTGATGCAACAGGCAAGATGACAACTTTTACAAACGGTCTGCAGGCCTTGTTGTGTGCCAGTGATACCGCCAGGAGTGGAAGGTTTAACCAGGGAATTATTCATAATGGCACTTCATGGCAACCTGTGGAGGGATTTGAATATTATCCTGCAATATACATAAGCTGGTATGGCGCCGATGAGTATTGCCGCTGGAAAGGTGGCCGCCTGCCCACCGAAGCTGAGTGGGAATATGCCGCCGGGGGTGCAAAGCTTAACCCTGATAAATATGCAGGCACCAGCGACTTCAAAAATCTTGGGGAATATGCCTGGTACAACGAAAACAGCAATGGCCAGTCTAAACCGGTTGGCAATAAAAGGCCCAATGAGCTTGGTTTATACGATATGATGGGCAATGTGAACGAATGGTGCAGCGACTGGTTTAGCAAAACATATTATCAGTTGACGCACGATTCGGCATGGTTTTCCGATCCGCAAGGGCCCGATTCATTGTATGCATCTTTATCAATGGCTAATTCATCCGATTACTATTATCCGGGAAAAAAAGGCGCCCGGAAAATCTTTCGCGGTGGTTCATACGTGGAGCCTCAGACATCAGGTACCGAAGGCACACACCGGGTGGCATACCGCGGTCATATGTTGCCGAATATGGTATGGAACTCTTATGGTTTCAGAATGGCAAAAGATATTGAATAATATAAAATTGAAATATACACTTTAAAACAGGAGTTTATGAAAAACAGAACAATTACAAATTTTGCAGGCGCATTCATTATCCTGATGTTTGCATTTGCCGGTTTCTCCAATCTTCACGCACAGATTGTAGAAAAACTGATTATTTATGAAAATTTCGGGGGCAGCGTAGCAGGCTCGTCTGTATCGGGTATTCAACCAGATACATGGCCAGCTGTTCATGCCGATTCGGGGTACCACAGCGGCTGGTATAAATCCTCTCAAAACCTTGACAACAAGGGAAATAACGTAGATGTTCCACAGTTTTATGGCAATGGCTTTTTCCATATTGACAGTGTTCAGAAGTATCGCACCGGCGGACTAAGCGGCCTCGATATTACAGTAGATGATTTTGATAAGACCTGGACCAGAAATGTTCCGTTTCGCAATGGATACAAAATGCCACTCACAAGTTCAACATCGCTGGGTATCCGTTTATTCGGCGTGGCAGCATTGCCAGAACTTTCTTCGTGGATTTCATATGCGCCATATACGCCGGTTTATCTTCAAAACCAGACAGATGAATCCGGTTATTTGTACCTTGGCAAAAATGTAGGCACCCAAAGGCCTGTTATTACAATCCCTGCCTCTGATTTCGAATATCTTGAGAATATAAGCAGAATGGAATTATTGATCTCGGGTTCAAGGCTTGGACATAACAACACCATTTCTGTAAGAACAGAAGAACTTGATTCGGAAGGGGTTACAATTGGCGGCGACACATTAACTTTTTCAGCTTCTATTGAGCCCCGTCTGATCTCAGTACCAATTAATAAAGAATATGTAAGAATTTATATCCAGTCGTGGGGATCTTCAAACAGCAACACTACAACAGATTTTGCCCTATTGGACGGTAATACAAAGGTAGATACAAGAACACCCTTTAACTGGAATGCAATATATTGTGTGAAACCCACCGACGGTACAATAAATGCAGGGCAAACCAGTAACCCCGGGGTTTCTGTTCACATGATTAAGATTTATGCCAAATCTGCCGGTACGGGTTATACCATTACTACCAATAATTCCTTGGTAACTGGTACAACAACAGGCATCGCTTACGGACAAACTGTTCAGTTGACTGCACAGGCCACCAGCGGGGTAGAAAAGTTCATGGGATGGAAGATTTCAGGGAAACCAGACCTTTCAGAAGTGGTAAACCCGCTCAATATAACTGTTACTTCAGACATGACCATCATGCCGGTTTATTCAGGTGATATGGTAGAAGTACCTGTTGTAAATGAAAACTTCACGAACTGGGTACAACAGGGTACCACTGTTGAATTGGAAAACAACAGGCTTAACTTTTCCAACAATCCTGCCGATCCTGGTGCCGTATTATGGACTGGTACTGTGAAAGTACCTTTTCGGTATGGTTTTACTGCATGGGGCAAAGACTCGGTAAATATTATGCTTAATAAATGCAATGTCATTCCGCAATACGGTCCCAGGGTTTACAATATTCCCGGCAGTGAAAATTACTCCGGTTATGTTGCTTTTATGGGGCCTAACCTTGATAAGGGATATGTTGCAGTAGACAGCCTCACCGGTATTACCAAAACCGAAGTGGATGTTTCTTCATACGATCTTCCTTCGCCAGACAGGGCTTGTGCCATTAAGGTAAATGGTTCAATAGTAAGAAACAAAACTTTACGGACGCTCTATCCCGAGCAGGTTATTATTGACCATAACCCGGCCTCGGTAACAAAACTTCAGATAGGCCCCGGCAACCAGGCAAGATGTGAATATCTTGTCCCTGCATCTCCGCTGGCAAGCATTGATACCGGATCGAGCCAGGTTTCGGCGGCAGCGGTGGCTTTACATAACCTTAAGATTTATGCTGCTGTCACCATGCCCGAATTGAACTACTATAAATTAACCATGCCTGCTGTAAGTGGAGGAAAGATCAGCGGGTATTATCCCGCCCCGGGCAACTCGACAAATCATTATATTGAGGGCACTAAGGTTACTTTAACAGCATTGCCCCAACAGGGATATGGTTTTGATGGCTGGGTAGACGGCAGCAATAATCCTATCGGACTGGATAATCCTATTACCATAACGATGGATGCAGACAAGACCATTAAACCGGTATTCGATCAGAAACCATCTTATATTAAGCTAATTGCCAGTTCAAAGGGGACAGTTACCACAAGCATTGAGCCGATGGAGGTAAGGGGCGATACGATGGTATTCCTTGCAGGTGTACCCGTAACCCTTACAGCAACCCCCGTGTACGGGTACAAATTTACCCGCTGGATTAAGAATTCTGCTGAAGCGCTTGTCAATCCTCTTACTTTGACTACCCTTGACATGGGTAAACTGGTTACCAATGTAATAGAAGTGGTTTTCGATTCCATTACCACCAGGGAAACCCTTTCCATAGCCAATGAGGCAGAAAAGGGTGAAATTACCTTCAATCATACACCTGAAGATGTTGTTACTGTAGGGGATACCACAAAATATAAATTCCCTTCGGGTGAAACCATTGAGGTATCAGCATCACCGCTATACGGTTACGGTTTTTCAATCTGGAAACCCGGTCTTGATGTCGTTGATGCAGATACCGCGAACAATCCTGTTTCGGTTATTATGACAGGTAACAAAATCATTTCACCTGTCTGGGAACCTTTACCCAGGAAACTTTTGGTTATTGAAACCGTATTTAATGGCAGTGTCACCATAAGCGATGTACACAAAGACGGTGAGCTTGAACAACAAGGCCTGTGGCCTGAAAACTACTATGTGGAGCTTACCCTTGTTCCTGCCGATGGATATATGTTTTCGGCAATGAATGCAGGTGTTAGCTACATCCCTGGTGAAGGCAACTCGGTTAAAGTCAGAATGGATCAGGACACTGTAAAGATTGCCCCGATATTTACCGTATTTCAGCCAATTACCCTTATCACCGAGAATTTCCAGGATGCTTCCAAATGGATTGAACCTGAAGGAAATGTCAGTAATGTGGTTGGCGCACGGCAGTTTCTTAACCTTGGTGAGTTATGGAATCCGACAACATATAACAACAACCTCGAAGGTTTACTGCAGATACTTTCTTATTACCGGGTTTGGGGTTCTGAAAGCAATGATAACAGCGATGGTCCCAACGGTACAAAGTTGCCTTATACAACCCTTCTGCTCAATTACCAGGCCCAGCCGTTAACTGCCAAAGTTAAGGTGGGGAGTACCCCCGATTCCATTAAACTCACTGCCGTGAGGTATTCAACATGTAACAACTGTCTGATAGGAAAAGCAGTGAAGGAGTCGAATATTACCAATTATTATCTTGGCCATGTAACCCCGGGTATGCTTGCTTTGAAGAAACCAAATGTGGTATCGAGGTCAGCAGTGGATTATCCCGCATTTATGCCCGGTGATTCAATCGGAATGTTATTGGTGGAAGGACTGGCTTATGTTGAAAAACTTGAAATAGGTTATGTTTCTTCAAGTGCCCAGTTTTGTCCTGGTGTATTCTATACAACAGAACCTTTAGAGATCATTGATAACAATGGGCTTTTTGCCGCATCGTTCGGAGAGTTACCATCTCTTGGACAATTAAGCGGTAAAGAAATATCAGCCCGGCCTGACCAGGGCAATTATGGATGGGGATGCTCGCAGGAAGGAATGATCATGGACCAGAATATGACCATTGCTGAAGAAGGGGTACAAGAAACCAGAATTCTAATTACTGCAGGTTATAAACCCGCAGGGGATGTATATGCATACAGTGATATCTATATCCACGACCTTCGTATTTGGGGTTCGCCCATTCATACCACCGGTGTAAATGACATGATTGTGAATGGCTCGGCAGATGCTAAGTTTTATATGCTGGGAACTACCAATATGTTGAAAATAGATGTGGATGAACCTGTCAAGACGCTTGTAGTTTACAATATGGATGGCAAAGCAGTAAAGGTTGTAAGAGAGATATACGACAACCTTGTAAACCTTTCCGGCCTTAAGTCAGGTGTTTATGCTGTTCACTCTTATGGGGTAAGCGGAAAAATGTATACAGGTTCTTTTGGTAAAGCCAACTAATGATTTAACAAGAATAGATAATAATGCACCGCTAAGACGCCAAGACGCGAAGATGAAATGGTAACTTCCTTTTTCGCGTCTTTGCGACTTAGCGGTAAAATTAAGAATGATGAAACAATAATGCACTACCAGAACGCAAAGATAAAAATAGTGTCATGTCAATTGTCATACTGAACAAAGTGAAGAACATATTTCACGACCTAAGGGAGTAACTTTTCTCACGACTGAAAGGAGTAATCTTTATTCTTGAAATACAGATGTTTCGCTATCGCTCAACATGACAAAAGATGCTTGACTTGACACTAGGACTTTCTTTTTCGCGTCTTTGCGACTTAGCGGTTAAAATTAAACTGATGAAAGAATAATGCACCGCTTAGACACCAGGACGCAAAGATGAAATGGGAACTTCCTATATCGCGTCTTTGCGGCTTAGCGGTTAATATTATCCTGATGAATAGTTTAGTATTAAGAGATTGATCTTAGATTTTAATATAATTGTGAAAGCAAAATCCATATAAACAATTCTGTGCTATTAGTATATAAATATTCCATAAATTTCATAACAGGATTATTCCTGTTTACATTGATAACTCCGGTTTTTGGCCAGACAAAAGTGTTCGATAAGGTTATTGCAGCCGATGGCACCGGTGATTATCCATCCATTGCTTATGCCATTAGCATGTACAGCAACAGCCGAAAAGTATTTTTTATTAAAAATGGTATTTACAGAGAAAAAATTCTTATCAGTTCGCAAAAAACAAACATCCGGCTGATTGGCGAAAGCAGGGATGGCGTGATTATTACTTACGATGATTATGCGGGTAAGTCTGCATCAAGCACGTCTACTGCCGAATCTTATACTTTCAGGGTAGAAGGGGATGGGTTTTATGCCGAAAACATTACTTTTCAAAATACCGCCACCCAGGCGCAGGCAGTGGCTGTCTATACCCGTGCTGATACCGTTGCCTTTAAAAATTGTCGTTTTCTGGGTTACCAGGATACCCATTTTGCCGATAAGGGCAGGCAATATTTTCTGAATTGCGAAACCCGGGGTGATGTGGATTTTATTTTCGGTGATGGCGCTGTTTTCTACGACCAATCTGTTATTGTTTCACGCAGCAGAAAAGCCGGTTACATAACAGCACCTGCAGATGCAAAAGTAACCAGCCCAAAAACCGGAGGAGGTACCAATTATCATGGAATCCTTATACATAACTGCGATGTGATAGCAGAAACCGGTCTGGCAGATAACTCCTGTTATCTTGGCAGACCTTGGAATACCTATGCGGCATCGGCATTTATAAACTGCAGGATTGGTAACCATATCAAACCGGAAGGATGGTCTGTCTGGACAACCGATCCAACGGGCGATGGGTATAATAACCACCTGACGGCGTTTTTTGCAGAATATAAGAGTATGAAGCCCGATGGGGGACTTGTTGATATTTCAAACCGTGTATCATGGAGCAAACAACTTGGTGATACAGATACTGCTCTTTACTCCATACCAGATTATTTTTTGGGGTGGGACCCCACCATTAAAACAACAGCCCTTTCTTCACCTCAGAATCTCAAAATTATTAATGATTCACTGGTGTGGGATGAGATAAGCAGTTGCAGGGGTTATGTGATTCTTTGTAATGACAGTGTAATCGGTTTTTCAAAGTCTTCGTCCTTCTATATTGGACAGCAGGCTTCAGGAATTTTCACGGTTAAATCGGTTAATCCTTTTGGTGCTTTAAGCAGCGCTTCGCAACAATTATTGCCCACAGGTACAAATAACAATCCTGAAATCAGCCCCGATATTATTGTATATGTAAACCAGGGGATGTTGTTGCTTCCTGAAAATTGCAATGCTGAAATCTTCAACATTACTGGAACGAAAATCAGGTCATCTGTTAATCAGTGCGCAATATCCCTGAATGATTTGAAAGAAGGGGTCTATATTGTAAAAATATTGCCTGATCAAATAGGTACATGTATGGTTCGAAAAATTTTGTATACAAAAAACTAAATAATGAACAATAAAAAAATCATCCTTGTTATAGCAGCTTTTTTCATTGGATTGCTGCAGCCTTTTGCACAAACAACACCTGCATTTCCAGGTGCCGAAGGATATGGTAAATATGTTACCGGAGGGCGCGGTGGCCGGGTGATATATGTAAAACATATTCTTGACAATACCGATAAATTTGGCTACGGCTATAGCGGCTCGCTGCGTGCTGCCCTTGAAACATCGGGCAGTGACCCGATTACCATCGTGTTCAAATGTGGGGGTATCATTCAACTTAAAGGTGCCCTGAACTGTACCCGTAGCAATATAACCATCGCCGGTCAGACAGCCCTTGGGGACGGAATCTGTGTAACCGGCTACGGTATAAATTTCAGCGGACAGAACATAATTGTCCGCCATATGAGGTTTCGTGTGGGAGACCGTATTAACCAGAACAATCCATGCCTTACCTTTAGCAATGGAAAGAAGGCAATATTCGACCACTGCTCCTTTAGCTGGTCGGTTGAAGAAAATGTAAATATTACCGATGTAGACAGCGTAACCTTGCAGTGGTGTATCAATACAGAATCGCTTTACTATTCGACACATGCCAAAGGGAGCAGGGCTTATGCTGCCCAGTGGGGTGGGGAGCATGCAAGCTATCATCATAACCTGCTGGCCCATCACAACAGCCGTATGCCCCGGCAAAACGGCAACACCTCAAACGATTACCAGCTTATCTGGGACTACAGGAACAATGTGCATTACAACTGGGGAAATTCTGAGGCATTTTACGGGGGAGGGATTGAACAGTTGGGAGGATTTTGCCACTCAAACCTCATCAATAATTATTTTAAACCAGGCCCGGCAACCACTTCGAGCAAAAGTAGCCAGTATTATTGTGCCCCCTCTGGCGGAAGGCCTGCAGTGGTCGGGGAAGGTAACGAATACCTCTATGGATATGGATTATGGTATCTTTTTGGTAACGTGATGCACGATAATCTTGAAAAGACCGAGAATAACTGGCTTGGATTATCAGGAAGCAGCAATCATTATGCTTCAGATTCGTTTGCCGTTGCCCCGGTTTCAACAACTTCGGCACAAACAGCATTTGAACAGGTACTTGCCCTGGCAGGCGCTACCAAACCCAAACGTGATACTTTCGACAGGCGGATTGTAGAGGAAGTTCTGGCAGGAAATGCTCACCTGGGCGGAATACTGGGAGCTACATCCGGTATTATAGACAGTCATACCGAATATATGCCTGTTCCTTCTACCGATCCCGCAACAATACTTGAATGGGAAAAAACACTTTACACAGAGGTAAAATATACCTCACCCCTGGTACCTGTTGATACCGATACCGACGGTATACCAGACTGGTGGGAGTCGGCAAACGGATTGCAACCTACCGATACCAGCGATGGTAAACAGTTAGCCTTAAACGGAAGCGGATATACCAACCTCGAAACGTACCTTAACTCTGAGGATGTCGGGCGTCTTGGACCTACCGCTTTATACGGTAAAAAGACTTCACCAGCCCTGGAAGTCTATCCTAATCCGGTGCATACCTCAATTTATTTTACCTCCTTGCTTATTCCAGCAAAGGTTGAAATCTTTAATTCAATGGGAATAAGTGTTTTAAAACAGGAAATTACCCTTCAATCCGATATTAATGTCTCAAAGCTTGTTGCCGGAAGGTATATCATAAAAGTAACATTTATCAATGGTGATTATGCTATCAGAAGTCTCTTAAAAATATAAACCATAAAGTAATAAACTATGAAAAGAAAATCATTATTCAGTTTTTTTGCTGCTTTAATAGTAGCAGCATTCGTTTCTTCATTGTATGCACAGGATACTCTGATCTTTGATCCTTCACTTCTTACTCCTTCTGACACAGGTTATTATGTAAAAGGGTATGATAAAACAGAAGGTACCCCCCCTGTGGTTGTACATTATGATTCATGTTCAAATGAATTCCAGGAGAGCCATCATTTTGAAGCCGATACACTTGAGGGTTTTTATTTTCAGAATGGGATGGTTATGCCCACCTGCCCTTCAAAAAACACCCCCTCCAATGTGTCACTGGGGTACATGCAACTTGGTAAAAGCATGGACCTCGGGACTGCCACAGAAAAATTATGTGCACTTACTTTTCCACCAGTTCAAAATTTAATCAGCATCTATCTCGAGGTTTCGCCTGATAATTCGCCTATTCCGGCACCCGATCCCAATGAACGTCATATTTATTTCTATGTTGAATATTCCAAAGACAATGGCGACTCCTGGCAGGTAAATAAAATACACGATGAAACCCTTGATAAAGCCGGAGATAAGCATACTTACGATGCGGCAGGTTCATTTACTGTTTTTAACGAAATGAAAACAGCATCAGAGACCGGGCCAATTGTTATAAGGGTATTTACCGATCCACAACCTGGCCTCAATCCTCAAAGATTGAGAATACATAAGGCCATGGTTATTGCCGATAAGGTTTCTTCATTAACTGATTATATTACCGATAATGAATTTATAACCGTGTTAAATGGTGTCATTATTTCTAAAACCGGTACAGTAAAAGTTTATAATATACATGGGCAGCTCATTGGTTCCGGTGATAAGGTGAGTGTAAAGAACGGCATATATATTGTTGCATCAGAAGACGGAAGAACGCAAAAAGTAATGGTTCACTAAATATTTTTAGCTCTTTGAAAAGTCATTCCCCTTCCCCCTTTTTAAAGGGGGATACAGGGGGATTTCCCTTCCCCCTTTTGCAAAGGGGGATACAGAGGGATTTCTCTTCCCCCTTTTCTAAAGGGGGCGCAGGGGGATTTTCCTTCCCCTTTTCTAAAGGGGGCGCAGGGGGATTTTCCAGATAGATTGAAATTTACTTTTTAACCAGATAAATATTTTTAGATGAAAAAGACGGTCATATTTTTAACAGGATTGGTAACTTTCTTCACTATGGGCTTATTTGCCCAATACCCCAAAATTACTTCCGAAGTAAAAAGAGCCTCTGATTCTTTACTGAAAGAGGCTGAGAAACTTTCTGATATTGCTTGGGGAAAAGCCTGGCCAAAGATTCAGGAAGAAGCAAAACAGGGTAAACCATATATCCCTTGGGCTGCAAGACCAACAGACCTGCCACAGGCCGAAATCCCTGTTTTTCCCGGCGCTGAAGGTGGAGGAATGTATTCTTTCGGTGGACGAGGTGGCCGTGTAATTGTGGTTACAAGTCTTGAAGACAGCGGTACGGGTACACTTCGTGATGCATGTGAACAGGGTGGGGCACGTATTGTTGTTTTCAATGTTGCCGGAATTATCAGGCTAAAATCGCCGCTTATTATCAGGGCTCCATATATTACCATTGCCGGCCAGACTGCACCGGGTGACGGAATTTGTGTTGCCGGAGAAACGGTATGGATTAACACACACGATGTTGTCATCCGTCACATGCGTTTTCGCAGGGGTGAAACCTGGGTTGGTCGCAGGGACGATGCCATAGGGGGCAATCCGGTTGGCAATATTATGATTGATCATGTTTCAGCCTCATGGGGCCTCGACGAAAATATGTCTATGTACCGCCACATGTTTGATGATGGTACCGGCAAGCCTCCGAAAAAATTGGGAACGGTTAACATTACCATACAAAACAGCATATTTGCCGAGGCACTGGATACCTATAACCATTCATTTGGAAGCACCCTGGGCGGGGAAAACTGCAATTTTCACCGTAACCTCTGGGCAAATAATGCCGGAAGGAATCCTTCAATAGGATGGAACGGCATTTTTAATTTTACAAACAACATCGTGTACAATTGGTGGCACCGGTCGGTTGACGGAGGCGATTATACTGAATTGTATAATATTTTCAATAACTATTATAAACCAGGCCCCGTCACACCAAAAGACAAACCTGTGGGCCACAGGATATTGAAACCCGAAACCGGACGCAGTCAGCTTGGCCGCCTGGTATTTGGCAGGGCATATGTGAACGGTAATATTGTTGAAGGTTATCCTGAAGTAACTCAAAACAATTGGAATGGCGGTGTTCAAATCGAAGACCTGCCCGATGCAGGGGACTATGCCGATTATCTGAAATGGAACAAACCTTTTCCCATGGCGCCAGTGACTATTATATCTGCACAGGAAGCATATGAGTATGTTTTGTCCAATGCCGGGGCTACACTCCCGAAACGCGATGCGGTGGATGAAAGGATCATAAACCAGGTAAGGACCAACAGGGTAGACCTTTCACTTTATAAAGAAATTGATACCCTTTACCAGTTCGAACACCGGCGGCTGCAAAAAGATTCTTATAAATACGGTATCATCACCGATATAGCGCAGGTTGGCGGGTACCCCGAATACTATGGCGAGCCGAGAAAAGATACTGATATGGATGGCATGCCTGATGAATGGGAGAAAAAATATAAACTTAACCCAAAAGATCCTGCTGATGCCGTTCTTGATTGTAACGGCGATGGCTACACCAACATCGAAAAATATATCAACGGGATAGACCCTGCAAAGAAAGTGGACTGGAAAGACCTGAAGAACAATACTGATGTATTATCTGGGGGAAAAAGCATTCTGTAATAGAAATAGTCAAACCATGTTAAACAAGAGAATAGCGTTGCTGAGATTTGTTCTTCTACTTGCAATTATTGATGGATATGCACAATATCCATCTATGAAAAATGTGCAGCCAATAGTAGATTACTTACAGCAGGAATGGGATAGCTTGGATGCTATAGCCTGGGAAAAGGCATGGCCGGACATTTTTGAAGATACGAGAAATTTTAAAGTGTACCACTCATGGGCACATCGGCCGGATGATTTACCACAAGCCTCAATTCCTGCCTTTCCTGGTGCCGAAGGTGGGGGAATGTATAGTTTTGGAGGAAGGGGAGGAAAAGTTTTTGTTGTTACAAGTCTCGACGATAGTGGTTCGGGGACCTTTCGGGAAGCATGCGAGCATGGGGGAAGCCGGGTGGTGGTTTTTAATGTTGCCGGAATCATCAGGCTCGAACGACCCATTAGCATTAATGCACCTTATATCACTATTGCAGGACAGACATCACCAGGAGACGGGATTTGTATTGCAGGTGAGTCAGTTTATATAAATACCCAAGATGTTGTTATAAGGCACGTGCGTTTTCGCAGGGGGGAAACATGGGTGGGCCGCCGGGATGATGCAATAGGGGGCGACCCTGTCGGAAACATAATAATAGACCATGTATCTGCATCGTGGGGACTTGATGAAAATATGACACTTTACCGTCATAAATTTACCGATAGCCCCGGAAACCCAAAAGCACCGGTACATAAATACGGAACGGTTAATATTACCATTCAGAACTGCATTTTTTCTGAAGCACTGGATACGTATGGACATGCTTTTGGAAGTACCCTGGGAGGTGAAAACTGTTTGTTCATCAGAAATCTATGGGCAAATAATACCGGTCGTAATCCTTCTATTGGTTGGAATGGCACTTTTAATTTCGTGAATAATGTAGTCTATAACTGGTATCATCGCTCTGTTGATGGAGGTGATTTCAGCTCACGTTACAATATTATTAACAATTATTATAAACCCGGTCCTGTTACCCCGTCTGATCAACCGGTCGGATACAGGCTACTTAAACCTGCATCGAGATATAAAGTAAATGGCCGGACAGTTTATGGAAGGGTTTGGGTGGAAGGTAACACCATGGAAGGTTACCCGGAAATTACAAATGATAACTGGAAGGGAATACAAATTGAAGACATGGCAGATGCTGGTGATTATTTGAGTGAAATTCGATGGTACAAAAGGTTTGATATGCCCGAGGCCAATATCATAAATGCCGGCGATGCATATAAATTTGTATTGTCCAATGCCGGGGCCACACTCCCGAAACGCGACGCGGTGGATGAAAGGGTAATAAACCAGGTAAGGACCAACAAGATAGACCTTTCGCTTTATAAAGTAATTGATACCCTTTACCAGTTTGAACACCGCAGGCTGGAAAAAGACTCGTATAAATACGGTATCATTACCGATATTGCGCAGGTTGGCGGGTACCCCGAATACTATGGCGAGCCGAGAAAAGATACTGATATGGATGGAATGCCGGATGAATGGGAAAAGAAATACAAACTCAATCCCAAAGACCCCGCTGATGCCGTTCTCGATTGCAACGGCGACGGCTATACCAATATCGAAAAATATATCAATGGGATAGATCCGGCAAAGAAGGTGGACTGGAAAGACCTGAAGAACAACAAAGATACCCTTGCTGAAAAAGGCAGAGTGCTCTGAAAATGAATATTTAAAGGCTGTAAATGAATGAAAACCTGTCATATGAGAGAATTATAAAAATCGAGTTGCTATTCATTTTTTGTATCTTTTCATTTGCGGTTTTTTCACAGGAAAAAACTGTACCTCCGGTAAGGACCGGCATTGATGGTAAGTTGGAATATTTTACTGATTCTTTAGGTAACAGGATACCTGATTTTTCCTGGTGCGGGTATATGAACGGCAACCAACCTGTTCCCAACGTGCCGGTGCGTGCAATGGTTTCTCCTGTAAAGGGCGATGCAACCTATACCATTCAGGCTGCCATTGATTATGTTGCCGGTTTGCCCCCCGGGGAAAATGGACTGCGTGGCGCGGTATTGCTTGAGAAAGGAGTATTTGAGGTTGATGGACAGCTTTTTATGAATAAATCCGGAGTTGTACTCAGAGGATGCGGAACATCCCGCAACGGTACAACCATAATCGGAAAAGGAAAAACGCGCAATACATTGATAGTTATTGGTGGTGTGGATGATAAAAAATTTGGTATCCCTGTAAGGATAACTGATGGTTATGTTCCTGTTAATGCTGCCACTTTCTCTGTTAGTAATGGTAATGATTTCAAACCTGGAGATAAAGTTCTAGTACATCGTCCATCTACCAAAGAATGGATTGACAAAATTCAGATGAACGAATTTGGGGGTGAAAGCTCCTGGCTGGGTTGGAAACCTGGAACACGCGACTTATATTGGGACAGAACCATAACTTCTGTTCTGGAAAATAAAATCACATTAGATGCCACATTGACTACATCGCTTGACAGCAGTATGGGGGGAGGTTTCATTGCAAAATACGATTGGCCGGGCAGAATTTATCATGTTGGCATTGAAAACCTGCAACTGGTTTCTGATTATGATTCCTTAAACCCGAAAGACGAAGATCACCGGTGGATGGCAGTTACAATTGAAAATGCCGGGAACTGCTGGGTACGGCAGGTAAGTTTCAGACATTTTGCGGGTTCCGCAGTATCCGTTTATGAAACAGCTTCCAAAATTACAGTTGAAGATTGCAAATCACTCGCTCCGTTCTCTGAAATCGGAGGGTTCAGGCGCACTGCATTTTTTACCTCCGGCCAGATGGTTTTGTTTCAGCGTTGTTACTCTGAATATGGTTATCACGATTTTGTCGCTGGTTTCTGTGCCGCTGGCCCCAATGCATTTGTACAATGTGAATCATACATGCCTTATAATTTCAGTGGTCCGACAGATAGCTGGTCATCGGGCGTTTTGTACGATATTGTCAATGTTGACGGGCAAAAACTATGTTTCAGTAATCTTTTGGGAGATAAACAGGGTGCTGGCTGGAATGCTGCCAACAGTGTGTTCTGGCAATGTTCAGCCGCTAAAATTGAATGTTTCAGCCCACCCGGGGCTGTTAACTATGCCGTGGGCTGCTGGGCGCAGTTTTCAGGAAACGGATACTGGTATGAACCCGACAGCCATGTAAAACCCCGCAGCCTCTATTATGCGCAACTTTCAGACCGCCTTGGTAATTCAGTTCAGAACAGGGCAAACCTTCTTCCCCTGTCAACAGAGGCTTCAAGCAGTCCGACTATTGCACAGGCTATGGAATTTGCGGCTTCGTCTGTTGAACCACAAATTTCACTCATAGAATGGATTGAGCTTGCAAAAGAGCGGAATCCAATTCCTCTGACGTCAAAAGGTGCCCGGGTATTTAGCAAAAGCATTATTCCTGAAAATAAAATTGAAATTAAAAAGCAGAAGATTATTGTTGAAAATGGTCTGCTGATATGCGAAGGTATGTTAATAACCGGGTTAAGGCACAATGTTTCGTGGTGGAGGGGAAATATCCGGCCGTTTGCAGCCAAAAAGGCAACCCCGCATATCACACGTTTTGTCCCCGGCAGAACAGGAACTGGTTTTACCGACAACCTGGACTCGGTTGCATCATGGATGTTCACTAATAACATCTTAAGTATTGAACACAACTACGGCTTATGGTACGATCGCAGGCGCGATGACCATGAACGTATACGACGCATAGATGGTGATGTATGGGCCCCATTTTACGAATTGCCCTTTGCGCGGTCGGGACAGGGAACTGCCTGGGACGGATTGAGTAAATACGATCTTACCAGGTTTAATTTCTGGTACTGGGATCGCTTAAAACAGTTTGCTGATCTTGCCGATAAACATGGATTATTACTGATACAACAGCACTATTTCCAGCATAATATTCTTGAAGCCGGGGCACACTGGGCGGACTTTCCTTGGCGCGATGCAAATAATATCAACCATACCGGTTTCCCCGAACCTCCGCCATATGCGGGTGACAAACGCATTTTCATGGCAGAACAGTTTTATGATACCGGCCATCCTGTAAGGAGGAAGATACACGAAGCCTATATCCGCAAATGTCTTGATAATTTTTCAAGTAATACAAACGTTATACATTCTATCAGCGCCGAATATACCGGCCCGTTGCATTTTGTTCAATTCTGGATTGATGTGATTATGGAATGGGAAAAAGAAACCGGCAAAAATGCCCTGGTAATGCTAAGCGTTACAAAAGATGTGCAGGATTCCATTCTTGCAGATAAGGCAAGGTCTGAGGCTGTGGATATTATTGATATCCATTACTGGCACTATAGAAAAGACGGGTCGCTCTATGCACCAGAAGGGGGTAAAAATCTTGCCCCGCGCCAGCATGCAAGGCTTGTAAAACAGGGGGAATCTTCGTTTGAACAGGTATATCGTGCTGTTTCCGAATATCGTGAAAGGTTTCCATTCAAAGCAGTGGTCTATTCGGCTTCAGGCAGTGACAAATATTCCGGGGCAGTTTTAAAGGCAGGGGGATCCATGCCTTCCATTCCGGTGACTGAAAAGAATTTGAAACAATAAATCCTAAATAGAGATGCTGAAAAAGTCAATTTTGATAGCAATTACCATTTTGACAGTTCTGTCATGCAGAAATAATAGTTCTGAGAATGCAGGATTATTAAAAATATCTGATAACAGGAGGTTTTTTACTGACAGCAATGGAAATCCTTTTTTCTGGCTCGGTGACACCGGATGGTTGCTTTTTAAGAAGCTGAACCGGGAAGAAGGGGAGCAATACCTTGAAAACCGGCGGCAGAAAGGTTTTAATGTCATCCAGGTGATGTTACTGCATGATGTGAAAGACCCTGTTAATTATTATGGGGATTCTGCGCTTGTGAACAATGATATAACCAAATCATATACAACTCCGGGCAATTCATACGAAAATCCTCAAGAGTATGATTACTGGGACCATGTTGATTACCTGATAGATGTCGCAGCATCTAAAGGAATTTATTTGGCGCTTGTCCCTGTATGGGGCTCAAATATCAAGAGTTGCAAAATTACTCCCGAACAGGGAAGAATTTATGCTGAATGGCTTGCAGAAAGATTTAAGGATAAACACAATGTTATATGGCTAAATGGAGGTGACATTCCGGGCTCAGATAGCATTGATATCTGGAATGCAATTGGTTATATTTTGTGGAAAATGGCTCCCGACCAGCTTGTAACATTTCATCCCCGGGGCAGGACTCACTCTTCAAAGTGGTATCATGATGAATTATGGCTCGATTTCAATATGTTTCAATCAGGTCACAGGAGATACGATCAGGATGATACTGAACTGGCTTACGGTGAGGACAACTGGCGATTTGTTGAATACGATTACAACCTAACACCTGTAAAACCCACCCTCGATGGAGAACCTTCTTACGAGGATATTCCGCAGGGTTTGCACGATACCCTTCAGCCATTCTGGAATGACAATGATGTAAGACGTTATGCATACTGGTCGGTGTTTACAGGTGCCGGCGGACATACTTATGGACATAACTCTGTGATGCAGTTTTACAAACCTGAAGATACACGCAAATCATACGGTGCAAGAAAATACTGGTTCGATGCTATAAACGATCCGGGAGCCGGCCAAATAAAATACATTAAGGATCTGATGCTTTCTGTTCCTTATTTTGAAAGGATTCCTGATAACAGCATGGTCGCTGTTCAGGGCGAAAAGTATGATTATCAGCCTGCAACAAGAGGAAAGGATTATGCCATGATTTATACTTATAATGGAAGAAATATTGGCGTGCATATGGGTAAAATAAGCGGCAACCAGGTACGGGCATCCTGGTTTAATCCCCGTGAAGGCAGCACCACTGAAATTGGCAATTTTGAGAATAAAGGAACATGGGAGTTTATTCCTCCCGGTGAAAAAGCCGATGGGAATGACTGGGTTTTAATACTTAAAAGTATTCAATAATAGTATTTTACAGAAAAATGAATTGCATTAAAAAACACAAGACATGAAACCTGTTAAATATGCACTGCTGACTATTTTGACATTATTGCTTTTCATATTTTCATGCTCAAATGAAAAAACAGTATATATTTTTACCTCCTTTCGCGAACCAGCAAACGAAGGATTGCGATTATTATACAGCCATGACGGTTACAACTGGCACCGGATAGATACCGTCTTCCTGAAACCCGGTGTCGGTGCTCAGATAGTTATGCGCGACCCCTCCATTGTTCGGGGACCTGACGGTGTTTTTCACCTTGTGTGGACCTCCTCATGGAAAGGTGACCTGGGCTTTGGATATGCGAACTCAAAAGATTTAATACACTGGTCAGAACAGAAATTCATTCCGGTAATGGAATTCGATACCACCACGGTGAATGTCTGGGCGCCTGAACTGTTTTACGATGATGAAAAAGATGAATTTATCATTATCTGGGCATCTACCATCCCTTTTAAGTTTGAAAAAGGAATTGAGGATGAGTATAATAACCACAGAATGTATTATACAGTTACCAGGGATTTTGAAACCTTTTCACCGGCCAGTCTCTTTCTCGACCCGGGCTTCAGTGTAATTGATGCTGTGATTGTAAAAAGAGAAAAAAACGATTATGTGCTTGTACTTAAAGACAATACACGTCCGGAACGCAATCTGAAAGTTGCTTTTGGTAACACGGCACTTGGTCCTTACAGCGGTATTTCCCCGGCTTTCACCGATACCTTTACCGAAGGACCGACAGTGGTTAAAATTGAAGATGAATGGCTCATCTATTTCGATGCATACAGAGAAAAGTGTTACGGGGCTGTAAAAACAAAAGATTTTGTATCTTTTACAGATATTTCAGATGTTATCATTATTCCTGAAGGACATAAGCATGGGACGATTTTCAAGGTAGAAAAGAAAGTTTTAAAGAAATTGTTGAAGAAGATTGAGGAAAAGGCTAAGGCTAAGGCTGAGGAAAAGGAATAGATATTGGATAAAGCCCTGAATTAAAGATTAAAAATATATAATTTGAATGTCATATAAGGATTTTACTGAAATGTCAGTCTGGCAAAAGGCATTTAAACTTTTGCTTAGAATTTATGATTTAACCAAAAAATTTCCAAAGGAAGAAAAATATGGAATTATAGATAATACCAGAAGGGCTGCTAATTCTGTTACAAACAATATTGCTGAAGGCTTTGGAAGGTATGAAAAATATGATAAAACACGGTTTTATAAAATATCCAGGGGAAGTGCATATGAGATAGTTAATCAGATAATGGTTTCTCATGCCTTAAGTTATATTAACAATTTAGAAAATGAAGAATTGATCAAAAGTTACAAAGAAGTTATCGAAGAACTAGATATGATGATTAAATCCCTGGAAACATCAGACAGAAAACGAACCAGATATTAAAATAGTCTAAATCATGAAAATTATCAGGAGAATTTTAAATCTTTTTATAATATTTTTTCAATATTCTCAGAATAATATCCGTCATCTTAGCCTCAGCCTTAGCCTCAGCCTTAGCCTTAACCTAATATCTCACGCTCAGGATACAATCATATATACCGGCAGAGCACTTTCCAACCCCGATTTCCACCACGGCCAGCTTGCACCTGTCATTGGTGTTCATAACATTCAGGTGCTGCGGGCAAACCGTGAGTACCCTGCCGAAGCCGAAGACTTTGGCTGGACATACAACCATGCCCCCATGCTGGCATACTGGAATAACACATTCTGGCTTGAATACCTAAGCGATTCGGTGGGCGAACATATTCCTCCCGGACAAACATTGCTTACAAGCTCTGAAGATGGTTACAACTGGTCAAAACCATTGGTAATATTTCCCAGGTACCGCATACCGGATGGAACCACAAAACCAGGCAAAAAACAGGTAGCAGAGAACCTTTATGCCGTGATGCACCAGCGTATGGGTTTTTATGTTTCAAAAGATAACCGGATGCTGGCGCTGGGATACTATGGTATCTGCCTGCCTGGAAAAGATTCACCCAACGATGGGCATGGTATCGGGCGTGTTGTCAGGGAAATATATTCTGACGGAAGTTTTGGACCGGTTTATTTCATACGTTACAATGCCTCATGGAATGAAAAAAATACATCATACCCATACTATAACTCGAGCAAAGACAAAGGATTTAAAAACGCCTGTAACGAACTGCTTTCCAGCCCATTGATGATGATGCAATGGGTGGAAGAAGCCGATCGCGATGATCCACTTATCCCTTTAAAGAAACAATATAAGGCTTTTAGTTATTATCATTTGCCAGATGGCAGGGTAGTGGGTTTATGGAAACATGCCCTCACCTCTGTGAGCCGTGATGATGGAAAAACCTGGGATTACCCGGCTGTCAGGGCACCGGGCTTCGTGAATGCCAATGCCAAGATATGGGGACAAAGGACAACAGACGACCGGTATGTTACTGTTTACAATCCCTCTGTGTTTCGCTGGCCGCTTGCGCTTTCAGTCAGTGATGACGGTCTTGAATACAATAACCTGCTGCTTGTGCAGGGCGAAATCTCAACAACCCGCTATGGTGGCGACTACAAGAACTACGGACCCCAATATGTCAGGGGTATCCTTGAAGGAAATGGTACTCCATCTGATTCAAACCTATGGATTACATACAGCATGAACAAAGAGGATATATGGATAGCCAAAGTACCTGTACCCGTAAAAAGCATTGTTGAAGATGATGTTGATGAGATTTTTACTGAAATGGCAGAAGGCAAAGAACTTCTGAACTGGAATATTCATAGTCCGCTCTGGGCACCGGTGAAAATTGAAAAGCTGTCTGACGGGGGTAAAGCATTATCGCTTTGCGACCACGACAGGTATGAATATGCAAAGGCTGAACGGATATTTTCATCTTCTGAAAAAGGGGTTGTTGAGTTTACATTAATTGCGGCACAGGACAACAGGGGCACCCTGCATGTTGAACTTCAGGATGAAAAGGGTTCTGATGCCATCAGACTTGTGTTCGATTCGCTTGGAAATTGCAGCATCAAAGATGGTTATCGTTATTCCGGAGTTTTTCATTACAAACAGGGTGAGGAATATAAAATCGCTATTTCATATGATTCAAAAACAAGATTTTACAGGGTGAATGTCAATGGTGATGAGAAAAAACTGGCTATGTTTTTTACCCCTGTTAAATCACTTCAGCGTATTGTGTTTCGCACCGGTGAACCACGACGGTACCCTGATACCGAATCGCCGGCTGTGCACGAAGAAGATTTACCTTTAGCCGGTATACCGGATGAGAAAGCAGTTTTTTATATTAAAACTTTAAAAACAACCAGAAAATAAAAATATTGAATGTATGGATCAAAATCCTGTGTATTTAAATTCCAATATTGAACCGGGTAGGCTCAGCGATATTATTGTCATCCTGAACGATAGTGAAGGATCTCAGACTTTAGACCGGCATTTTTTGTCCCCTGAAATCAGGATTGCCTATAAACCATCAATGAGAACGAAAAGTGCTATTGTAATATTTTCCGTTATAGTATTTGCTCTTTTCGTTACAGGATGCGCTATTCAGAAACCCTTGAAAAATGATCCTACCTCTGTTCTAAAACCTGAGTACTTCAAACATTATGTTGACTATTTTAACCGTATGGAAGATGAGAATATTATTCAGGCCATTCCCAATGACAGCGCCTGGGAGTGGATGAAAACCAATATACCATTGTTTGAATGTCCGCAGGATAATTTTGAAGAGATATATTACTACCGCTGGTGGAGTTTCAGAAAACATATTAAGGAAACACCCCAGGGGCCAACAATTACGGAGTTTCTCGTACAGCGTTCATATGCCGATAAATACAACATGATTGCCTGTGCCATAGGGCACCATATTTACGAAGCCCGTTGGCTGCACGATACCAGGTTTCTTGATAATTACATTCATCTCTGGTACAGGGGGAATGACGGACAACCCATGAAGAAACTGAATAAATTTAGTAGCTGGACTGCGTATGCATTGTATAACAGGTATCTGGTTGATGCCGACACAACTTTTCTGCTCAATATGTTACCCGATATGGTGAAGGATTACAGTGTCTGGGAAAAAGATCGCCGGCACCCAATCGGGCTCTTCTGGCAACACGATGTAAAAGATGGCATGGAGGAATCAATAAGCGGTGGCCGCAGGGTTGAAAACCACCGTCCCACCATCAACAGTTATATGTTCGGCAATGCCGTTGCTATCTCCGAAATGGCGGCCATGAAAGGTGATTTGGAATTATCCGGTATATTCAGGCTAAAGGCCGATACAATTAAAAACCTATTACAATCGAAACTGTGGAACCCCGGTCATCATTTTTTTGAAACGCTGATGCATAATGATACCCTTGCAAATGTAAGAGAGGCTATTGGCTTTATCCCCTGGTACTTTAATCTTCCTGACAATGGTTTTGAACATGCATGGGAACAGGTACGTGATCCTGAAGGTTTTCTTGCCCCTTTTGGCCTCACTACTGCAGAACGCCGCCATCCGGCTTTTCGAACCCGTGGCTGTTGCAGTTGTGAATGGGACGGTGCTGTCTGGCCTTTTGCCACATCACAGACACATACTGCCATGGCAAATCTTTTAAATAATTACAACCAGTCGGTGGTGAATGATTCGGTTTATTTCAGGTTGCTTGAACTCTACGTTGAGTCACAGTATTACAGGGGCAGGCCTTATATTGGTGAGTACCTCGATGAAAAAACCGGTTACTGGCTCAAGGGCGACCAGGAACGCAGCCGCTATTACAACCATTCCACATTCAACGATCTGGTAATTACCGGTCTGGTTGGTTTGCGTCCCCGGGCCGATAATGTAATAGAGGTTAATCCGCTTGTACCGGAAAACAGATGGGAGTGGTTTTGCCTTGACAATATCCCTTATCACGGCAACGTGCTTACAATTTTCTGGGATAAAAACGGAACAAGGTATAACCGTGGAAAAGGATTTCATATTCTTGTTGACGGAAAAGAAGTAGCTGTTTCAGATACGCTTGAAAAAATTCTGGTGAAATATTAATAAAGGAGAAATGAAAGACTACAGCGCCAAAATTATCAGTATTTTTATTTTAACGCTTGGATTATTCATTTTTAATTCCTGCAGTGAAAGACACATTGAACAACTTACCTTGGCTAACCTTCGGTGTGAAATGCTTACTGATCCCGCCGGGATTGATACGCGGAATCCCCGTCTGAGCTGGATGATTGAATCAGGTCACCACAATATTCTGCAGAAATATTACCAGGTAATTGTTGCTTCTTCACTTCACAAACTTGAAAACAATGTTGGTGACCTGTGGAATTCGGGCAAAGTAAAATCCGGACAGTCAGTTCATATTGAATACAATGGCAAACCACTGAACAGTAATCAGAATTGTTTCTGGAAAGTGAAGGTATGGTCAGAAAATGGTGAAAGTGAATGGAGCCGGACTGCTTTCTGGAGGATGGGGCTCCTGAATTTTAAAGACTGGAAAGGCCGCTGGATAGGGCTCGACCGCTCTTTTCCGTGGGATGATGAAAGCAAGCATGCGCGTCTTTCTGCCCGCTATTTCAGAAAAGAGTTTAATACATCAAGCGGGGAAATAAAGAGCGCTACCCTATATCTGATCGGCCTTGGATTGTACGAACTTTATATCAACGGGAAAAAATCAGGCGACCAGGTACTTGCACCTTCACCTACCGATTTTGCCAAAAACATAAAATACAACAGTTTTGATATAACAGAACAGTTGGTACCCGGGACAAATGCCATAGGTGTTGCGCTTGGCAACGGCTATTTTTATACAATGCGCCAGAACTATAAACCGTACAAAATTAAAACGTTTGGTTATCCTAAGCTGCTCCTCAACCTTATCATTGAATATAAAGACGGGACGTTTCAAACCATCAGTACCGATAACACCTGGAAAGTTACTGCCAATGGCCCAATTCGTGTAAATAACCTCTATGATGGTGAAGAGTACGATGCCCGGAAAGAGACACTTGGGTGGAACAATACAGGGTTTAATGATGCAGACTGGCTACAGGCAGAATATGTGCAGGAGCCCGGTGGAGAAATCGAAGCCCAAATGAATGAGAATATGAAAGTTATGGATATGATTGAACCTGTTTCGGTTTCAAAAATATCCGGTAACAGGTTTATCCTTGATATGGGCCAGAATATGGCCGGTTGGCTGCGCATAAAGGTGAATGGGCAGCGGGGACAGAAGGTTACACTGAGATTTGCAGAATCATTGCAGGAAAACGGGGAATTGTTCACTGCGAACCTTCGCGATGCAAAAGCTACAGATGTTTATATTCTAAATGGTGAAGGGGAAGAAACATGGGAGCCCTCTTTTGTCTATCACGGCTTCAGATATGTTGAGCTTACAGGTTACCCGGGGATTCCCGAACCCGATAATTTTAAAGGCTGCGTGGTGTATGACAATATCAAAACAACGGGCAGCTTTGAAACTTCAGACTCCCTGATAAACCATATTTACAGAAATGCGGTCTGGACCATCAACTCCTCTTATAAAGGAATGCTGATTGACTGTCCGCAACGCAACGAGCGTATGCCCTGGCTCGGAGACCGCGCTGTCGGCTGCTACAACGAAAGTTTTGTTTTCGACAACAGTCGTCTCTATTCAAAATGGCTTGACGACATATTGTATACCCAGAAAGCTGATGGTTGCCTTGCCGATGTAGCCCCTGCCTATTACAAATATTACAGCGACAATATGACCTGGCCCGGAACATACATACTGGTGGCTGAAATGCTTTATCACCAGTATGGATTGACGAAAGAAATAGAAAAACATTATCCCTATATGAAAAAATGGATGATGTACATGAAAGAGCGTTACCTTATTGATTACATCCTTACCAAAGACAGCTATGGTGACTGGTGTGCACCTCCAAAAACAATTGAGGAGGGCAGGGGAAAAAGCGCAGATGTAAAGAGGCCAAGCCAGCTCATTGCTACGGCATATTTTTATCATTTACTGCAGATCATGCAGAATTTTGCAAAAATTACCGGCCAACACACAGATATAAATGACTATATGGTATTGGCAGATAGTGTAAAAACGGCTTTTAACAAAAAGTTTTATCTTCCGGATAGCAGCTTTTACGGTAACGGTTTATTGACAGAAAACATGCTACCGATTGCTTTCAAAATGGTACCCGATGAATATTACGCGGAAGTGGTTAAAACCGTGCATGATATCATTGAAATTGAGAACAACGGACATCTTTCTTCGGGACTGGTTGGAATGCAATGGCTGATGAGAACATTGACTGACAATGGTTTAGAAAACCTTGCATTTAATATTGCTACAAAAAAAACTTATCCCGGCTGGGGGTACATGATCGAAAACGGGGCCACAACCATCTGGGAATTATGGAATGCCAACACTGCCGCACCTTCGATGAACTCTCAAAACCATGTGATGATGCTTGGCGATCTTATCATCTGGTATTACGAATATTTAGCGGGAATAAAATCTGACAGGGAGTTTCCGGGTTTCAAACAGATTATTTTGAACCCGTTATTTATAAAAGAACTGGATTGTGTGAATGCTTCCTTTCATTCTGTTCATGGTCTTATAAAAAGCCATTGGAAACGTGAAGATGGTGCACTATACTGGGATGTGCAGATACCGCCAAATACTACTTGTTTAATCTATTTCCCGGTTGGTGACAAAAACAATATAACCGAAAATGATGAAAGACTATCCGGTAAATCAGGCTTTAAATATCTTGGTGAAAAGAGTGGAAGAGTGATATACAAAACAGGGTCAGGTAATTACCAATTCAAAATTGAACCACATGTTACACAAACTTTTTAATTTTTTGTTTATTCTTATATTAATTTCCTGTACAGATGATATTTCATACAGAGAAGGTATTGTTCTTGAAGAATTTATCTACGACACTGCCTCATTTCCATCTTGTCATGCCGCAACACTTGCTGAAACACCTGAAGGCCTTGTTGCAGCATGGTTTGGTGGGACATATGAACGGCATCCGGATGTTTGCATTTATATCAGCAGAAAGGTTAATGACAAATGGTCAGCGCCAGTTAATGTTGCTGACGGGATTATAGATGATACGTTACGTTACCCTACATGGAACCCGGTTCTCTTTCAGATTCCCGGTGGAGACCTGATGCTGTTTTATAAGATCGGGCCCAGCCCTTCCACATGGTGGGGAATGTTGAAGACCTCGTCCGATAACGGTAAGACATGGAGCATTGCAAAAAAGTTACCCGAAGGGTATATCGGCCCTGTAAAAAATAAACCTGTGTTGCTTGAAGACAACAGTTTAATCTGTCCTTCAAGTACCGAAGGGGACGGATGGAAAGTCCATTTTGAAATGACTACAGATTTTGGAACGACATGGGAAAAAACAAACCCGATTAACGATGGAAAAATCTACAATATCATTCAGCCTTCTATACTCATTCACAAAAACGGCAATCTTCAGATCCTTTGCCGTAGCAGAAATGCTGTGCTTGCCACTTCATGGTCGAAAGACAATGGCCTTACCTGGTCGCTTGTGCAGGAATCAGGGCTTCCGAACAACAATTCGGGCACCGATGCGGTTTCACTCGCCGATGGCAGGTACCTGGTTGTATACAATCATGTTAAAACCCCGCAAAATGCCCCAAAAGGTTACCGAACTCCTTTGAATGTTGCGCTTTCAAATGACGGTATAAAATGGTTCGCATCACTCATGCTCGAAGACTCCGAAATCAGCCAGTATTCATATCCTTCTGTAATCCAGTCTGCTGATGGGTTGGTTCATATAGTTTATACCTGGCGAAGGGAGAAGATTAAATATGTAAAAATAGATCCGCGCAAAATGAAAATGAAAGAAATAATCAATGAGAAATGGCCGGATTAGCCACCAAATCACGAAAACACTAAATAACACCAAAATGATAAAAAAGAGTTTTGCACCAATTCCGGCAGAATTAGACAAAATAGGAAGAAAAATAGTAGATGCCGCATATATAATACACAAGAATCTGGGTCCCGGGCTTTTAGAAAAAGTATATGAATTGTGTTTTTGTCATGAGTTAACTAAACGAGGGCTTACTTATCAAAGACAAAAAGATATACCAATTATTTATGATGGACTTCAGTTTGATGAAGGATTGAGATTGGATGTTTTAGTAGAGGAGCAGGTAATTTGTGAATTAAAAGCCCTTGAAAATGTAAATCCGGTTTGGGAGGCTCAAGTTCTAAGTCATTTAAAATTAACAAATAAGAGATTGGGTTATCTAATAAATTTTAATGTGGTTAACATTGGTCATGGTATCAAGAGATTTGTGCTTTAATTTTAGTGTATTATTTTGTGATTTGGAGCTTTGGTGGCAAAAAAAAATTAAACAAAAATGAAAAAACCGATAATTATTCTAATCGTATTTATCAGCGCTATAAATAGCTATTGTCAAACTTCTGACGATCAGTATAAAAAACCGTTAAAGCTGGTTTTGGATGAAATTCAAAACCGTTACGATATTCAGATCAGGTACCCCGAAGAACTTATAAAGGATAAATGGGTTACATACGCTGACTGGCGTTACAGACCTGACCTTGAAAAAACCCTGACCAATATTCTCTCATCCCAGGATATCACCTTTGTCAAAGAAGGGGATAAAAAGTACAAATTAAAAAGTTATGAGTATTATCGCTGGAGCCTTGAAGATGGAAAAGAACAGGCTGAATACCTGGCATCTAAGTATAGCGATGCCACTTCATGGGAAAAGCGAAAGAATGAATTAAAGCCCTGTTTCTGGTCAGCCCTGCAGCTAAAGCATTTGCCCGAATGGCCGGTATCGGAACCTCTGATTTCAAATGTCAGGAAGATGAAGGGGTATACCATCGAAAACTTTGCACTCGAAACGCTGCCGGGGGTTTATGTATGTGGCTCTTTATACCGTCCTGCAAAAATACAGGGAAAAATACCGGTTATGCTATGCCCCAACGGTCATTGGAAAGACGGCCGGTACAGACCAGACCAGCAATACCAGTGTGCAATGCTGGCACGTTTGGGTACAGTTGCTGTAAGTTACGACCTGTTTGCCTGGGGCGAATCGCAATTGCAGTTTAAAGAAGAATATCACCGTAAAAGCCTGGCCATGACAATGCAGGTGCTCAACTCGCTCAGAATTCTTGACTATCTGGTTTCACTTGATTATGCCGATCCTCAGCGCATAGGAATTACAGGGGGCAGTGGTGCGGGGAGTCATGCCATGCTGCTTACAGCGCTTGACGATCGCATTAAGGTTACAGTGCCTGCAGTGATGTTATCCAGTTACATGTATGGCGGCTGCCCATGCGAAAGCGGCATGCCGGTGCATCTGTGTGGTGGCGGGACCAACAATATTGAACTGGCTGCTATGGCAGCCCCCAGACCGCAATTGATCATCTCAGACGGGAAAGACTGGACAGCCAATGTGCCTGACATTGAATTTCCATTACTTCAGAAGGTATATGAATTCTATGGCAAAAATGACCTGGTTAAAAATGTTCATTTCCCCGATGAAGGCCATGACTACGGCCCTTCAAAAAGGATTGCACTTTATGAATTTTTCGCCCTTCATATGAGTTTGGATATTATCAAAATAAAAAACAAATCAGGAAAAATTGATGAATCCGGGGTTACCATCGAAAAAGAATTTGCAATGTATGCCTTCGGGTTAAAAGGTGAAAAGCTTCCGGCAAATGCCATTAAAAGTTTTGAGGAACTTGAAAAAGTCTTCGAACATGCAGTGAACAAATAATTGGTGTTAGAGGCACAGATAGTTTATAATAAAGATATAATAATATTGAAATACTGAAGATGTCAATGCACTCAAGAAGGAGTTTTCTGAACAAAGCTGCTGCCTTTGCAGCCGGCGGTTTAATCATGCCGCAAGTGTCTTTCGCCGGTAGTTCTGGCTCAAAAGACAAAAAAAAGACAAAACCTGCAGTACGCTATAAAATTGCCGTATGCGACTGGATGATCCTGAAAAGGCAAAAATCCGGGGCATTTAAACTTGCTCATGAAATTGGTGCCGATGGAGTTGAAGTTGATATGGGAGGTCTCGGTGATCGTACTACATTCGAAAACAAGTTACTCGATCCGGTTCAGAGAAAAATATTCCTTGATGAAGCAGCAAAATACAATCTTGAAATCTGCTCCTTAGCCATGTCGGGATTTTATGCCCAGTCGTTTGCCGAACGCGAAACTGTGCCTTTGATGGTAAGGGATTGCATCAACACCATGCAGCTATTATGTGTGAAAACAGCCTTTCTGCCACTTGGTGTAAAGGGTGACCTGGTAAAATTCCCTCATCTCCGGCCTGTGGTAATTGAAAGGCTTAAAGCTGCAGCACAGATGGCAGAAGCAGCCGGAGTTGTAATTGGTATAGAAACAGCCCTTGATGCAACCGCTGAGGCAAAATTAATTGATGAGGTTGACTCTCCTTCAATTAAGATTTATTTCAATTTTGCCAATGCATTGCAAAATAGCAGGGATTTGTGTACCGAACTTAAAATTCTCGGTAAAGACAGGATATGTCAGATCCATTGCACCGATGAAGACGGGGTATGGCTCGAGAACAACAAAAGAATTGATATGCCAAAAGTAAAGCAAACCCTTGATGAAATGGGATGGAGCGGGTGGCTGGTGATTGAACGTTCGAGGGATGCCAACAACCCGCGCGATGTGGTGGGCAATTTTGGCGCCAACGCAAGATATCTGAAGTCTGTATTTCAATAAAAATTATATATGGTTTAACTATGAGATACTTTTTAAAAATAAACATCCAGCTTAGTCATCAGCGGCAGTATGTCAGATAAAAAGCAACTATACAGAAAGCTCCGTAGGAGCGACAGTATGGTAGATAAAAACATTTAAACAATAAGCTCCGTAGGAGCGACACAACAATAAAATAAATAAAAATGATCCATCAAAAAATCAAACAACTCCTAAACATAATTTTAATAATTGCTTTGAGTTTTCCTCTGTTTTCTTTCGAAATATGGGTTTCTCCCGATGGCTGTGACACAAACCCGGGTACCAGGGAAAAACCTTTGGCCACCATTCTGATGGCACAACGAAAAGCCAGGGAATTGAGACGGCTGAACGACCCACTTATAAAGGAAGGCATACAGATCATCCTGAAAAATGGAAGATATCAACTCACAGAATCACTGATATTCAAGCCCGAAGATTCGGGAGTTGAAACAGGAATAACTGCAGTTAAAGCTGCATCAGGAGCACATCCGGTTATTTGCGGCGGTGCTCAACTGAAGGGATGGAAAAAAGTTTCGGGAAACATACCCGGTATGCCTAAGGAGGCACAGGGTAAAGTATGGATGGCAGATGCTCCTGCTGTTGGGGGACGGATTATTGAATTCCGCCAGATGTGGGTTAATGGTATAAAAGCTATCCGCGCCAGCAACCTGAACGATGGTCCCTTAGACCGCATACTTTCTGTTAACACTGATAAAGAGGAAATGGTTATTCCAATTCCCAAAACCGATATCAAAAACCTTTCGCATCTTGAATTTGTCATTCATCAATGGTGGGCAATTGCCATACTGAGGGTTAAAAACATAGAGAAAATGGGCGATAGCGCCCGTATCACTTTTCATCAACCGGAAAGCCGCATAGAATTTGAGCATCCATGGCCGGCGCCGTTTATTGACAAAGAAAATAACCTGAATGGAAATTCGGCATTTTACCTGGTAAATGCTATTGAACTGTTGAACCAGCCGGGTGAATGGTACCAGGATTTGAGTAAAGGCAAAGTATTTTACTGGCCCAGGCAGGATGAAGAAATGAGCAAAGCCGATGTTATGGTTCCATATCTCGAAACTATGGTTAAGATTGAAGGTCATACTGATTTTCCTGTCTCTCATATTTCATTTATCGGAATAAATTTTGAGCACTCAACCTGGCTCCGGCCTTCACGTGAAGGGCATGTTCCTTTGCAGGCAGGCTGGTCAATTACCGATGCCTATAAGCTAAAAATTCCCGGCACTCCGGACAAGGCGGGCCTCGAAAATCAGGCCTGGATCGAACGCCAGCCTGCAGGGATTACAGTGCATAATGCAAATAATATCATTTTTGAAAGATGCAGCTTCAGGCATATGGCTGCTACCGGACTTGATTTCATCAGCGGAACGCACAATAACCTGGTACAAGGTTGTATTTTTAATGATATCGGGGGTACTGCCATACAGATGGGGTTTTTCGGCTCTCCTTCGTTTGAAGCACACCTGCCCTATAATCCGTCAGATGAAAGAGAATTGTGCAGGTACGAAACCATTTCCAATAACCTGATAACAGATTGTACCAACGAGGACTGGGGATGTGTTGGCATCAGTGTAGGATTTGCTCATGATATCAAAATTATTCACAACGAAGTAAGCCATCTGAACTATTCCGGCATCTGTGTTGGCTGGGGATGGACAAAAACCATAACATGTATGAAAAATAACCTGGTACATGCCAATTATATTCATCATTTTGCAAAAAATAATTACGATGTGGGAGGTATTTATGCCCTTTCTGCGCAGCCCAATACCGAAATCAGCGAAAACCGTATTGAGCATCTTGAAAAAGCACCCTATGCACATATCCCTGAACATTATCAATACATCTATCTCGACGAAGGTTCTTCTTATATCAGGGTGTTGAACAATTGGACAGAGAAAGACAAATTCTTCTCAAACTCACCCGGCCCCGGAAATGAATGGAAAAATAACGGCCCGCAGGTAGATTCGGGGATTAAAGAGAAAGCAGGGATCAGGAAACAATATCAGGATATTATAAGTAAATAGGGTTTCCCGCAGATAGCGCAGATAAACGCAGAGGATAATATGGAAAATTCGGAACACAGAAAGGATTTGAAAGAAAATGAGATATCTTATCTGATAAGAGGGGCGATATTTAAGGTTTACAACACACTTGGTCCCGGTCTATTGGAATCTGTGTATGTTGCAGCTTTGGTTCATGAATTGAAAAAAGAAAATCTGGATGTGAAAACCGAAGTACCGGTACCTGTTATCTATGATAATCAAAAACTGGATTTGGGATTTAGATTGGATATTTTGGTAAATGACCTGGTAGTTATTGAAGTAAAATCAATTGAACAACTTACTGAAGTTCATCATAAAATTGTATTAACCTATCTGAAAATTGCAAACAAGAAACTTGCACTTTTAGTTAATTTTAATTCTGAAAACATTGAAAAAAGTATTTTCAGAAAAGTAAATAACTTATAATCATTAAATTATGTCAATTAACTGTGTTATGAAAATATCATCTGCGAATATCTGCGCCATCTGCGGGAAACCTCTTTTAACAACATTTGCGAAAATCCGCGCCATCTGCGGGAAACCTTTTTTGACAACTTCTGCGTCAATTTGCGCCATCTGCGGGAAACCTCTTATCTTACATTCGCTAAAGTTTTCATTAATTTTTTTATTTCTATTTAACGGATATTTAACCTCATTTTCCCAATCAAAAAACCCCTACCTGAACTTCAGTGAAGATTATACAAATGTAATCACAGCCAGGTCTGCAAAGATTGTGAATACGCTCGATATTGCCGATTCAATGAAATATTACCGGGTTCTTTCGATAATTGTGGAACAATACCGGAACCTAAGCGCTACCCACGATTTTAAAGACGCGCTCATTAAGCAAAAAAAAGATCAGAATATTACCGATAAAGATGCACAAATTAATTCGGTAAAAGATTCTGCCAATGCCGCGCTCTATCTTATGCATGCCCGTTTTCTTGCTGTCCTCGCTTCAGAGTTGGATGCAAACCAAATAGAAAAGGTTAAAGATGGAATGACCTATAACGTTATGCACAACACCTACAATGCTTTTCTGGATATGTTGCCCGAACTCACCGGGGATCAGAAACGATACATCTATACAGCCCTCTATGAAGCACGTGAGCTGGCTATGGACGAAAGTTCTTCAAAAGCAAAGCATGCCATGTTTGGAAAATACAAAGGCCGTATCAACAACTATCTGAGCGCCCAGGGATATGACCTTGCCAAACGAAGCAAGGAATGGCAAGAAAGATTGAAAAATGAAGACAAAAGCAAGGAATAATCTGAATGCCGGACATTTATTAGTTTTACTTTGTGGTACTTTGTGTTTTTATGCCCCCGCCTGCCAAAGCAAAGCGGCGGGCAGGTTGGTGGCTAGCAAATAACCTTTTAAACGCTTTATAAGAAAATGCAGATGAATAAAAAAAAGAAATCATTGGTGACCGGGCAAAATAAAAAAATGCCACAAAGACTCAAAAACTCAAAGTCTCACAAAGTGTAACGTTTTATGGATCTATTCTTTGTGATTTCTTGGTGACTTGGTGATTTGGTGGCAAAAATATTTATTAAAATAAACTCTGTTATAAACAATAATCTCGAAATGTACCTTATTCTTTGATTTTCATACAAGTAAAAATAATTTATCCGTTCAGTAATGAAAAAAAATATTATAGTCATGTGGTTGTTATCACTTATCTTCTCATTGGGTTGTCATCAGCAACCTGAGATAGTTTCCGAAGAAATCATGCAGAAAATCTATGAGGAAGTAAAAACCCCTTATAAATACGGGCTTGTTCTTGTTCCCGACAGCAACGCATACAAGATGGATTGTCCCACCATCTTCAGGAAAGATAACACCTGGTGGATGACGTATATTGTCTTCGATGGCCGCGGCTATGAAACCTGGCTGGCAGAAAGCAAAAATTTCCTCGACTGGAAGATCAATGGGAAAATAATGCAATTCAGCGATTCAGCCGACTGGGACATGAACCAGAAAGCCGGTTATCCGTCATTAATTAATTATGAATGGGGTGGGGATTACAAAATAAATCAATACGATGACAAATACTGGATGAGCTATTTCGGAGGTAATTCCACAGGGTATGAAAAAGGACTATTATCCATCGGGATGGCCTTTACAGAATACAATCCTGCTACCGTCCATGAATGGAAGAGGTTGCAAAAACCGGTGCTGACATCACATGACGAAGATGTCCGGTGGTACGATAACAGCACGATGTACAAAAGCTTTGTAATGGAAGATAAAAAAAGACATACCGGACACCGGTTTGTAATGTACTACAACGCACGCGGCGATAGCCTGAATCCAAAACGGGGGGCCGAACGCATCAGCATGGCCGTATCTGATGATATGGTTAACTGGAAGCGATTTGGCAATGAACCGATTGTTAATCATCATGTGGGAATCTCGGGTGATGCAGTAATTCAAAAGATTGATGATGTATATGTAATGTTTTACTTCCGTGCCAACTGGCCCGATGGCAAAACAGTGGTTTACAACAGTTTTTACTGTTCATACGATCTCATTAACTGGACAGAATGGAACGGGCCTCATCTTATCGAACCGACTGAAACATACGATGCACTTTTTGCCCATAAATCATATGTGATAAAACATAATGGAGTGGTGTATCATTTTTACAATGCGGTTGACAAACAGGGAAACAGGGGTATCGCATTGGCTGCATCTGTAGACCTTGGCATAAGTAATACTCATTTTAAATCTGACCAGGAATCTGAAATTAAATAAAATCAAATATTATGACTAAAGTTTTTGCCGTTCATACTGCACTGGCATTGGCAGAGCCAATTACTGCCCTGTTCAGGGAACATCTTTCAGATGTAAAATTAAACCATATCGTTGATGACAGCCTTATTCAGGAGGTTATCGCCAACAATACTGTGACCCCGAATGTTGCTAAACGGCTGGTCAATTGTTTTCATTTGGCTGTGGATGCAGGGGCAGATATTATTTTTAACACATGTTCATCAGTGGGAGAAATAGCCCGTATCGCAAGAAACCTGGTACCTGTGCCGATAATAAAAATTGATGACGCAATGGCCATAAAAGCCGTTGAATTATCCGGCAGGATAGGGGTTATTGCTACTTTACCTTCAACATTGTTGCCAACTGTGAACCTGCTTAAAATGATGGCTGCTGAGGTGAACAAAAAAATTGAAGTGGTTGAAGGTTTGGCCGAAGGAGCTTTTCAGGCTGTGATGTCAGGCGACCGGGATACGCATGATGACCTTATCCTCAAAGCTTCTGAAAATATTGCCGGAAAGGTTGATTTGATTGTCCTGGCACAGGGTTCAATGGCAAGAATGGAACAGAAATTGGCCGAAGTTACTGGGAAAACAGTTCTATCGAGCCCGCTTTCAGGAGTTTTGGCGGTGAAGGATTATATCAGAAAAAATATTATTAAATAATTGTTGTGGTTGCGCCCATGAAGAAAAGAAATATTGTACTTACGCTGCTTGTCATTATTGGAGTTATTACCTTTCTTGACCGCATTAACATAAGTGTTGCCAGCACAGCCATTATGAAAGACCTTGATATTTCTGAAAAAAACTGGGGCTGGATACTTGGTGCATTTATTGCCACCTACGGACTTTTTCAGATGCCATTGGGATTGTGGGGCGACCTGCAGGGGCAGCGAAAGGTGCTGGGAATTATTGTACTTTGGTGGTCACTTTTTACCATATTGACAGGATTTGCCAACGGGTTTGTCGCATTGCTTTTGATCAGGCTCATGTTTGGTATTGGCGAAGCCGGGGCATACCCCTGCATGACCGGAAGTATTTCACGGTGGTTCCCGGCAGGCGAATCGGGTAAAGCCCAGGGATATATATGGGCTGCAAGCAGGGTGGGCGGTGCATTGACCCCATTTGTTGTCTATCCGGTTATAAATACGTATGGCTGGCGAATGGCGTTTTATCTACTGGGAATCGTGGGAGTTTTATGGGTTATTGCATGGTATCTGAAATACCGCGACCAACCATCTGAGGTAAGGGGAATAACCTCCGAGGAACTTAAAATCATTGAATCGGGCAAACAGGACAAACAACAAGTGAGTATACCCTGGAAGCATATCTTTCGTAATAAACAATTCTGGCTCTTGCTTTCAATGTATTTTTTCTATGCATGGGGAAGCTGGTTCTTTTTCTCCTGGTTCCCGGTTTTTATGGAAAAGGGCAGGGGGTTTGTGAAAACAGAGTTGATGTATGCCATTGCAATCCCTTTTCTTATGAGCATGATCGGCAATATTGCCGGCGGATACCTTAGTGATGACTTCTCAAAGAAATACGGATTGAAAAAAGGAAGGAGATTACTGGGTGTATCGGGGCTAATGATATCTGCTTTGTTTATGTTCCTTGCAGGTTTTATCCCCGGTAAAATACAGGTGTTTATCTTTTTGTCACTTTGTTTCGGTATTATTGACCTGATGCTTCCGAGTGCATGGGCTATATGTCTTGATATAGGCAGGAAGTACAGCGGGGCTATTTCAGGGGCAATGAACACCGCCGGAAATATCGGCGGTTTTGCCTGTGCCACCCTTTTTGGGTATTTTGTAAAGGCTACCGGTAATTATAATTTTCCCTTGTATGTTATTTCCGGTATGCTCATTATCAGCGCGTTCTTATTCTCACGCATTGATGCCTCTAAACCATTGGCAGAGGATAAATGAGAGGCTGTGTGAAAAGCTACTTCTCTTGTCATTCTGAATCCCGATGCATCGGGATGAAGAACCTCTTTCATGACCGAAGGGAATAATCTATATTTTTGAATATGAGATGTTTATTACATGAGATCGCCTGCCTGGATGAACCAGTCAGACAGGCTTCGCTTAGTTCGCTATCGCTCAACATGACAAATCGTGCTAAAAAAAGACTTTTTACACAGCCTCTTCAAATGGTTTACTTTTTCAATACCTCAGGATTGACAAGATTAGGCACATTTTTGTCTTTATAATAACCGATGATATTTGCTGCTGCCATCAGCGACATGGCATTTCTTGCCTCAACCGTTGCAGAACCTATGTGAGGCAGTACACCTACACTTTCCATTTGTAACAACGGATTATCCCTGTGCATGGGTTCGGGATCGGTTACATCCAGCCCGGCACCCCAAATTTTACCGGTATCTAATGCTTCAATTAAATCTTTCTCATGATGCACTGCCCCCCTCGAAGTGTTTATAAAGACTGAGGTAGGTTTCATCCTGCCAAAAGCTTCTTTGTTGAATATTCCCCTGGTCTGTTCGCTTAACTGACAATGTACCGATAAAATGTCGCTTTGAGCCAAAAGACTGTGAAAATCCACAAACCGGGCATTGAGTTCTTTTTCTGCCGCGCTGTTCCGGTTAAGGTCGTGGTATATAACCTGCATGTTGTAAGCGCCTTTGCAGCGGTGTGCCATTTCCATGCCTATTCGGCCCATGCCGAATATTCCCAGTGTTTTGTTTTTCAGTTCAATACCCAGGTCGCTGTTTGGTCTGAAATAGTCCCATCTGCCATTGATGATTCTTTTATGCAAATAAAACATCTTCCTTGCTGTGGCTATCATCAGGCTAAAAGCAATATCAGCAGTTGCATCGGTCATGGCGCCCGGGGTATAGCCGACCGCTATTCCGAGTTTTGTGGCCTCCCGGACATCAATGTTATCATATCCAACGGCAAACTGACTGATGATATCGAGATGGGAACATTCATTAAGAAACTTTTTATCAATTTTATCAGACACTGTACAAAACAGGGCATCGTGTCTTTTTGCTTCCATTATCAGTTCATTCTGGGTCATTGGCCTATCCTCGTTCCATTCGGTGACTAAAAAATCCGCTTCTTTAAGCAGGTTGATCCCGCATTCAGGAAATATTCTGGATGCAAACACTTTTTTATTCGTCATAATTATTTGCTTTTCCTTAAAATGGTAGCCTCAGCAGCTTTTACAATATCATCAATGCCCATTCCGTAATAATCAAGTAGTTCATCCGGTCTCCCTGAGCCGGGAAACCTGTCTCGCAATCCAATGCGGGCTATGGGCACAGGTGTGTTCTCTGCTGCTGTTTCCATAATGGCGCTGCCCAAGCCGCCGATGATGTTGTGGTCTTCTGCAGTAACCGCGGCGCCGCAATCTTTTAAAACCCGGGTGACACCAGGCACATCAATCGGTTTTACCGTATGAACTTCAACCAGGGTGACGCCAATTCCTTTACTGGTTAATATTTCAGCAGCTTTAAGCAGACGGGGCAGCAAAACACCGTTTCCAAAAAGGGCGATATCGTTTCCTTTTTTCTGAATAATATTAATTTTTCCCGGAATAAAAGGAGAATCCTTTTTAAAGAATACCGGGTCGCGCCCACTACCCAGCCGGATATATACGGGACCCGGTATTGATGCGGCAGCAATAGCTGCCTGTCTTGCCTGGTCGGCATCTGCCGGTACCAGGATGGTGATGTTGGCAATGGTGCGCAATATGCCGATATCTTCAAAAAACTGGTGTGTGACACCTTCGCGCTCACCACCGGCAATTCCCCCGTTTACACCGGCTAATTTTACATTCAGATTTGGGTATGCAATGAAGGTGCGAATCTGTTCGCAGGCCCGCATGGTGATGAATCCGGCATACGTGGCAAAAAATGGGATCAGGCCTTCAATAGCTAGTCCTGCGCTTGTAGCGGCAGCATTCTGTTCTGCAATACCTACCTCTACATAACGGTCGGGAAATTTTTCCACGAAATCTGTGGCACGCATCGCCAGCAGACTGTCAGCACAGACGAGCATAATTCTCTCATCTTTTTCAGCAAGTGCTTCCAATCCTTGCATAAATCCTATCCGGGTGCTTTCTGTCTTATTCAAGGTCAAGTCCTCCTAATATTGATAATGCCAGTTGATGTTCTTCATCGGTGGGTACCCGTTTATGCCATGCGTTGTTACCTTCCATGTATGGGATACCTTTTCCTTTTATGGTATGGGCAATAAAAACAACCGGTTGGTCAGGGTGGGGCAGAGGCAGCGATGGTACGATGGTCAACTTCTCTCTTTTATCATTTGTCGCCCTTCCCCTGATAGCTGCATTCTCCAGCGTAAAAGTTAACTCTTCAATGTTATGGCCATCTATCTCAACAGTGTACCATCCAAAAGCCCTCCATTTTTCTGCAAGGTTGACCAGTCCGCTCACTTTATCTACTTTCCCGCCGCTTTGAATACCGTTGTAGTCAACAATTGCAATCAGGTTGTTGAGCTTATATTTTGCAATGGTCATGGCAGCTTCCCATACAATGCCTTCATTAAGTTCACCATCACCGGTAAGGACAAATACCAGGCTGTCATCCCCGCGTCGTTTTGCAGCAAGGGCCATACCGCACCCCTGCGGTAAACCGTGCCCCAGGGAACCAGATGTGGCGTCAACACCCGGTGCATATTGCTGTACCGGGTGTCCCTGAAGGCGCGAACCCAGTGACCGTAATGTTTTAAGTTCTGAAGGTTTGAAATACCCACGCCGGGCTAATGCAGCATATAGGGCAGGACAGGCATGGCCTTTTGACAGGATAAAACGGTCGCGTTCTTTCCATTCAGGGTTTCCGGGGTCAAGCCGCAGAATATCAAAGTATAAAACAGCCAGAATATCTGCAATAGACATACATGGACCCGGATGGCCGTCACCGGCAAAATAAACCGTATTGATTATATCCCGGCGCAATTGTGTTGCTATGGTTATCAGACGATTGATTCGTTCAGTCATGCTATAGTGTTTAATTATAAAAAAGCATGTTGACCTTCCGGTCAGATCATAAAAATACTTTTAAATCAGTATCCGGTTTTTTTTCATCCCGGCTTACAAATGTAATGATTCTGTTCTCAAGACGATATATTTCAAAAAACTTTTTTATGAAAAGGATTACATATAAAAATGGTTTTGAAAGCCTCGTAAAATAATCTATATTAGCAGTTTTAAACATATATGAAGCGTGTTGCTTCAGATTATTATGAAATCGTTTACATGAGGTTTTTTATCATTATACCACTACAGCATAATCCTTGAAATGAAGAAATATCATATCATTTTAATTGTTCTTGCAATCAGTGTACTGACATCATGCATGCATGAGCCTGTCCGGAACAGGGTTGATTTTGGCAGTGACTGGAAATTTTTTCAGGGTGATGACTCCCTGGCTTACCAGCCCGGATTTAACGACTCTGACTGGCGTTCAGTGGATGTACCGCATGACTGGAGCATTGAAGGGGAATTCAGCGATAAACACCCTGCAGGCGCTGCTGGTGGAGCATTGCCTACAGGAATTGGATGGTACCGTAAATCTTTCAGAATTGATAAATCTGAAAAAAATAAGCGCTTCTATATAGATTTTGATGGTGTTTACCGCAACAGCCAAGTGTGGATCAACGGCCATTACCTTGGTAAACGTGCAAATGGCTATATTTCTTTCAGATATGATCTTACCCCTTATTTGCATAACGGTAAGAAAAAGAATCTCCTGGCCGTAAAGGTGGATAACTCTTTACAGCCAAATTCAAGGTGGTACACAGGCTCGGGAATATACAGAAATGTCTGGCTGGTCAGCACTTCACAGCTTCATGTTGCTCAATGGGGTGTTTTTGTGACAACGTCGGTGATTGAAAAAGAGAATGCTGTAATACATGCCGAAATTAATCTTAAAGGCCAGGCAAAGAATTCTGAAAACATACGTGTAAAAGCTACCATTATAGATGCCAAAGGTATGTACATCGGCGAAAATGAGGCGGAAATAGCTGTAAAAAATGCAATTCCCGGTACCATTTCCCTAACGGTCGCTTTAGATAGCCCAAAACTGTGGTCGGTTGATACGCCGTATTTATATAATCTGGAAACAGAAATTTATTCAGATAAATGTAAAACAGATGAATATAATGTCCCTTTTGGCATCAGGTCGTTCAGGTTTAGTGCCGAAAATGGATTTTTTCTTAATGAAAGGCCAATGGAGATACGGGGTGTAAACCTGCATCACGACCTGGGTGCACTCGGAGCGGCAGTTAATATAAGGGCAATAGAAAGGCAACTCGAACTAATGAAGGAAATGGGTGTGAACGCTATCCGCACGGCCCATAACCCTCCTGCTCCCGAGTTGCTGGATATTTGTGACCATATGGGCTTTATTGTTATAGCGGAGGCATTTGATGTATGGAAAAA